>JAJPEP010000087.1 GCA_021166845.1 Thiobacillus sp.
GGCGTGGTGCAGTTCATCAAGAGCCGCACCGACACCGGCGAGGAGGCCTTTTTCGGTCGCCAGCCCGGCGTCGAGTGGCACGTCACCGGCGACGGCTTCACCTGGGACACGCAAAACCGCGAGCAGGACATCGCCGCCGCGGAGCGCGGCTGGGCGATTGCCGCGCGCATGCTGGCCGACCCGTCGTACCAGCTGGTGGTGCTGGACGAGCTGACGTATCTCCTGAGCTACGGCTACCTCGATGCCGACGTCGTGCTCGACGCGCTGGCCCACCGGCCGGCGATGCAGCACGTCGTCGTCACCGGGCGCGCCGCGCCGCACACCCTGATCGAGCTGGCCGACACGGTGTCGGTCATCGCTGACGAAAAACACGCGTTCCGCGCCGGCGTCAAGGCGCAGCGCGGCATCGACCTGTGAGCCGCCGCGCCGTCGCCGACCGCCTGTTCGAGAACCGCCGGGGGCAGTCCTGAGCGCGCTCCTCGCCGGCGCGGCGCTGTTGCTCGATGCGTTTCTCGGCGAGCCGCGCCGGTTTCATCCGCTGGCGGGATTCGGGCGGCTGGCGGCAGGGCTGGAAGCGCGGCTTAATCCCGGCGGGCACGGGCGGCGGCTGCACGGTGCGGCGGCGCTGGCGCTGCTGGTGGTGCCGGGCGTCGCGCTTGCGTGGTGGCTGCAGCAGCAGCCGGTCGTGGGCGCGCTGTTCAGCGCGCTCGTGCTGTATGCCGCGATCGGTCTGCAAAGTCTGCACCGCCATGCCGAGCCGGTGGCGGCCGCGCTGGCGCGCGACGACCTGGACGCCGCGCGCGCGGGCGTTTCGATGATGGTGAGCCGCGGTACCGCCGCACTCGATGCCGAAGGGGTGTCGCGCGCGACGGTCGAGTCGGTGCTGGAAAACGGCAACGACGCCGTGTTCGGCGCGCTATTCTGGTTCCTCGTCGCCGGCGCCGCGGGCGCGCTGGGCTACCGGCTGGTCAATACGCTGGATGCCATGTGGGGCTACAAAACGCCGCGCTATCTAAGCTTCGGCTGGGCGGCGGCACGGCTCGACGACGTCCTCAACTTTGTGCCGGCGCGGCTGACCGCGTTGAGCTATGCGCTGTTGGGCCGCACCCGAGTGGCGCTGGCGTGCTGGCGCGTGCAGGCGCCGGCGTGGGACAGCCCCAACGCCGGACCGGTGATGGCTGCCGGCGCGGGCGCTTTGGGCGTGCGCCTGGGCGGCGCGGCGATATATCACGGGCAGATGGAAGCCCGCCCCGCGCTGGGGCAGGGTGCGGCGCCGCAGGGTGGCGACATCGCGCGCGCCCTCAAGCTGGTACGCCACAGCGTGTTGCTGTGGCTGGCGGCGCTCGCCGTGGCCGCGCTGATCGCAGGGGGTGTCGACCATGCTTGAACACGGCGGCAGATTGCTGGCTGCGGCCACGCGCTACGGCATCGATCCAGGCGATTGGCTGGATTTGTCCACCGGCATCAACCCGGCCGGCTGGCCGGTGCCGCCGATTCCACCCGAGGCGTGGCAGCGGCTTCCCGAAGCCGAGGATGGTCTGGTGTCGGCCGCAGCCGCGTATTACGGTTGCAGCGACGTATTACCGGTGGCCGGTTCGCAAGCGGTGATCCAGGTCTTGCCCCGGTTGCGCGCGGCCAGCCGGGTCGGCGTGCCGCATCCGGCCTATGCCGAGCATGCCCACGCCTGGCGCGCCGCCGGGCATGCGGTGACGGCCTGGCAGCCGGAGCAGGGGGTGGAGACGCTCGAAGTGCTGGTGCTGGTTCATCCCAACAATCCCGGCGGACAGACCTATCACCGCGCCGAGCTGCTCGACTGGCACGCCGAACTGGCGTCGCGCGGTGGCTGGCTGCTGGTGGACGAGGCCTTCATCGACGCCACGCCCGAGGCCAGCCTGGCCGGGCTGTGTCCGCGTCCGGGCCTCATTGTGTTGCGCAGCCTGGGCAAGTTTTTCGGCTTGGCCGGCGCGCGCGTCGGCTTCGTGCTGGCCGCCCCGGCCCTGCTTGATGCGCTGGAGGTCCGGCTGGGGCCGTGGGCCGTGAGCGCGCCGTCGCGCTGGGTGGCGCGCGCCGCGCTGGCCGACACCGCCTGGCAGCAGTCCGCGCGTCCGGCCCTGCTGGAAGCTGGCGCGCGTCTGGCCGGCCTGCTGCGCAGCCGCGGATTGACGCCGGCGGGCGGCACCGCGCTGTTCCAGTGGGTGCGCACCGCAGACGCCGCCGCCTGGCACGAGCGCCTGGCGCGGCAGGGCATTCTGATCCGCCTGTTCGCCGATCCGTCCAGCCTGCGCTTCGGGCTGCCGCACCACGAATCCGACTGGGCGCGGCTCGCCGCGGCATTGGCGTCATGACTACCCTGATGGTGCAGGGCTGCACGTCCGACGCCGGCAAAAGCGCGCTGGTGACGGCGCTGTGCCGCTGGCTGGCGCGGCAGGGGGTGAGCGTGGCGCCGTTCAAGCCGCAGAACATGGCGTTGAACAGCGCGGTGACCGCCGACGGCGGCGAGATCGGACGGGCGCAGGCGGTGCAGGCCCAGGCAAGCGGATTGCCGCCGCATACCGACATGAACCCGGTGCTGCTGAAGCCCAACTCCGACACCGGCGCGCAGGTCATCGTCCAGGGGCACGCCATCGGCAACATGCACGCGCTGGATTACCACGCCTACAAGGCGACGGCGCGCGCGGCGGTGTTCGACTCCTACCACCGGCTGGCGGCGCGGCACGACGCCGTCATCGTCGAAGGCGCGGGCAGCCCGGCGGAAATCAATCTGCGCGCCAACGACATCGCCAACATGGGATTTGCCGAGGCCGCCGACTGCCCGGTGATCCTGGTCGCCGACATCGACCGCGGCGGCGTGTTCGCGCATCTGGTTGGCACGCTGGCTTTGCTGTCCGAGACCGAGCAGGCGCGCGTCAAGGGCTTCGTCATCAACCGCTTTCGCGGCGATCTTGCGCTGCTGCAGTCGGGGCTCGACTGGCTCGAAGCGAAAACCGGCAAGCCGGTGCTCGGCGTGCTGCCCTACCTGCACGGCCTGCACCTCGAAGCCGAGGACGCGTTGCCCGCCGCGTCGGCGCCGGCCCCGGCCGTTGCGCTGCGCGTGGTGGTGCCGGTGCTGCCGCACATTTCCAATCACACCGACTTCGACCCGCTGCGCACCCATCCGCAGGTGGACCTGCAGTTTGTCGCGCTGGACCAGCCGCTGCCGCCCGCCGATCTGGTCATCCTGCCGGGCTCGAAAACCGTGCGCACCGACCGCGCCGCGCTCGCCGCCCACGGCTGGGATGCCGCGCTGGAGCGCCATCTGCGCTACGGCGGCAAGCTGCTCGGCATCTGTGGCGGCTTCCAGATGCTGGGGCGCGCCCTGCACGACCCGGCGGGCATCGAAGGCGAGCCGGGCAGCAGTCCCGGCTTCGGCTGGCTCGACTTCGAAACCACGCTCGCCGGCGGCAAGCAGCTGCGCAACGTCGCGGGCACGCTGGCCGACGGCGCGACGCCGGTGGCGGGCTACGAAATCCATGCCGGGGTGAGCAGCGGCGCGGCGCTCGCGCACCCCTTGTGCTGGCTCGACGGCCGCCCCGACGGCGCGATGTCGAACGACGGCCAGGTGCGCGGCACCTACCTGCACGGGCTGTTCGACACCCCCGCCGCGGCCGATGCGCTGCTGGCATGGGCGGGCCTGCGCGGCGCCGCCAGCCCCGACATCGCCGCGCTGCGCGACGCCGCCATCGACCGCCTGGCCGATGCGGTGGAGGCCCATCTCGATACCCACGCGCTACGCGGCCTGCTGGGGCTCGCGCCATGCTGACGCTGATCCTCGGCGGCGCGCGCAGCGGCAAAAGCCGCCTCGCCCTGCAACGCGCCGAAGCCACCGGCAAGCCCGTTTCCTTCATCGCCACCGCCCAGGCGCACGACGCCGAAATGGCTGCCCGCATCGCGCGCCACCAGGCCGAGCGCCCGCCGCACTGGACCGCGATCGAGGCGCCATTGGACCTCGCCGGCGCGATCCGCGCGGCGGAGGCGGGCTGCATCGTCGTCGATTGCCTCACGCTGTGGCTGACCAACTGCCTGTGCCAGCCGGACCCCGCCGCGTTCGACGGCGCGCGCGCCGCGCTGCTCGCCGCCTTGGTCGCGCGCCGCGACGACGAGCTGATCCTGGTCGGCAACGAAACCGGGCTCGGCATCGTTCCGCTGGGCGAGCTCACGCGCCGTTTCGTCGACGAGGCCGGCTGGCTGAACCAGGACATCGCCCGGCTTGCCGACGAAGTGGTGTTCGTGGCCGCCGGCCTGCCGCTCATCCTGAAAGGAAACCCACAATGAACCCCCATGCCGCCGCCAAACCGCTGGACGAGGCCGCGCGCGCTGCCGCGCTGGCGCGCCAGGCGCAACTCACCAAGCCAGCCGGCAGCCTGGGACAGCTGGAAACGCTGGCTGTCACCCTCGCCGCGATGCAGGGCAGGGCGCTGCCGCGCATCCAGCAGCCGTGGATCAGCATTTTTGCCGCCGACCACGGCGTTGCCGCGGAGGGCGTGTCGGCGTTTCCGCAGGCCGTCACCCAGCAAATGCTCGCCAACTTCGTCGGCGGCGGCGCGGCCATCAGCGTGCTCGCGCGCGAAGCCGGGGCGACGCTGGAAGTGATCGACGTCGGCACGCTCGCCCCCTCGCCGGTGGCGGGCGTGATTCAGGCGCAGGTGGGGTGCTGCACCGCCAACTTCTGCCGGCAGCCCGCGATGCGTGCGGCGCAGGCGCACGCATCGCTCGATGCCGGGGCGGCGGCCTGCGCCCGCGCCCAGGCCGGCGGCGCGGACCTCTTCATCGGCGGCGAAATGGGCATTGCCAACACCACCACGGCTGCGGCGCTGGCGTGCGCGCTGCTTGGGCTGTCGGGCGCGGCGCTGGCCGGCGCGGGCACCGGAATCGACCGCGCCGGCGTGGCGCGCAAGGCGGCGCTCATCGACCGCGCGCTGGCGCTGCACGGCCTGGCGGCGGCGTCGCCCGACCCGCTGCAGGCGCTGTGCGCGGTCGGCGGCTTCGAGATCGGCGCGCTGGCAGGCGCCTATCTGGCGGCGGCGCAGGCGGGGGTGCCGGTGCTGGTGGATGGCTTCATCTGCAGCGCGGCGGCGCTGCTGGCGGTGCGCCTGAACCCTGGCGCGCGCGACTGGATGCTGTTTGCCCACGCCTCCGCCGAGTCCGGCCACGCCGCCATTTTGCACGCGCTCGATGCGCAGCCGCTGCTTGCGCTCGACATGCGGCTGGGCGAAGCCAGCGGGGCGGCGGCGGCCATCCCGCTGCTGCGGCTGGCGTGCGCGCTGCATGCGGGCATGGCGACTTTTGCCGAAGCCGGGGTGGCCAGTAATGGTTAAACCCGCCGCTGAGCCGGTGCTGCTCGGCTTTCTGCGTCACGGCGAGGTGGCGGGCGCGGCGCATGTGTACCGCGGGCGCAGCGATGCGCCGCTCACCCCGCGCGGCCGGGAACGAATGCACGCAGCGCTTGCGGCGATGCCGGCCTGGGGCGCGATCGTGAGCAGTCCGGCGCGGCGCTGTCTCGATTTCGCGCGCGAAGCCGCCGCCGAGCGGGGGATCGCTTGCAGCGTCGATGCCGACTGGCGCGAACTCGATTTCGGCGCCTGGGAAGACCTGCGGCCGGATGAAGCCGCCGCGCGCGATGCTGATTTTCATGCGGCCTTCGTGCGCGATCCGCGCCGCCACGCGCCGCCCGGCGGCGAAACGCTGGACGCGCTGGATGCGCGGGTGAACGCGGCGCTGGGCCGGCTGGGCGAGAGCGCCCGCGCGCCCACGCTCGTCATCACCCACGCCGGCGCGATGCGCGCGGTGCTGGCGCGCGTGCTGGGCCTGGCCGACAGCCACCGCGCGCGGGTGGCGCTGACCCCCGGCTCCGGCTTCGTGCTGTCGTGGCTGGCCGGGGCGCCGCCGCTTTTGACGGCCTTGCGATGCGCGGACTGATCCTCGCCCTCGGTTTCCTGACGCGGCTGCCGCTGCCCGCGGTGCGCGATTATCAGCCCGCCGAATTCGCGCGCGCGCTGGCGTGGTTCCCGGCGGCCGGGCTGGTGGTGGGGGCGGCGGTGGCGCTGGCCGCCGCCCTGGGGGCGGCGCTCGATCCGTGGCTGGGCGCGCTGGCCGGCGTTGCGACGTGGGCCTGGATCACCAGCGGCCTCCATCTCGACGGCCTCGCCGACACCGCGGACGCGCTGGGCGCGGCGCACCGCGACCCCGCGCGCTTTCTCGCCGTGCTGGCCGATCCGCATGTCGGCAGCTTCGGCGTCATCGCGCTGGTGCTGCAGCTGACAGCCAAGCTGGTGCTGCTGCACTGGCTGCTCACGCTCGAACTGCCGTGGCTGGTGCTGGTGCTGATCCCGGCTTGGGCGCGCTGGTCCGCGGCCGGCTGGGCGCTCTTGCTGCCGCCGCTGAAACCGGGCCTGGGGGAACGGCTTTCCCGGTCCGGCAACCGTGCGGGCTGGATCGCGGGCGGCCTGGCCCTGGCGACAATCAGCGCAGCTTCGCCGTTTGCTTTCGCCGCGTTGGTCCCGGCCCTCCTCTGGGGGGGCTGGGTGCGGCTCAAGCTTGGCGGACAAAGCGGCGACATCCTGGGTGCGGGCATCGAGTGGTGCGAATCCGCGGCCTTGCTGCTGGCCGGTGTTTTTTTCGCGGCCATTATCCTGTAGCCCGCTTGCCGTTCATCGGCGCCGCAGCAGGATAAAGCCACGCGCGGCATAATTGCCGGGTGAACTCCGCACCCTATGTCGGGCGCTTTGCGCCGTCCCCCTCCGGCCCCCTGCACTTCGGCTCGCTCGTCGCCGCGGTGGCGAGCTGGCTCGACGCCCGCGCGGCGGGCGGGCGCTGGCTCGTGCGAATGGAAGACCTCGACCGGCCGCGCTGCGAGCCCGGCGCGGCCGACATCATCCTGCGCCAGCTGGAAGCCTATGGCCTCGCCTGGGACGGCGCGGTGCTGGTGCAGTCGCAGCGCGACGACGCCTATGCCGAGGCGCTCGACGCCTTGAAGGAAAGCGGCGCGGCCTACCCCTGCGCCTGCACCCGCAGCCAGCTCGCGCAGGCGCCACGCAACCGCGAGGGCGAGATTCTCTACCCCGGCACCTGCCGCAATGGTTTGCCGGCCGGTGCGGTCGCCCGTGCCTGGCGGGTACGCGTGCCGGATGTGAATACCCGCTTCCACGACCGCATCCACGGCGACCTGCAGCAAAACCTGGCGCATGAGGTCGGCGACTTCATCGTCAGGCGCGCCGACGGCCTGTTCGCCTACCAGCTGGCGGTGGTGGTCGACGACGCGTTCCAGGGCATCACCCACGTCGTGCGCGGCGCCGACCTGTTGTGGAACACCCCGCGCCAGATTTATCTGCAAACCTTGTTGGGCCTGCCGACGCCGAGCTATGCCCATGTCCCGCTCATCACCAACGCCGCCGGGCAAAAGCTGTCCAAGCAGACCCTGGCCCCCGCCCTGCCCGGAACCGGGCGGAGCGCCGTGCTGGCGCAGGCCCTCGCCGCCCTCGGCCACCCGCCCCCCGCCGAGCTGGCGGACGCCGAACCGGCCGAACTGCTGGCGTGGGCTGCCGCCCGCTGGAATATCGAAAAGGTGCCGACCCGGCCGGCGGTTGCCAACCCGGCCCAAGCCCCCGACAATTTGCCTGACCCCTGACCCCTGACCCCTGACCCCTGACCCCTGACCCCTGCCATGGCCCAACTCCCCTCCGCCGTCGACCAAGTCCTGCACGTTCACGCAGCCTTCATCCACGCCGTCGTCAACGCGCTGCGCGACCGCAGCCAGCTGCCCGACCTGATGAAGCAGCTCGATGCCGCCGAGCAGGCCGGCTGGCCGCGGCTGGTCGGCGCGCTGCGCCACGTCGTCAACGGCCGTCGCGACCCCTCGATCAAACTGGGGCTGGACGAGGAAGACAGCATCCTGCTCGACGCCATCCTGCGCGGCCTCGACAACCCCGCCACCCTGCCGCCGCTGAATGCCCAGCCGGACGGCAGCGGCGCCGCCCCCGGCCTGGCCGCGCTGATCGATGCCTCGGCGCGCGGCGACGCGCAGGCGATGTCAGTGCTCGCCAACATGGCTGAGCAGATGATGAAGGCGGGCGGTGACATGGCCTTGCTGGGCGGGCGCATGCGCCGGCTGGTCAACGGCGAGCGCGACGCCGACCAGCTGGTTGCCGGGATGGGGCCGCTGGGGCGCGAGTTGCTGATCAGCCTGCTCGACGAACTGGCGAAGCTGCGGCCGCAGTAAATCTGTTTGGTGGATGAGGGGTAGCCTTTGTGCAAAGCATGGTAGATACTGGTGATATGTATCGCCAGAGGAGGGCGCGATGGAAACCGCAAAATTATTTGTAACAGGCCGCAGTCAGGCGGTGCGTTTGCCGCGCGCCTACCGCTTCGAAGGTACCGAAGTGGTGGTTAAGCATTTCGGCGGCGGCGTGCTGCTGCTCCCCAAGGACAACCCTTGGGGAATTCTCGAGGAGGCGCTGAACGAGTTCGAGCCGGGCTTTGAGATGGTGCGCGGGGCGCAGGATCAGGCGGCACGGGAAGCGATCAAGCCGTGAGGTATTTGCTGGATACCAATATCTGCATCTACCTCATCAATCACCGCCCGCCTTCGGTGCTGGCGCGGTTTCACGATTGCAGTGCGGGGGATATAGGCGTTTCCGTCGTCACTGCGCTTGAATTGGCTTATGGAGTGGAAAAGAGCGGCTCCGCGCGCAACAGGCTGGCGCTGGAAAAATTCCTGGCGCCGCTTGAAGTGTTGCCCCTGGATGAAGCCGTCTTGTGGCATTACGCGCGTGTGCGCACCGTGCTGGAAAGCCAGGGCAAGACGATCGGCGCGCTGGATATGCAAATCGCGGCGCATGCGCTGAGTTTGGGGTGTACGCTGGTTACGAACAATATGCGTGAGTTTGAACGAGTCGAGGGACTGAAACTCGACAATTGGGCATAAGGGCTTTTTGACAAGGAGTCGCCAACCCAGCTAAAATGCGCCCCTTTTCGGCCGTCCTCTGCCGGGAAAGCTGTCCCCAAGGTGATGTAGCTCAGTCGGTTAGAGCATCGGATTCATAATCCGGGGGTCGGTGGTTCAAGTCCACTCATCACCACCAGATTCCTTTTCGTCGCCGCTTGAATCAAAGGCCACGGCGAAATCCCAGCCCCCAGTCTATTCACTGTCCCGGCGCCCCCCATGAAAAAAATCTACATCAAAACCTTCGGCTGTCAGATGAACGAGTACGACTCGGACAAGATGGCCGACGTGCTCAATCTGTCCGAAGGTCTGACCCCGACCGACACGCCGGAAGATGCCGACGTCATCCTGTTCAACACCTGCTCGGTGCGCGAAAAGGCGCAGGAAAAGGTGTTCCACGAACTCGGCCGGGTGCGCCATCTCAAGCAGGCCAATCCCAGGCTCATCATCGGCGTCGGCGGCTGCGTAGCGTCGCAGGAAGGCGCGGCGATCGTGGCGCGGGCGCCCTTCGTCGACGTGGTGTTCGGCCCGCAGACGCTGCACCGCCTGCCCGAGCTGATCGCTCAACGCCGCGCGACCGGCCGCTCGCAGGTCGACATCAGCTTTCCCGAAATCGAGAAGTTCGACCACCTGCCGCCCGCGCGCGTCGAAGGCGCGTCGGCCATCGTGGAGATCAAGGAAGGCTGTTCCAAGAACTGCACCTTTTGCGTCGTGCCCTACACGCGCGGCGAGGAAGTCTCGCGCCCGTTCGACGACGTCATCGCCGAGGTCGCCGACCTTGCCGGGCGCGGCGTGAAGGAAGTCACCCTGCTGGGGCAGAACGTCAACGCCTACCAGGGCGCGCTGGAAGAGGGCGGCACCGCCGACCTCGCGTTCCTGCTGGAAATGGTGCACGAGATTCCCGGCATCGAGCGCATCCGCTACACCACCAGCCACCCGCGCGAGATGACGCAGCGGCTGATCGAGGCCTACGGCCGCCTGCCGAAGCTGGTGTCGCATCTGCACCTGCCGGTGCAGTCCGGTTCCGACCGCATCCTGGCGGCGATGAAGCGCGGCCACAGCGTGCTCGAATTCAAATCGATCGTGCGCAAACTGCGCGAGCAGCGTCCCGACCTGTGTCTGTCGTCGGATTTCATCGTCGGCTTTCCGGGCGAGACCGAGGCCGATTTCGAGGCGACGATGATGCTGATCCAGGAGCTCGATTTCGACGCCAGCTTCTCCTTCATCTACAGCAAGCGTCCCGGCACCCCGGCGTCGGACTACCCGGACGACGTGCCGGCCGCGCTGAAAACGCAGCGCCTGATGAAGCTGCAGGCGCAGATCGAGGCGCAGGCGCAGGCGGTGAACCAGGCCATGGTCGGCACTCGACAACGAGTATTGGTCGAAGGCCACGCCCGCAAAAACGCGGAAGAACTCGCCGGCCGCACCGGCAACAACCGCATCGTCAACTTCGCCGGCCAGCCGCGCCTGATCGGCTGCTTCGTCGACGTCACCATCACCCAGGCTTTGCCGCACAGCTTGCGCGGCGAGGTCGCCATCACCGAAAGCGAAACCGCTTGAAAACCGATATCGTTGAATTGCGGCTGGCCCCGGAAGACAACCGACGCCTGGCCAACCTGTGCGGGCCGATGGACGAGAACCTGCGGCAGATCGAGGCGGCGTTCGACGTCACCATCGGCCGCCGCGGCGCCAGCTTTCGCGTCAGCGGCGACGCCGCGCAGGCCGAAAAAGGCGCAACCGCGATCGAGCACTTCTACAACCGCGCGCACGATACGCTCTCCCTCGACGACATCCAGCTCGGCCTGGTCGAAATCACCCGCGGCCGCGCCGACGAGGAAGGTCCCGCGCTGCGCACCCGCCGCGCCGACCTGCGCGCGCGCACCCCGCGCCAGGGCGATTACATCGAGCAGATCCGCAGCCACGACATCACCTTCGGCGTCGGTCCGGCCGGCACCGGCAAGACCTACCTGGCCGTCGCCTGCGCGGTCGACGCGCTGGAGCGCGAGCAGGTCAAGCGCCTGGTGCTGACGCGCCCGGCGGTGGAAGCCGGCGAGCGGCTCGGCTTCCTGCCGGGCGACCTGACGCAGAAGGTCGATCCCTACCTGCGCCCGCTGTACGACGCGCTGTACGACCTGATGGGCTTCGACAAGGTCACGAGGCTGATCGAACGCCACGCCATCGAGGTGGCGCCGCTCGCCTTCATGCGCGGGCGCACGCTGAATCACGCCTTCATCATTCTCGACGAGGCGCAGAACACCACGGCCGAGCAGATGCAGATGTTCCTCACCCGCATCGGTTTCGGCGCGCGCGCGGTGGTGACCGGCGACCCGACGCAGATCGACCTGCCCAAGCACATCAAATCCGGCCTGATGGATGCAGTCGAGGTGCTCGGCGACGTGCGCGGGATCGCCTTCACCCACTTCCTGTCCGAAGATGTGGTGCGCCATCCGCTGGTCGGCCGCATCGTCGACGCCTATGCCGCGCGCCGCGCGGAAAACGAAAAACGTGGCGCCTGAATTCAGCCTGTCGGTGCAGTTCGCCAGCGACGCGGACGCGCTGCCGGGCCGCGCGCAGGTCCGCCGCTGGGTCGCCGCCGCGCTGGAGCATCCGGCCGAGATCAGCGTGCGCATCGTCGACGCCGAGGAGGCGCAGGCGCTCAATCGGGATTACCGCGACAAGTCCTACGTGCCCAATGTGCTGACCTTCGAATATGGCGAAGTTTCGCCCGGCATATTGGGCGGCGACGTCGTGATCTGCGCGCCGGTGGTCGAGCGCGAGGCGCGCGAGCAGGGCAAGCCGGCGAAGCATCATTACGCCCACATGACCATCCACGGCGTGCTGCACCTGCAGGGCTACGACCATATCGACCCGGCAGAGGCCGAAATCATGGAATCGCGCGAAATCGCTATACTGAAGCAGTTTCACATCCCCAATCCCTATTCTTCCTGACCGTTACCCCCCCTTATGGAGTCCGACAGTAGTCCCAAACCGAGCTTGCTCGAGCGCATCTCCCACTGGCTGATGCGCGAACCCGAAGACCGTGAACAGCTGATCGAACTGCTGCACGGCGCCTACGAAAACAACCTGATGGATGCCGACGCCCTGGCGATGATCGAGGGCGTGCTGCAGGTGTCCGAAATGCGCGTCGGCGAGATCATGATCCCGCGCGCGCAGATGGACGTCATCGACATCAACGATGCGCCCGAAGTGTTCATTCCCCGTGTCATCGAAACCGCGCACTCGCGCTTCCCGGTCATCGACAAGGACCGCGACGACGTCATCGGCATCCTGCTGGCGAAGGACCTGCTGCGGCACTACGCGGAGTCCGACAGCGACATCCGCGGCATGCTGCGCCCGGCCGTGTTCATTCCCGAATCGAAGCGGCTCAACGTGCTGCTGAAGGAATTCCGCTCCAACCGCAACCACATCGCCATCGTCGTCGACGAATATGGCGGCGTGGCGGGGCTGGTGACGATCGAGGACGTGCTGGAGCAGATCGTCGGCGACATCGAGGACGAATACGACTTCGACGAAACCGAGGACAACATCATCCGCGAGAACGAAGGCGTGTTCCGCGTCAAGGCCGGCACCGAAATCGAGGACTTCAACCAGAGCCTCGGCGCGCATTTCTCAGACGAGGAATTCGACACCGTCGGCGGCCTCGTCGTCTCGCGCTTCGGCCACCTGCCCAAGCGCGGCGAGTCGGTCCAGTTCGACGGCTTCCTGTTCAGCATATTGCGCGCCGACAGCCGCCGCCTGCACGCCGTGCGCGTCACCCGCCTGCCGCCGGAAGAGAACGCGCAGCTGCCGCTGGTGTGAGCCTTGTCCGTGCGGAGGCCCAAGGGCTGCGGGGTACAGGACCCAGGACCGGATTGCGTCTCGATGCCCGCAATGACGGATTATTTGCGTAGCTGGGCATGGTGGTAGGGTGCACTCCGTGCACCGATTGATGCCTGAAGGTGCACGGAGTGCACCCTACTAATCGCGGCAACAATTTAAAGCGAATGCCGGCGGTCGCCGCGCGCGAAGCCGGCCACTGGCGCGATGCCGCCCTTGCCGAACCCGATCACCTTGAACAGCTCGCCCATCTCGGCGGGCGACACCAGCCGCTGCACCGCATTGGCCTGCGGCAGATACGCCGCCGCGTCATCAGGCGACGTCTGCATCAGCAGTTCGGTCAGCCCGCTGTTCAGCAGAAAACCCGCCTGGCTGATGTAGCCTGCGAGTTCCAGTCCGGCCGCCGTTCCCGCCTGCGCCACCGCGCTGAAGTCGACGTGCGCGGTGAGGTCGCACAAGCCCGGCAGGTAGAACGGATCGTCCAGCGCGTGGTGGCGGTAATGCGCGCGCAGCGTGCCCATGTGGCGCTGCGGGTGGTAGTACTCGGCGGCGACAAAGCCGTAGTCGATCATCAGGATCAGGCCGCGATCCAGGCATTGCGCGAGCGAGGCGATCAGCGCATCGGCTGTCAGGTTGATTTCGGAGACATAGCCGGGCGCGAGATCCAGCGCGTCGGCGCGGGCGCGCAGCACGGGGTCGGCGATGGGGCGGTCCTGCCAGGCGAAGGCCTCGCCTTCCACGATCACGCCGTGTGAAAGCGGGCCGTTTTCCGTCCAGTGCACCATCTCCGCCGGCAGCGCGTCCAGCACTTCGTTGCCGAGGATGACGCCGCTGAAATGCGCGGGCAGCGCGTCCAGCCACCGCACCCGGCCGGCAAGCTGCGGCAAGTCGCGTGCAAGGATTTCCTGTTGGCGCTGACGCAGGTCGGCACTCACTTCCAGAATCGAATAGCGTGCGGGCAGCGCATCGAGCCGTTCCAGCTCTCCCAGCAGATCCGCCGCCAGCCGCCCGCTGCCGGCGCCGAGTTCCAGCACCTCGCCGCCGGTCTCCGCCAGCACTGGTGCAATCGCGTGCGCCAGGGTGCGGCCGAACAGCGGCGTCAGTTCCGGCGCGGTGACAAAGTCGCCGGCCGCGCCGAACTTCATCGCCCCGGCGGCATAGTAGCCGAGGCCGGGCGCATAGAGCGCCGCTTCCATGTAACGCGAGAACGGAATCCAGCCGCCCGCCGCGTCGATCAGCGTGCGCAGATGCGCGGCGACGCGCTGGCTGTGGACAAGGGCATCAGGGGTGGGGGCGGGAAGCATGGGTCGGGCAGTTCAGGGATAATGCGGAATGGCTGGATAATCCAGAATCGAGTGACTATAAGGGCGAATCCCGATGCAAGGCAAAGTCGTATTGATTACCGGTGGGGCCAAGCGGGTGGGCGCGGCATCGGCGCGCCTGCTGCATGCGGCAGGCGCCAACCTGATGATCCACTACCGCAGCTCGGCGGCCGAGGCGCGCGCGCTGCAGGATGAACTGAATGCCATCCGCGCCGATTCGGTGGCGCTGATCCAGGCCGACCTGCACGACACTGGCGGGCTGCCCAGCCTGGTCCACCAGACCGTCGCCACCTTCGGCGGCCTCGACGTTCTGCTCAACAATGCGTCGAGCTTCTATCCCACCCCGGTCGGCGACATCACCGAAAAGGACTGGGCCGACTTGATGGGCACCAACCTCAAGGCCCCCATGTTCCTGTCGCAGGCTGCCGCCCCCGAACTCAAGAAGCGCCACGGCTGCATCATCAACATCACCGACATCCACGCCGAGCGGCCGATGAAAAGCTACGTCGTCTATTCCGTCGCCAAGGCCGGCCTGGTCGGGCTCACCAAATCGCTGGCGCGTGAACTGGCGCCCGAAGTGCGCGTCAACGGCATCGCCCCGGGGCCGATCATGTGGCCCGAAGGCGACTCGAATTTCGACGAAGTCTCGCGCCAGCGCATCATCTCGCACACCATGCTGAAGCGCGCCGGCGATCCCCACGACATCGCTCTGGCGGTGCGCTTCTTCGCGATGGACACGTACTTCGTGACGGGGCAGATTCTGGCGGTGGACGGCGGGCGCAGCGCGAAGCTCTGATGACGCATCCGCTCGACGAAAAGTTGTAGATACTTCTCTTTGCCTGGAGTCTGTTTGAAACAGACGCCGGGCGCCGCCCATCCCTATTCGTGGTATCCCCGCCGTGCCTGACATGATGGTTTCTGACGTGAGCTGGACTGAAGCCGACGAGTCCCGGTCCGCCCGCTGGCGCGCCGAGAGCGGCGCGCCGGCGCCCAGGCGCGTGACGGTCGCGGATGACCGCATCACGGCCGATGCGGCCTATCGTCTGGCGAGCGTGGGCACCGCGCTGCTGTGGCGCGGCGACTTTCAGAATGCGCGCCAATTGCTGCAGGCCATCGCGCGCCGCATCGACCGCAAACCGCGCAAAGCCGCGGCGTCGCCGATCGAATCCTTCAACTTTCATCGCCAGGCCCAGTCGCAGCGTGCCCGCACCCTGGGCATGCTGCTGGTGCCGCTGGAGGCGGACTACAGCATTCCCTTGCGCCGCGCGCCGAATGTGAAAGAGGCCTGCGCCGAAGCCTATGGCGCGGGCGAGGCGCCCTCGGTGGTCTCGCTGCGCGAGTTGCTTGGCGTAATCGGCGCCCATGAGTGGCGCAAAAACGGCGTCGAAGTTCCGGCGCTCGGCGACCGCATCCACCCGCACTACGGCGTGTTTTCGCCGGTGCGCGGTGAGTACGTGGGGTTGGTGGCCGAGGCGCCGCTGCCGTCATCGAAGCTGGCCTTCGACATCGGCACGGGAAGCGGCGTGCTCGCAGCCGTGCTTGCCAGGAGAGGGGTCAAGCACGTCGTCGCCACCGACCAGGACCCGCGCGCCCTGGCGTGCGCGCGCCAGAATATCGCCCGGCTTGGCCTTGCGGGGCGGGTGGAGGTTGTCGAGGCCGACCTGTTCCCGCAAGGCCGCGCGCCGCTCATCGTTTGCAATCCGCCGTGGCTGCCCGCGCGCGCCAACTCGCCGATCGAACGCGCGATCTACGATCCGGAGAGCCGCATGCTGCGGGGCTTCCTGAACGGGCTGGCGGCGCACCTGGAGCCGGGCGGCGAAGGCTGGCTGATCCTGTCGGACCTGGCCGAGCACTTGGGGCTGCGCTCGCGCGAGACCTTGCTGGCTGCGTTCGACGCTGCGGGTTTGAACGTGGTGGGGCGAATGGATGCCAAACCCACGCATCCCCGCGCCTCGGATGCTGCCGATCCGCTCCACGCCGCGCGCGCGGCCGAGGTGACGTCGCTCTGGCGGCTCGCGGCAAGAAATCTTTAAGGTGACGCAGAATTATTCATAATTTGTCATTGCGAGCGCAGCGAAGCAATCCAGCGGCCAGCGGAATTGAATTAACGGGCGCTGGATCGCCACGGCCCTGCGGGCCTCGCGATGACGGAATAAATCAGTGCTTCATTAACCTACTCACCACGCCACACAGGAAACGCACCATGAATCCCCGCCGCCATTTGTTTACCTCCGAGTCCGTTGCCGAAGGCCATCCGGACAAGATCGCCGACCAGATTTCGGACGCCATCCTGGATGCCTTCCTGGCCGAAGAACCCGCGGCCAGGGTGGCGTGCGAAACCTTCGTGGCCGACAACCTGGTGGTGATTGCCGGCGAGTTCAAAACCGTCCGCAAGGCGTTGTTCGACGAGATTCGAGACCGCGCCGAGGCGATCGCCCGCCAGGTGCTGCGCGACATCGGTTACCGCGATACCGAAACCGGAATCGACCCCGACACCTGCGAAGTGCAGGTGCGCTTCAACCACCAGTCGATCCAGATTCACAAAGGCATCACCCTGGCCGGCGGCGACATCGGCGCCGGCGACCAAGGGCTGATGTTCGGCTACGCCTGCGACGAAACCCCCGACCTGATGCCCTACCCGGTCTGGCTGGCGCATCGCCTGGTGCAAAAGCAGGCCGAACTGCGCAAATCCGGCGCCCTGCCCTGGCTGCGCCCCGACGCCAAAAGCCAGGTCACTGTCGCCTACGAAGGCCACCAGGTCGCGGGCATCGAGAACGTCATCATCTCCACGCAGATCGAGCGCGATCTCGACCCCGCCTGGGTCACGCAGGAAGTCACGCGCGAAATCATCGACCCGCTGGTGCCGATGGCGCTGCGCACCCCGACCTTCAAGTTGCGGGTCAACCCCGCCGGCCCCTTCGAAATCGGCGGCCCCAACGGCGACACCGGCCTCACCGGCCGCAAGATCATCGTCGACACCTATGGCGGGTCCTGCCCGCACGGCGGCGGCGCGTTTTCCGGAAAGGATCCGAGCAAGGTCGATCGTTCGGCGGCCTACATGGCCCGGTACATCGCCAAGAACCTGGTGGCGGCGGGCTATGCCAGGCGCTGCCTGGTTCAGCTGGCGTATGCCATCGGCGTCGCCGAGCCGGTTTCCCTGCTGATCGAAACCTACGGCACCGGAACCGTGCCGGATGAAAAGCTGGAAGCGATGGTGCGCGGCACTTTCGAGCTGACCCCGCGCGGCATCATCGACAGCCTCGACCTGCGTCGCCCCATCTATCGGCAGACGGCCGCGTACGGGCATTTTGGGCGGGCCGAACCGGACTTCAGCTGGGAACGCGTGGACCAGGCGCAAAAGCTGGCGCGGTGTAACGCCTGATCCTGAACGGAGCCGATCCGGCGCGGCCGCATCGGCGGGGGCTGTCGTTTATCGCAGACAGGCCCCCCCTTCAGGCCGCGATCAGCCGTGACGTTTCCCCGCCTGGTTTCGGGCCAGGGTGGAGCCGAACTGGATCTGTTTCAGTTCGGCTGTCTTTTCTTGAACCGGTTCAGCCGCCTGCGCAGGCGTTTCCGGTACCTTGGCCAGGCGTGCGCCGGCTGAAAGCGTCGCCACGTCGCCACTCAGGGTGCCGCCTTCCTCGACCATCAGCGCCCCGTAGCGGATCGTCCCCGAGACCCTGCCGGTGGCGTAGATCACCAGACGCTTGCGCGCGGTCAGGTCGCCCTCGAAGGTGCCGCGCACTTCCGCCACATCGATTTCGGCCTTGCCCGAAAACACACCGCCCTCGGCGATGCGAATGTCGCGGCTGTTCATCGATGCTTCCACGCGGCCTTCCACCACCAGAATTTCGCAATCGGTGATTTCAGAGCCCTTCAGCTTGATGTTCGGTCCGACGATGAGCTTGTTGCCGGCTTCGCTCGGCGCGTTCTTTGCGGCTTCCGGATAGGCTTCTGCCCTTGGGGCATCGACCGGTTTGACGGGCTCGGCTCGCTTGGCGGGTTCGTGCGCCGAATGGCTGCTCCTGTTCGAATCGGTTTTTGCGTTGCCGGGGTGCATAAAGTTCTTGAGCATGGGAATGGGACTCTTTCGGTGAGCTGGGTTGCAGAAACGCCATGGCGCGGTTGCGGCCATGAATGGCTGCAACACGGCCCACACAGCAATACCCGGGCCATAAAAAAAGCCCCTTAGCAAACAGGCGGATAACCAATTTGTCCGGAGCGGTTGGGGGCAGCGGACCGTGCAAAATGTCGCTTACCGGCGACACCCAATTCGGCTTCTTTGAGAAATGATCCAATAAAACAGAAAGTTAGGACGGGTTGTGCGTGTCGTCGAAGTGCGACATACGCTTTGATCGTCTTGCCTTGGGGCGGGAGCCGACGTTGACGCGGCTGCCAAAAATCAAGGCTACTGGCCTTGACTCCGCATCCGCGCCTATCCCGCCTCAGGCACCCTCCCCCGGCTGACGCTTTCCCCGTCCCCGGGGCGCAGCGACCAGAACGACAGCGACGACAGCATGGTCAGCCCGCCCAGCGTCAGAAAGGCGTAGTGCAGCGCGCTCGTCACCGCCACGCGGTCGGTTTGCGGCAGGTCGCCCAGATACCAGCCGGCGACCAGCGACCCGCAGGCCAGCCCGAAGCTCATCGACATCTGCTGCATCGAACTGGAAATCGTGCTGGCCATGCTCGAGTCGGGCGCATCGATGTCGGCAAAGGCCATCGAATTCATGCTGGTGTATTGCAGCGAATTGAAGAACCCTATCGCCAGCCCCAGCAGCACGATCAGCCCAATCGGGGTCGCCGGGCGCACCAGCGAAAACAAGCAAACGACAACCCCGATCATCACCGTATTCACGATCAGGATGCGACGGTAGCCGAACTGCGCCAGTACCCGCGAAGAGATGAACTTCATGAACATGGCGGCCGCCGCGGCAGGCATCATCAGCAGGCCCGACTGCCAGGCGGGCATGCCGAGCCCGAGCTGGTAGAGCAATGGCAGCAGAAAAGGCATGCCACCCATCCCCAGGCGCGTGATGAAGCCGCCCACCACCGCGACGCGAAACGTGCGCACCCGGAACAGCGCCAGGCGCAGCAGTGGATGGGCCGTCTCGCGGGCATGCAAGAAATACGCGGCCAGCAGGCTGAGGCTGAGCACCAGCAGCAGGGCCGCCGAGGCCGCGTCGATCTGGTGCTCGCCGAAGATTTCCAGCAGCCAGGACAGCAAAGCCGCGCCGCTGCCGAACAGCACCAGGCCGACGACATCCAGTGGGCGCCGGGGATCGCCCCGGTAATCCGGCATGTAGCGATGCGCCAGCCACAGCGCCATCAATCCCACCGGCACGTTGATGAAGAAGATGTAGTGCCACGAGAGCCAATGCACGATCAGGCCGCCGACCGTGGGCCCGAGCAGGGGCCCGAGCAGCGCCGGGATGATGACGAAGTTCATTGCCCGCAGCAGCTCCGATTTGGGAAAAGTGCGGATGATCGCCAGCCGCCCCACCGGCATCATCATTGCCGCGCCGACGCCTTGCAGAATGCGCCCCGCCACCAGCATCGGCGCATTCAGCGCCAGGCCGCACAGGATCGAGGCAACGGTGAAGAGGGCGACCGCGATGCTGAACACGCGGCGCGTGCCGAACCGGTCCGCCATCCAGCCGCTCACCGGAATGCACACCGCCAGGCTCAGGATGTAGCTCGTCACCACCGCCTTCAGGCTCAGCGGCGTCACCCGCAGACCCTCCGCGATCACCGGCACCGCCGTATTGACGATGGTGGTATCGAGCCCCTCCATGAACAGCGCCACGGCCACGACCCAGGGCAGGTAGGTTTTGACGGTGGCGCTGATCATCTGTGCGGGTGTCGTGGCGGCGGCGGGCAGCGTGGATGCTGCTGTCCAGGGGCGATGGCTTTAGATATTGCCTACAATACGGCAGTGCCGTATCCTTGTCCAATGTACACCGTCATCGAAACGGACGGACGTTTTCGTGCGTGCGGCAGCCCAGGTCTGGATCGATGCCGAGCGCGTCGCGTTCATCGACTGGCTGGCGGCCAACCCGGATGCGGGCGATGTCATTCCGGGTTCCGGCGGGTGTCGTAAAGTCCGGTGGACGCGTCCCGGCATGGGCAAACGCGGCGGTGCGCGGGTCATTTATTTCAATCGCCCTGGAACAGGGCGAAATCTGGCTGTTGATGGTGTACGTGAAAGCCAAATTCGACAACCTGCCCGCGTCATTTTTGAAACAACTGCGAGAGGCCATAGAACATGGATAAGGAAATGGAACAGTTCCAGAAGGATTTGCTGAACTCCGTCCGTCAGATGAAGGCGGGCAAGGGCACCCGGAAAACCCAGGTCGCCCTGTCGCCCATCGCCGAGGCACGTAGCCGGCTGGGGATGTCGCAAGCCGAGCTGGCCAGCCTGATGGGCGTGTCTACCCGCACGCTGCAAGACTGGGAGCAAGGCCGTCGCAAGCCCACTGGTGCGGCGCAAACGCTGCTTCGTGTTGCGATTGCGCATCCGGAGGCTTTGCTTGACTTGAAGGCTGCGTAGTGAAGTTGCGCAATGCCCCTGCCATCATGGCAAAACATCAAATCCCGCTCGCCACCCCCGGCGAAATCCTGCTGGAAGAATTCCTCAAGCCGCTGGGCGTGACCCAATACCGGCTGGCCAAGGAAATCGGCGTACCGCAACGCCGCATCGGGGAAATCGTCGCCGGCAAGCGCAGCATCACCGCCGATACCGCCGCGCGCCTGGGCGTCTACTTCGGCGTGGAAGCCGAGTTCTGGCTGAACCTGCAGGCGCACTACGATCTGGCGATCACGCGCGAGGCGCTGGCCGAGAATCTGGCGGCGATTCAGCCGCTGGCGGCGGCAGCGTAATTCGGGATGGCAAAAGGCAAGACCTCGTGCCTCTGGAATTCTGCTCCGCGGGAAACCGTGGCCGGCGCCCGGCTATAGGCTATATTCGCGAATGCTGATCATGGCCATTTTCAATGAAATGCCCGGCACCGTGGCTTTTTTGCTGCTGGTGGCCGGCTTCGGGGTGGCTGTCGCGGCTTTCAACGCACTGGTTCGCTGGAGCCTGCGTGCGCCGAAAGTGGTGGGGCAGTCCACGCCGGGTACGATGGGGCTGACCTATTCGGAAACGCGAATCCCAACCGCCAACGGAAAACGGATTTCCGCCTGGCTCATTCCGGCGCCGGCGCCGGGGGCGTCGCCCGCGCTGGCAGTGATACACGGATGGGGAGGCAATGCAGGGACGATGCTTTCCCTTGCCGGGCCACTGCATCGTGCCGGTTACGCGCTGCTGTTTTTCGATGCGCGCAGCCATGGGCGGAGCGACCCGGACACGTTTTCTTCCATGCCCCGTTTCGCCGAGGATATCGAGCATGCGGTGGACTGGCTCAAATGCCAGCCGGGCGTGGATCCCGGACGGATAGGGGTGGTCGGCCATTCCGTGGGAGCGGCCGCCGCCCTGCTTGCCGCCTCGCGCCGGAGCGATCTGGCGGCCGTGGTCAGCATCGCCGCCTTTGCGCATCCCGAGACGGTCATGCGCCGCCTGCTGGCCACCCGACACGTGCCTTATCTCCCTTTCGGCTGGTATATCCTGCGTTACGTCCAGCACGTGATCGGTTATCGTTTCGACGATATCGCGCCACTCAACACCATTGGGCGCATACGCTGCCCGGTCCTGCTGGTTCACGGCACCGGGGATGCGATGATTCCCGTAGCGGAAGCGCACGCATTGCACGCCCGATGCAACCGGAAGGACAGATTGCTTCTGGTGAAGGGGAGCCATGACCGTTACGAAGATCTGGAGCGCCAGATCGGCGACGTCGTCGTTTTTCTCGATGACGCCATGAAACCTCAATCGCCCGCCCTGTTCAAATGAAACCTCGATCCCCCACCCTGTGCAAAGAGCCATGCCGATGATTGAACTACACCAGTTCCGCCCTTTCTGGGGCTTGCCCAATGCCAGCCCGTTCTGCATGAAGGTGGAAACCTATTTGCGGTTTCGCGGCATTCCCTACAGGGTGGTACCTAGCGGGCCACGCAAGTCGCCAACCGGCAAGATCCCCTTCATCGTGGAGGATGGCCGCAGCATTACCGATTCCGAGACCATCATCCACCATTTCGAGAGGCGGGAACCGGTGCACCTGGACGCCGGCCTGAGCGAGGCCGAGCGGGCGACAGCTTTTTTTGTGCGCGAACTGGTGGAGGAACAGCTTTATTGGCAGGTCACCTACATGCGCTGGGGCGATCCTGCCGGCTGGGCGGTATTTAGGCCGGATCTGGTGAAATACCTGCCCTTGGGCATGCGCGGCCCGGTGCTGTTCCTGTTGCGCCGGATGTTACTGCGGCAGATGGGCCAGAGAGGGCTTACCCGCGCAGACCCGCAGGGTGCCTACGCCAGGGGCAAGGCGGTTCTGGATGCCCTGGCAGGCCTGCTGGGCGACAAACCCTATCTTCTTGGCGCTGAGCCACGCAGCCTGGACATAAGCCTGTATGCTTTTCTTGCCAACATCCTGGATCAGCCCCACGGCAATCCACTCCAGGCGCATGGCAAGGCGCTCGTCAATCTGGTCGGCTACTGTGCGCGCATGAAAGCGTTGTGCTGGCAGGGATGGACTCTTTAATGATGCCGAGGAAATCGTGTCCGACCCTATATCCGCGCTATATCCGCGATATCGTGTCCGACCCTATATCCGCGACCCTATATCCGCGGCCCAGTTCCTCTGTGGCCGGAAACCCTTTCAAGGGCGGATGCTGGCTTCAGATGCGATGACATTGCGACGCCCTATGAAAGGGGGAACTAAAAGGTGACAGCCCACGATTTATTCGCCTTGATCTGTTCATACATCCAGGCCGGGTCCATATCCGCCCCATTCGGCCAGGTCACCACGCCCAGATCGAGGCGCGCTTGATCGAAACACGCCTTGTCCTTGAGTGCTTCGAAGATTCCGCATTCCTTGGCAGTCAGCACGGATGAAAAATCCGCGATGCCGTTTGTGCCGTCCATGAACGTGACTGCCAAACGATAGTCCGGCAGCACGGACAGGGCTTTTACCCGCCAAGGCGCGGCGGGGATTACTCCAGCGGCTTGATTTGCTTCGGGTGTTGTTTGGATTGACATAGATTCCAGTCCTCCATCAATTCTTCACGATGTTCGATCGCCCATTCAATGGTGAGACTGAGCGCACGCCGGGGCAGGCTGCCGCCGATTACCTCAAGAGTCCGGATGTCAATCAAGGCTTCGTGTTCCGCATACATCGCATGAAAATGCGATGGCGCGTGTCCTCTCCAGAACATTTGAATGACGATGCCAAAAAAACTGACTGATTGTCGGCATGGCTTACCTCGACATCTGCACGATTATCGCCCTGCGTTCCGGGATGTATACCCCCGATACCACTCCACCCACTTCTCGATTCCGTATTCCAGCGTCGTCGCCGGCTTGAAGCCGGTGTCGCGAACCAGCTCGTCGATATCCGCGTAGGTCGCCTGCACGTCGCCGTCCTGCATCGGCAGGAAGTTCTTCTTCGCGGTCTGGCCGAGCGCGGTTTCGATGGCGCCGATGAAGTCCATCAGCTGCACCGGGGTGTGGTTGCCGATGTTGTAGAGGCGGTAGGGCGCGTGGCTTGATGCCGGGTCGGGGTTCTTGTGGTCGAAGTTCGGGTTGCCCTGCGGGATGCGGTCGAGCACCTTCACCGTGCCGTCGGCGATGTCGTCGATGTAGGTGAAGTCGCGCATCATGTCGCCGTGGTTGAAGACGTCGATGGTGCGGTTTTCCAGGATGGCGGAGGTGAACAGCCACGGCGACATGTCGGGTCGGCCCCACGGTCCGTAGACGGTGAAGTAGCGCAGCCCGGTGGTCGGCAGGCCGTAGAGGTGCGAATAGGTGTGCGCCATCAGCTCGTTGGCCTTCTTGCTGGCGGCGTACAGGCTGACCGGGTGGTTGACCGGGTCGTGGGTGGAGAACGGAATCTTGGTGTTGGCGCCGTATACGGAAGACGAGCTGGCGTAGACGAAGTGCTTGACGCCGTGGTGGCGGCAGCCTTCGAGCAGGTTGGCGAAGCCGACGATGTTGGACTGCACGTAGGCGTGCGGATTCTTCAGCGAGTAGCGCACGCCGGCCTGGGCGGCGAGGTTGATGACGGCGTCGAAGTGGCCCTTCTCGAACAGGTCCTCCATCACCATGCGGTCGGAGATGTCGTCCTTGAGAAAGCGGAAGTTGGGCCAGGGCTTCAGCTGTTCCAGCCGCGCCAGCTTCAACGCGGGGTCGTAGTAGTCGTTGAGGTTGTCGATGCCGACGACTTCGTCGCCGCGTTTCAACAGGATTTGCGCGATGTGCATGCCGATGAATCCGGCGGCGCCGGTGAGCAGGATTTTCATTGTTTGGCCTCCAAAGTCGCATCGATTCTAGCACTGGGGCCTTTACAATCCGGCGATGCCCAAGCTCCGTCTGCTATTCGACTGGACCCTGTACCGCCTGGCCCTGCTGCTGGCCGCGCCGCTGATCCCGCTGCGCCTCTTGTGGCGCGGCCGGCGCGAGCGCGGCTATTGGCAGCACTGGGGCGAGCGGCTGGCGCTCGGGTCGGCGCCGGCGGCGGGCGCGCTGTGGATCCATGCGGTGTCGGTGGGCGAGATGCGCGCGGCGCAGCCGCTGGTCGATGCGTTGCGCGCCGCGCATCCGGATGTCCCCGTGCTGTTCACCTGCATGACGCCGACCGGGCGCGCTACCGCCGAAGCGCTGTACGGCGCTTTCGCCCGCATCGTCTACCTGCCCTACGATTACGCCGGCTCCATGCGCCGCTTCATGCGCCGCGTGCGGCCGCGCGTCGGCATCCTGATGGAAACCGAGCTGTGGCCCAATCTGATTCATGCCGCGGCGCGGGCGGGCGTGCCCCTGATGCTGGCGAATGCACGGCTGTCGGAACGCTCGGCGCGCGGCTATGCGCGGCTGCCGGCGCTGACGCGGGCGTGCCTTGCGCGGGTGGATGTGGTCGCCGCGCAGACGGAAGCCGATGCCGGGCGGCTGGAAAAACTGGGCGCGACTTCAGTCCACGTCGCCGGCAATCTCAAGTTCGACATCGCGCCGCCGGCCGCACAGCTTGAACTGGGCGCGGTTTGGAAAGCCAGATGGGGGCCGCGCCCGGTGCTGCTGGCCGCCAGCACGCGCGAGAGTGAAGAGGCGCCGCTGTTGCGCGCCTTCGCCAAGGCTGCGCCGCCCGAGATGCTGCTGGTGCTGGCGCCGCGCCATCCGCAGCGCTTCGACGAGGTGGCGGGGCTGGTCGAAGCGGCGGGCCTGGCGTATCGGCGCCGCAGCACGCTGGATGGAGAACTCGACCCGCAGACGCGGGTGTTGCTCGGCGACAGTCTGGGCGAACTGTTCGCGTATTACGCGGCGTGCGATGTGGCCTTCGTCGGCGGTAGCCTTGCGCCGCTGGGCGGGCAGAACCTGATCGAGGCGGCGAGCGTGGGGCGGCCGGTGCTGGTGGGGCCGCATACCTTCAACTTCGAGGAGGTGACGCGGCTGGCGATCGAGGCCGGCGCGGCGGTACGGGTGAACGATGCCGACGACCTGCTGGCAAATGCGTTGAAGCTGCTGAACGATGCGCCGACGCGCACCCGCATGGGCGAGGCCGGCCTGGCTTTCGCCGCGCGCCACCGCGGCGCGGCGGCGCGGGTGGCGGCACTGGCGCCCGTGCGGGCGCTTGGGTAGACGCTCGAGTGCTTATTGCACCGCTGCCGGCGGGCGCAGGTGCTGGTCGATCAGGATCAGATCGTCGGGGCTGAGGGTGCCGACGGCGGCCTTGAGCGACAGCCCGGACAGCAGGTAGGCGTAGCGCGCGCCAGCAAGGTCGCGCCGGGCGGACAGCACCTGTTGCTCGGCATCGAGCACGTCGAGGTTGGTGCGCACGCCGACTTCCAGGCCGAGCTTGGTGGAATCGAGCTGCGCTTTGGTCGAGACCAGCGCCTGCTCCAGCGCACGCACGCGGGCGACGCCGCTGTTGACGTTGAGCCAGGCTTGGCGGGCCAGCAGGCTGGCCTCGCGGGCGGCGGCTTCGACATCCTGGCGCGCCTTTTCCTGGTTGGCGACCGCTTCGCGCACCCGCGAGTTGACGAGTCCGCCCTGGTAGATTGGCAGGTTGAATTCCACGCCGATGCTGGCGATGCGGGTATCGACCTGCGTGGCGCCGAAATTCTGGTTGTTGCTGATGGTGTAGCCGGCGACGGCGTCCAGCGTCGGATAGTGGCCGGCGCGGTTGCGCTCGACTTCCTGGTCGGCGATGGTCTTGGCGATGCGCTGGATTTCGGCCTGCAGGTTGCCCTCGGCGGCGCGCGCGGCCCACTCGTCGAGGCTGCCGGGTTCAATCTGCAGCAGTTTGTCGTCGACCAGGCTGTCGAGCGTGCCGGCAGGTTTGCCGATGAGTTTTTCCAGCGCGCGCAGGCGGATGTTGAGGCTGTTCTGCTCGGCGATTTCCTGGGCGACGGTGAGGTCGTAACGCGCCTGCGCTTCGTGGGTGTCGGTGATGGTGGCGGTGCCGACTTCGAAGTTGCGCTTGGCGGCGGCCAGCTGTTCGGCGATGGCGGCCTTCTGCGCACCGATGAAGGCGATGTTGTCCTGCGACTCCAGCACATCGAAATACGCCTGCGCCACGCGCAGGATCAGATCCTGCCTCGCCACCATCAATTGCATTTCGGCGATCTTCACCTGCTCCTTGGCCTGCGCGTACTGCACCCAGTTCTGCTTGCGGAACAGCGGCTGCGCGGCGGTGATTGACATGCCGTTGGAGTCGTAATCGGCATCGCCGCCGGGCAGGCTGGAGTCGACGCTGTTGTAGCGCATGTCGCCGCCCGCATTGACGTTGGGCAGCAGCCCGGCGCGGCCCTGCACCGCCGTTTCCTGGCCGGCCCGATACGCCGCACGGGCGGCCGCGTATTCCGCGTCGTAGCTCAGCGCATCGCGGTACGTGTCGAACAGATTGGCGGCCTGGGCGGCGGGCGCCAGCGCCAGCGCCAGTGCGATAAAAAGGGGCTCGAGTCGCATGGTGAATCCAGTCGTTGAAGTTCGGGTCAGTAGCGCGGCATGGCCGGATCGACCTCGTCGGCCCAGGCGGCTACGCCGCCCGACAGGTTGATGACGTCGCCGAAGCCCATTGTTTCAAGGTAGCGGGCCGCATGATAACTGCGGACGCCATGATGGCAGATGACCACCGTTTCCGCTTGTTTGTTCAATTCAGCCAGGCGCGCGGGCAGCTCGCGCATCGGAATCAGGACGGCGCCGGGCAGGCGGCACAGCGTCCATTCCCACGGTTCGCGCACGTCGAGCAGCACCGGGGTGTGTCCGGTTTCGATATGGGCGGCGAGTTCGGCGGGGCGGAACTGGCGCATTCGGAATAGGCTCTGTCGGATTCAGAACACGAACGCGGCGGGTTGCGGCGCATTGACGAGCGGCGCCACGCAGGTTTCAAACAAGGTCACGCTGCGGGTGGCGCCGGGTGCGGTGCGGGTGATCAGTTGCGCATGCATTACCGGCGCTTCGCCCGTGATGGCGAACAGCCGGCCGCCGACGTTGAGGCGCTGAAGAAACGCCTCCGACAGCAGCGGGGTCGAGCCGGTCAGCACGATCGCATCGAAGCCGCTCATGTCGGGCCAGTCGCGGGCGGCGTCGGCGGTGTGCAGCGTCACGTTGTCGAAGCCGTGCGCGCGCAGCTTGCGCGTCGCGTCGGCGGTGAATTCGGGGAAGATGTCCACCGACGTCACGCCGGCGGCCCGGGAAGCCAGCAGGGCGGTGAGGTAGCCGCTGCCGGTGCCGATTTCCAGCACGCGGTCGCCGGGGCGAATGTCGAGTTCCTGCAGCACCCGCGCTTCCATTTTGGGCGTCCACATCGCCTGGTCGTGGCCGAGCGGGATTTCCATGTCGACGAAGGCCAGCGCCTGGTGCGCTGGCGGCACGAAGTCTTCGCGCCGCACCTTGAACAGCAGATCCAGCACGTCCTGATTCAGGACTTCCCAAGGGCGGATTTGCTGCTCCACCATGTTGTAGCGTGTCTGCTCGATGTCCATGCGGTACCCTTGAATATCAATAAGTTAGATGGGGTCTTGTCTTGCAATTATTTCACATTTCGGCTAACTTTGACCGCTTGCCAGGGGTCTCCGGCCTGTTGTCCGACGGGCTGGAGTGAGAGATACCCTTTGAACCTGATGCGGTTGAGACCGCCGTAGGGAGGCCGTTTCCGGCCTCCGTTATTCCAGCGAGGCTGTTCGGCAGCCTCCAGACTTTAATACCAGCGGGGCGTGTCCGACGCCTCCTGATTTCCGGAGCGCCACCATGAACGCCGCCATACCCAATCAAGCCGCCCAATTTACCGCCGCCTCCGCGCACGTCGATGAGGCCGCAGTGCAGCCGCTGCCCAATTCGCGCAAGATCTATGTCGAGGGCAGCCAGCCCGACATTCGCGTGCCGATGCGCGAGATCAGCCAGTCCGACACGCCCTTGATGTTTGGCGGCGAGCCCGGGCCGGACGGCGCTCCAGCCCGCTCGGAGCCCAACCCGCCGATTTTCGTCTACGACTGCTCGGGTCCCTACTCCGACCCGGCGGCGAAGATTGACATCCGCCAGGGCCTGCCCGCGTTGCGCACCCCTTGGATCGAGGCGCGCGGCGACACCGAAATCCTGCCCGACCTGAGCTCGGACTACGGCCGCCGGCAGGCCGCGAACCCTGCGCTCGCCGCGATGCGCTTCCCCGGTCTCGCCCGCACCCCGCGCCGCGCCAGGGCCGGCATGAACGTCACCCAGATGCACTACGCGCGCAAAGGGATCGTCACGCCGGAAATGGAGTTCATCGCCATCCGCGAGAACAACAACCGCACCGCTTACATCGAATCGCTGAAAGCGTCCGGCCCGCTGGGCGAGAAGCTCGCCGCCATGATGAACCGCCAGCATCCGGGGCAGAACTTCGGCGCGAATCTGCAGAACGAGATCACTCCCGAGTTCGTGCGCGCCGAAGTCGCCCGCGGCCGCGCCGTCATCCCCAACAACATCAACCATCCGGAGTCCGAGCCGATGATCATCGGCCGCAACTTCCTGGTGAAAATCAACGCCAACATCGGCAACTCCGCGCTCGGTTCAAGCATCCAGGAAGAAGTCGAGAAAATGACCTGGGCGATCCGCTGGGGCGGCGACACCGTGATGGATCTCTCCACCGGCAAGAACATCCACGAGACGCGCGAGTGGATCATCCGCAATTCGCCGGTGCCGATCGGCACGGTGCCGATCTACCAGGCGCTGGAAAAGGTCGACGGCAGGGCGGAAGAACTGACCTGGGAGATGTTCCGCGACACCCTGATCGAGCAGGCCGAGCAGGGCGTCGACTACTTCACCATCCACGCCGGCGTCTTGCTGCGCTACGTTCCGATGACCGCCAGCCGCATGACCGGCATCGTCTCGCGCGGCGGCTCGATCATGGCCAAGTGGTGCCTCGCGCATCACAAGGAGAGCTTCCTCTACACCCACTTCGAGGACATCTGCGAAATCATGAAGGCCTACGACGTGGGCTTCAGCCTCGGCGACGGCCTGCGTCCCGGTTCGATCTACGACGCCAACGACGACGCGCAGCTGGGCGAACTGAAAACGCTCGGCGAACTGACCCAGCTGGCGTGGAAGCACGACGTGCAGGTGATGATCGAAGGCCCCGGCCACGTGCCGATGCAGCTGATCAAGGAGAACATGGACATCCAGCTGGAACAGTGCCACGAGGCGCCGTTCTACACCCTGGGCCCGTTGACCACCGACATCGCCCCCGGCTACGACCACATCACCAGCGGCATCGGCGCCGCCATGATCGGCTGGTACGGCACCGCCATGCTCTGCTACGTGACGCCGAAGGAGCACTTGGGCCTGCCGAACAAGGACGACGTCAAGGAAGGCATCATCACCTACAAGCTCGCCGCGCACGCGGCCGACCTGGCCAAGGGCCACCCCGGCGCGCAGATCCGCGACAACGCCTTGTCGAAAGCGCGATTTGAATTTAGGTGGGACGACCAGTTCAACCTCGGCCTCGACCCCGACAAGGCGAAGTCGTTCCACGACGAGACGCTGCCCAAGGAATCGGCCAAGGTCGCGCATTTCTGCTCGATGTGCGGCCCGCATTTCTGCTCGATGAAGATCACCCAGGACGTGCGCGAATATGCGGCGAAGGAAGGCCTCGACGAAGCCGCCGCGCTGGCCAGGGGCATGGAAGTGAAAGCGGTGGAATTCGTCAGGCAGGGGGCGGAGGTCTACCGCAAGGTCTGAACACCCATGGAAGATTTCGATATCGACGAGGACGGCAGCGCGGCGGATGAACTGGGTTTTCTGTTCGACAGCGCCGCCCGGCGCATCCTGAGCGATGAGAGTCCAGAAGGCTTTGTAGCCTGGTTTCAGCTTGCCGCCCCGCAATTCGCTCCGTTGTTCATGCGTCGGTTGCCCGACGATGCGGCCTTCCGGCGCGGGTTCCTGACGCAGTTCGCCCGGATTATCTGGAATAAAACCCCGCTGCCCGGAAATCGTTTTCAGCCGCGCCCGATTCCGAAATCCGAGCGCAACCAGGCTTGCCTGTGCGGCTCCGGCAAAAAATACAAGCACTGCTGTCACGCGCTTGAAGGCCTGGAACAGGGTTTGCCCGAATTCAGCATGCTGCTGCATGTCCTGGAGACCGTGCCTGTCAAGCAGTTCGTGGAGTTGCCCTTCTCGCACCTGAATCTGGACGAGCTGGCCTATGTGGCGAATGCCTGGATGAGCAATGGCAGCGCCAGGGAGGCCGCCAAGCTGCTGGAGGGTCTGTTCGTCGATTGCACGAAACTCGACGACCGCGCCGAGCCGGCGCTCTATTGCCTGCTCGACTGTTACGAGCGGCTCAACAACCCGCTCAAGAAGAAACGCCTGCTGCAACGCGCCATGGCCGCGCCCGACAAAGCGCTGCGCGCCGCCGCCATCCAGCGGCAATGCACCATTCATGCCGACCGTGGCGAATACGACCTGGCCTGGGCCTTGTTTCAACAGGCGCAGCGTCTCGCACCTGACGACTCCAGCCTGTCGCACCTCGAAATCCTGATACTCAATAGCCAGGGCGAACATGCGCGCGCCAGGGAGCGTGCCGCGTTCTGGATTGCCCGCCTGTCCAAAGACAAGACGGGGCAATACGCGAATCTGATCGCATTCCTGCGTGATGCCACCGACGATCCGGGCGGCTCCATGCTGAACATCCTGCAGGAAAATCATCCTGCCTTGCAGCAGTGTGCCGATTTGATGGCGCGACTGCCGCCCGCCGCCTGCCATTACAGGCTCGATATGGACGCACAGGATGCCGGTCCGCTTGAGCCGGACCCGACCCTGCGGCGGCTGCACGCACAATGGGCAAGGTATGCGCGGGTTCTGGGAGAGACGAGTCCTGCCATCAACTGGGACGCACGCTTGCCCTGGCTGGCCTGGCTGGAAAAAAATCCGGTGGCCTGGCAAAGCTTCGACGTGCTGCTCGACATCGTCCAGGCATTGCGAGACACCGAGCCGCGCCTGACGGGCATGGAAACGGAGATGGTGCTCCCCCTGCTGCAGCGTGCCGAAGCATTGCTGCGGCTTGTCCTCAAGCAGCATCGCGCCGAAGGCCGGAGGCTTGAGTGGGGCTGGCACGAGAACCGCCCGGCACTCAGCCTGCTCGCCAGCCTGGCCTTTTACCATGTCGAACATGACGATCTGGCACGCGCCGTCGATCTGCTGGAGTGGTGCGTACTCACGCTCAACCCCAACGACAACCAGGGCCTGCGCGACCCGCTGATCCATCTGTACCTGTGCGTCAATCGCATCGACGACGCCCTCGATCTGGCCGCGCGTTACCCCGACGACCTGCCCGCCATGCAGTACGGCGGCATCCTGGCCTTGTACATGGCCGGCAAGATCGAAGCGGCCGCGCGGCAACTCAAGCAGACGGCCCGTGCCTATCCCGAAATCGCCCGTATGCTGCTCAGCGCCGCCCCGCGCCGCCCCGCGCTGAATCCCGGCTACAGCACGCTCGGTGGCAAGGACGAAGCCTGGTATTACCGCGAAGACAACCTCGATGTGTGGCAGCAGAGCGGCGGGCTGGCATGGTTGCGTCAGGCCTTGCCAAAACAGCCGGCCAGGAACAGGAAATAGCCGCAGGGCTCATCGCATCGGCAGGCGTGGTTGTTTGGGGATTGTCTGGAAATAAGCGCTTGATTAATCGGGTTGTGTATAAGCACCATCAAGCGTGTTGTTAACAGTATTTTGGGTGCGCGCCATGTCACATCTGACCGCCAACGACCTTAAAACCAAGGGGATAGCCGCGATTGAGGCTGTCCTTGCCGAGCATTCCGAAGCGATTGTGTCGGTGCGCGGCAAGGAGCGCTTCGTGGTGATGGATATTGCCCGGTATCACTACTTGCGCGAGTGCGAGCTGGAAACGGCGCTGGCCGAGACGCGCGCCGATCTGGCGGCGGGGCGTTTTACTGAGGCCACAGCGGAAGAACATCTGGCGCAGGTAAAATCTTCGGCATGAGTTATCGGTTGATTTTTGCCGATCAGTACACCAAACGCGTGGCATGTTTTCTCAAGCGGCATCCCGATCTGGAAAAGCAGTATCTCAAAACCCTGCAACTGCTTGAGCTGAACCCGCATCATCCGTTGCTGCGCCTGCATGCCCTGAGCGGCAAGCCGCACACGCTGCGTTCGGTTTCGATCAATTTGTCTTACCGCATCATGCTGGAAATCCTGATTCAGGACGAACAGATTATCCCGGTGAATGTGGGCGATCACGACACGGTGTATTGAGGGAGCTTTCATGCGCTGCCCCTATAATCACGAGCGCGCCGCTGTGGCGCGCTTTTTTTGTGCGCAACGATGACCGATTCCACCCTGCTGTTGCACGCCCTCATCCTCGGCCTGGTCGAAGGCGTCACCGAGTTCCTGCCGATCTCCAGCACCGGCCATCTGATTCTGGCGGGGCAGCTCTTGGGCTTCAACGGCGAGAAGGCCAAGGTGTTCATGATCGCCATCCAGCTGGCGGCGATCTTTGCGGTGGTGTGGGAATACCGGGTACGGCTTTCGCATGTGGCGGTGACGCTGCGCAGCGAGCCGGCGTCGCAGCGGCTGGCGATCAACCTGATGGCGGGCTTTTTGCCGGCGGCGGTGCTCGGCTTCCTGTTCTACAAGGAAATCAAGCACTACCTGTTCAACCCCATCGTGGTGGCGACCGCGCTGGTGGCCGGCGGCGCGATGATCCTGTGGGCGGAGCGGCGCAAGCATGTCGTCAGCACGGAGACGGTGGATGACCTCAACTGGCGCCGTGCGCTGGCGGTGGGTTTTGCCCAGGCGCTGGCGATGATCCCCGGCACCTCGCGCTCGGGCGCGACCATCATCGGCGGGCTGTTCCTCGGCCTGTCGAGAAAAGCGGCGGCGGAGTTCTCTTTTCTGCTCGCCATCCCCACCATGCTCGCCGCCACCGCCTACGACCTCTACAAGAACTGGCAGCTGTTCGATGCCGGCGACATTCCCTTGTTTATGGTGGGCGGAATGGCGTCGTTTGTCAGCGCCCTGATTGCCGTGCGCACGCTGCTCAAGTTCGTCAGCCGTCACGATTACACGGTGTTCGCCTGGTACCGCATCGTGTTCGGCGGCGTGGTGCTGGCGACCGCCTACAGCGGCCTGGTCGACTGGGGCGTGGTGTACTGAGCGGCTAATCCGCCTTGGGCGGATTTTTTTCGAGTTTGCGCTGCAGGGTGCGGCGGTGCATTTTCAGCGCGCGCGCGGTGGCCGAGATGTTGCCGTCGTGCTCGTTCAATACTTTCTGGATGTGCTCCCATTCCATTCGCGCGACCGTCAGGGGCTCCGGGCTGACTGCCAGCGCAGCGTCCGGCTCGTCGCGCAGCAGCGCGGCGAGGACTTCGTCGGCGTCGGCCGGCTTCGCCAGGTAATGCCGGGCGCCCAGCCGCACCGCTTCGACCGCGGTGGCGATGCTGGCATAGCCGGTGAGCACGACGATAGCGGGGGCGGGCACGCGCGCGGTCAGCATGGCGACGACTTTCAGCCCCGATTCGCCGGGCAGTTTCAGGTCGACGACAGCATGGCTGGGGGCAAACGCTTCCGCTGCGGCCTGGGCGGCGGCGGCGTCGTGCGCCAGCGCCACCTCGAAGCCGCGCTTTTTCATGGCGCGCGACAAGGCAGTGGCGAAATCGACGTCGTCCTCGACGATCAAAAGTGTACGGGTCATGTTGTTTGCTTCCATGGCAGGGTGATGCGCACTCGGGTGCCGCCGCCGTCGCGCTCGGCGAGGGTGAGGCTGCCGCCGAGCCGTTCCAGCGTGGCGTGGGTGAGTGCCAGCCCCATGCCCCAGCCGCGCCCCGGCTTGCCGCTGAACAGTACGCGCCCGGCCTGCGCCTTCTGCTCGGGGGTGAAGCCGGGGCCGCGATCGGCGACGTCGATGAAGAGGACGTCGCCCTCGGTCGCGGCGCTCAATTCGACGACATCGGGCGAGGCATCGGCGGCGTTGTTCAGCACATTCAGGATCGCCTGCTCCAGCCCGTCGGGCGGGGTGAAGTGACGATGATCGGGCGGCAGTTTGGTCGCGATCCGCGTGTCGGGGCGCAGCATCTGCCAACGCTCGGCCAGCGCGGCCAGCCAGGTGTCGAGCGGCTGCGCGGCGGGCGGGGTGTCCTGCGCGCGCGCGGCGAGCTGGGTGAGGATGCGCTTGCATGCCTGTGCCTGCTTTTCGAGCAGGCGGCAATCGGCGCCGATGTCGGGATCGTTGGCGAATTCGGCGGCGAGTTCGTGCGCGGTGGTCTGGATGGTGGCAAGCGGCGTGGCGAGTTCGTGCGCCGCCAGCGCCGCTTGCGTGCCGAGCGCGACGATGCGCTCGTCGCGCAGCTGTTTTTCGCGCAGGGCGGACAGCTCCTGGTCGCGCAGGCGCAGCGCGGCATGCATGCGGGTGACGAAAAACGCGATCAGTCCCGCGCTGATGAGGAAGTTGAACCACATGCCGCCCAGGTGCATGCCGTAGGCCGCGATCGGATCGGCCATCGCCAGCGGCTGGTAGACAAACAGCAGCAGCGCGTAATAGCCGCCCGCCACTGCCGCCAGCAGCCACACCCAGCGCGGGCGCAGGCTGATCGCGGCGATGACGACCGGCACCAGCATCAGCGACACAAAGGGGTTGGTCGCGCCGCCGCTGAAGAACGCCAGCACCGCAAACGCGGTGAGGTCGGCCAGCAGGTGCGCCAGAAATTCCATCTGCGTCGCGGGAACGTCCAGCCGCAGCCGCCACGCGGTGGAAAGCGAGAACAGCCCCATCAGTGCCAGCACCGCGGCCATCGGCAGCAGCGGCATGCGGATGTCGAGGCCCCAGTGCAGCCAGACGATGCCCACCGCCCAGCCGGCGATCAGCGACATCCGCACGGCGAGCAGGCGCCCCAGCAGGGCACGCGCGGGCAGGGTGGAGCGCAGCGTGGAATCGGTCGAAGGCGGCATGACGGCATTGTAATGCGCGCGTCGCGATGCGTTGCGGGCTGCGGCAATTTGCCCAGCCGTGGATGAGGAAGCGCCGACGGCGCTTCATCGCGCATCGGCCTGCCCCGAGGAAACGGCCAATCACTCGGCCAGGCCCGCTAGCGGGCAAGTCGCAGGTTGTCGTCCGCCTGTACGTTTTTATGCCTGGCTTCCGGCCTGAAAGCCGCGCGGACAAACACTCCCGACCTGTCCTGCGACGATTTGTCACATTCTGCGGAAGCGGCCAATAAGAGACAATCGGGTCCCCTTTTATCCCGTCATGCGCCATGAAAACGCCTGCTTTCGTTCCCCGCCTGCTGCCTTTGCTGATTGCCGCCAGCCTGTTGCCCGTCACGGCCAGTGCGGAAGACGCTTCCCCCCTAATGACGATTGTGGTGACCGGCACGCCGGAAGACGTCGCCCCGTTTGGCGTTGAGGTGGAAAACTTGCAGTCCTTGCGCCCCGCGACCAGCGATTCGGCTAGTCTACTCAGGGACGTCCCCGGCGTGAGCCTGTACGGCTCCGGCGGCGTTTCCAGCCTGCCCGCGATCCACGGCCTGGCGGACGACCGCCTGCGCATCAAGGTCGACGGCATGGACCTGATCTCGGCGTGCGGCAACCACATGAACCCGCCGCTCTCGTATATCGACCCGACCAGCGTCGACGCCGTCACGGTTTTTGCCGGACTCGCGCCGGTGAGCTCCGGCGGCGACAGCATCGGCGGCACGATCCTGGTGGATTCGGCCGCGCCGGCGTTCGCGAAGGCGGGCGAAGGCGTATTGAAGAAGGGCGAGGCCGGCATGTTCTACCGCAGCAACGGCGATGCCCGTGGCGGCAACCTGTCGGCGACGATCGCCAGCGAAAAGGTGAGCGTGACCTACAGTGGTTCGACGGTGAAGGCCGACAATTACCATGCCGGCGACAATTTCAAGTCGACCTATATCGACGCCGATGATGGGCACATCGTCGATGCCGACGAAGTCGGCTCCAGCATGTACAAGTCGACCAACCAGTCGATCGCCCTGGCCGCGGGCCATGAAAATCATCTGCTCGAACTGAAACTGGGCCTGCAGGACATTCCCTACCAGGGCTGGCCCAACCAGCGCATGGACATGACCGGCAACGACAGCGAGCAGGTCAACCTGCGCTACGAGGGGCAATACGACTGGGGCAAGCTGGAAGCGCGGGCCTATCATGAAAATACGCGGCATTACATGCAGTTCTTCGATGACAAATTGTTCTGGTACGGCAATGGGACAACCATTCCCGATGGAACCGCCTGCATACCCACCGAAGGCAAGACCGGATGCGCGGCAGGCATGCCGATGGATACCGAAGGGAAAAATACCGGCGCGGTCGTCAAGGCGGATATCCCGCTGTCGGCGCGAGACCTGATCCGCGTTGGCACTGAAGTACAGCGCTACCGCCTGGACGACTGGTGGGATCCATCCGGCAGGGGGATGGCGCCCGACGTGTTCTGGAACATCAACAACGGCGAGCGCGACCGTCTGGCGGCATTCGGCGAATGGGAAGCGCAATGGAACCCGCGGTGGTTGACGCAGTTCGGCTTGCGCTACGAAAAAGTCGACATGGATGCCGGCGAGGTGCAGGGGTATAACGCCACGTACACGGCCGACGCAACCGCCTTCAATAATGCCGACCGCGAGAAAACCGACCACAACATCGACTTGACCGCGCTGGCCCGCTTTATGCCAGCCAAAACACGAACCCTCGAATTCGGTTATGCGCGGAAGACCCGCTCCCCCAACCTCTACGAGCGCTACACCTGGTCGACCGGCGGCATGGCGATGCGCATGATCAACTGGTTCGGCGACGGCAATGGCTATGTCGGCAACCTCGAACTGGAACCGGAAATTGCCCATACCGTGAGCGCGACGTTCGACTTGCACGACGCCGCGCAGGAAAAATGGGGATTGAAAGTCACGCCCTACTACACGTACGTCGATGATTACATCAACGCCACGCCAATCATCGCGCCCACCACCGATACGGAGTTCGTCTACCTGCGGTTCGTCAACCAGGATGCGCAGCTCTACGGCATCGATATTTCCGGTCATCTGCCGCTGGCAAAAACCGGGCGTTACGGCAGCTTCACGGCGACCGGCATGCTGAATTACGTCAGGGGCGAAACCGCTTCGGGTGAGAAAGACAACCTCTACAACATCATGCCGCTGAACGCGAAACTGGCTGTCGTGCAGCGCCTGCGCAACTGGACCAATACCGCCGAGGTCGTTCTGGTGGACGCCAAGGATGACGTCTCCGATGTCCGCAACGAAATGGAAACCGCCGGCTACGGCCTTCTCAACCTGCGCAGCAGCTACCAGTGGAAGCAGGTGCGCCTCGACCTCGGCGTCGAGAACGTCCTCGACCGGTTCTATGAACACCCGCTGGGCGGGGCCTACCTCGGCGAGGGCAAGACCATGTCCGCAACCGGAGTTCCGTGGGGCGTTCCTGTTCCCGGCATGGGCCGTTCGATCTACACTGCGGTCAATGTCCAGTTCTAATGGTTTTACTTTCTTTAAGGAGAAATCGATGAAAACGCTTGTTGCTGCCGTGTTGCTGGCCAGTGCCGCCACCCTGCCCGCCTGGGCCGCCAATGTCGGCGTCACCGACGCGTGGGCGCGCGCCACCATGCCGGGACAAAAAGTCAGCGGCGCCTACATGCAGATCCGTTCGGACGCCGATGCGCGACTCGTCGGCGCATCCAGCCCGGCGGTGCCGCGGGTGGAAGTGCATGAAATGAAGATGGACGGCGACGTGATGCGGATGCGCGAAGTGAAGGCGATCGAGTTGCCGAAGGGCAAGACGGTTTCACTCGAACCCGGCGGCTATCACATCATGCTGATGAACCTGGCGAAACCGATTGCCGCCGGCGAGATCATCCCGCTGGTCCTGACGGTGGAGTCGGGCGGCAAGCAGCAGACCATCGAGGTGAAGGCAGAAGCCCGCGCACCCATGGGCGGCGGCATGCCCATGCAGCATAAAATCACTAAATAGCCGGCGCACTTTTCGGCCCGAGGGCGGGTCACGCTACAGCGTGTCCTGTCCGCTCCCCGGAATGGCGCCGCGCGCGCAAGTCGTCGGGCAGCGTGCCGCCAGTGCCTGCAGGATCATCGCAGGATCTGGATGGCGGCTCTCGGCCGCGATCCGCTCCAGCGCGGCGCGCCCGCCCAGGGTTCGCCGGGCAACTCCGACAGGCTGCCAGGCCTTCGCGGTCACGGGGCTGACTTCGCGCCGTCTTCTTTTTTATTGGCGTAAAATCCGCGCAAACTCAACCCGGAGCCGCCATGATCCCTCTCCACACCGCCGCCGAGAAGGCCAGCATCCTGTCCGAGGCGCTGCCCTACATCCAGCGTTTCTACGACAAGACCATCGTCATCAAGTACGGTGGCAATGCCATGACCGAGCGGCATCTGATGGAAGCCTTCGCCAAGGACGTGGTGCTGTTGAAGCTGGTGGGGATGAACCCGGTGGTGGTTCATGGCGGCGGCCCGCAGATCGCCAGCCTGCTGAAAAAAATCGGCAAGCAGTCCGACTTCATCCAGGGCATGCGGGTGACTGACGAGGAAACGCTCGACGTGGTGGAAATGGTGCTCGGCGGCCTGGTCAACCAGGATATCGTCACCCTCATCAACAAGCACGGCGGCAAGGCGGTGGGGCTGACCGGCAAGGACGGCAATTTCATCCACGCCAAGAAAATGCTGGTGGCGAGCAAGGAAGAGCTTGGCAAGTTTCTCGATATCGGCCAGGTGGGCGAGATCACCAGCATCGATCCGAAGATCATCGAGCTGCTCGACTCGGGCGATTTCATCCCGGTGGTCGCGCCGCTCGGCACCGACGCGGAAGGCAATGCCTACAACATCAATGCCGATGTCGCCGCCGGCAAGCTGGCGGGCGTGCTGAAGGCGGAAAAGGTCATTTTTCTCACCAACACCCCCGGGGTGCTGGACAAGGCGGGCACGCTTCTCACCGGCCTGACGCCGCGGCAGGTGGACGAGCGGATCGCCGACGGCACCATCTCCGGCGGCATGATTCCCAAGGTCGGCTACGCGGTCGACGCGGTGAACAGCGGCGTCAAGACCGCGCACATCATCGACGGCCGCGTCGAGCACGCCCTGCTGCTGGAAATACTGACCCCCGAAGGCGTCGGCACCCTGATCAAGCGCGCCTGACCCCGGCGCCTCTCTCCTAACGCCTTACGCCTCACGATCCCATGCGCTACTGGCTGATGAAATCCGAGCCCTCCGACGTCAGCATCGACGACCTCGCCGCCATGCCGAATCAAAGCGTCGCCTGGTACGGCGTGCGCAACTACCAGGCGCGCAATTTCATGCGCGACCAGATGCGGCCCGGCGACAAGGTGCTGTTCTACCATTCGTCGTGCGCCGAGCCGGGCATTGTCGGGCTGGCCGTGGTCGGCGTGGCGGCCTATCCCGACGCCACCCAGTTCGATCCCGCGAACAAGTACTTCGACCCCAAGGCCACGCCGGAAACGCCGCGCTGGTTCAATGTGGACGTGAAGCTGGTGAAGAAGACGCGGCTGATGCCCTTGTCCGAAATCCGCGGCTACCCGGAACTCGCCCACATGCGCATCCTGCAAAAGGGCAACCGGCTGTCGATCACCCCGGTCGATCCGGCCGAATACGCTTTCATCGTCAAGCATCTTTAATGCCGGAACTGGCCCCCGCCCTGCTCGCGGCCTACGTCGCACTCGGCCTGGCGGTTGGCTTCGTCGCCGGCCTGCTCGGCGTCGGCGGCGGACTCATCATCGTGCCGGTTCTGATCATGCTGCTGCACGCGCAGGACCTTGCCGCCGGCATGGAACCGCAATTGGCGCTCGGCACCTCGCTGGCCTCGATCCTGTTCACCTCGCTCTCCAGCGTGCGCGCGCACCATCGCCACGGCGCGGTCGAGTGGCCGCTGCTGCGGCGCATTACGCCCGGCATCCTGCTCGGCACGCTGGTTGGCGCCATGCTGGCGGCGCGGATGTCGGCCCTGGCGCTGAAGCTGTTTTTTGTCGCCTTCCTGTTTTACGCCGCCATCCAGATGTGGCTGGACTTCAAGCCGGCGCCGCATCGCGAATTGCCGGGGCGCGCCGGGACGATGCTGGCGGGCGGCGCGATCGGTGCGGTGTCGAGCTGGGTCGGCATCGGCGGCGGCACCCTGTCGGTGCCGTTCATGCTGTGGCACAACGTGCCGCTGCACCGGGCGATCGCCACCTCGGCCGCGATCGGCTTTCCGATTGCCGTCGCAGGCGCAGTCGGCTATCTGCTGGGCGGCTGGAATGCGAGCGGCCTGCCCGACGGCAGCCTCGGCTACATCTATCTGCCGGCGCTTGCCGGCATCGTGCTGGGCAGCGTATTGACCGCGCCGCTTGGTGCGCGCACCGCGCACCGCCTGCCGGTGCGCCCGCTGAAGCGGGTTTTTGCACTGCTGCTGGGGGTGCTGGCGCTGCGCATGGTCTGGACGTTTTAGGCGATGCGTTGCGGAGTCCCGCCCCTGAACGCCTGATTTCATCAATGAATTGAGCTGCGCTGCGCGTAACGATTTGATGCTTGAGCGGCGGTGTTGCCCGCGTTAGTCTTTCGACACATGCCGATATTCGTCGCATGGTCGATTCCCTAATCCGTGGAGATATAACATGGCACATCTGCAAGCAGTTCACACCATGCTGCAACCGCAGCAAAGCGCATACACGCAACTCACCACGTATTTCGATCCGCATAGCCAGGTTGCCTGGGGCTACATGCATTCGGAACCGCGTCCCTGCTTTACCCCGACTTTGCTGCAGGAGTTGCTGTCCTGGGGAAGCGAGATGGCCGGCATGGTCGACGACCCCGCGCAGGGGGACGTGAAATATTTTGTTTTGGCGTCAAAAGTACCCGATACCTTCAGCCTGGGGGGCGACCTCGATCTTTTCCTGCGGCATATTGCGGCGCGTGACCACGATGCGTTGTATCGCTACGCGGTTTCCTGCATCGACTGCTCGTATGCCGTGCACACCCATCTGAACCGACCCAATGTGACAAGCATTGCCCTGGTTCAGGGGCAGGCGCTCGGTGGCGGGTTTGAAAGTGCATTGGCAGCCAAGGTCTTGATCGCCGAGCGCGGTGCCAGGATGGGTCTGCCGGAGATCCTGTTCAACCTGTTTCCCGGGATGGGCGCGATGACCTTTCTGGGGCGTCGTGTCGGTCATCACCAGGCTGAAAAAATTATCCTCAGCGGAAAACTTTATCTGGCGGAAGAGTTGTACCAGATGGGGGTAGTGGATGTGCTGGCCGAGCCGGGCGAGGGTGAAAGCGCGGTCTATGACTATATCCGCCGCGAGGAAAAATCCCGCAATGGGATCCTGGCCCTGCGCGCCGCGCGCGAGATCAGCCAGCCTGTGTCTTACGATGAATTGATACGCATCACCGAAGTCTGGGTGGATGCAGCCTTGAGACTGGAGGCGAAGGATCTGCGGATGATGGAACGGCTGGTCAACCGACAAACGGGCAAGGCTGAAATGGCTAATGCAGTCTCCCCGTCAAGTGCCTTCAGCGCGTAATTTCCGGTCCAGATAGGTGGTCAGGGCGGTTTGCGCTCGGGTGAGCGCAAACCGAAGCTCGTCCAGTTTCTGATCTGCGTCAATTCCTGTCATTTCATAGAGTTTGATGCGTTCGGCGTCGGCGCACAGCTGCGCTAACTGGTTGGCGCCGAGATCGCGGGCGCCGCCTTTCAGCATGTGTAGTTGATGGCGCCATTGTCCGTAATCCCGGGCGGCCAGCGCACGTTCGATGTCGCGCAGCGTGCGTCCGCTCTCTTCCTCAAAGCTGGCGAGCAGGTCTTCCACGAAGGCCGTGCCCCCCAGTTGCGCCAGTTCGTTCAGCACGCGCTCATCAAGCTCCCCTTCCCATTGTTCCGATGACGTTGCCTTGTCCGCAGCGGCGGGTGTCTGCCGGACGACCAGCCGGGCGATGGCATCGATGAGATCGAGGCTGTTGACCGGCTTGGTGAGGAAACTGTCGGCCCCCGCTTCTTCGCAGACGGCCTGCGCTTCGGCGCGCGCGTCGGCGGTGAGCATGATGATGGGCAGGTGGCCGTTTTCCATGAACCGCCAGCGTTGCACCACCTCGGGCCCGGACAGCTGCGGCATGTGCATGTCGATAATGGCCAGGTGATAGGTTTGCCCGGCGGATTCGAGCATCGCCAGTGCTTCCTCGCCGTCGTGCGCCAGGTGGACCTCATGGCCGGCGTGTTCCAGCAGGCCGCGGGTCACCCGCTGGTTGACCGGGTTGTCTTCCGCCACCAGGATGCGCAGGCGGGCGTTTTGACCGGACTGCGCCAGGAAGCGATTGGCCAGCGACACCACGTTGGCCGGCATGCCGTGGCTGGCGACCGCGTGGATGGCGTTGAACAGCAGGGTGGTGTTGACCGGCGTGCGCAGCACCGAGGCATAGCCTTCGCGCATCAGCAAGGTGTCGTCGTGTGGCGGGGCGATGCTGGCGTCGGATTCGACCAGGATGACCGGGAGCGCGGCCAGCCTGGTGCCGTCGCGCAGCAGATGCAGAAAGGCCGCTGGATCCCCTGGCAGCGCGCTGCGTTCCACCACCACCGCGCCTACAAGCGTTCCGCCCGACGCATTGGCGGACAACTCGGCGGCAAGCCGGCTGGTGTTGTCCACAGTCACGGTTTCGGCCCCCCAGTTGCGTATGACCGCCTGGAGGCGGGTCGCAAGTTCGCTTCCCGCCAGGATGGCCACCCGCATCGGCGCGTCGAAATGTTCGTCGGATACCGGGATCGGGGCAGCCTGCAGGGCAAACGGCAGCTCGAACCAGAAGGTCGTGCCTTCGCCCTCGCGGCTGTGCAGGCCGATTTGCCCGCCCAGCGTCTCCACCAGTTGCCTGGCGATGGTGGTGCCCAGCCCGCTTCCGCCAAAGCGGCGTGTGACGGACGGATCGGCCTGGGTGAAGCTGTCGAAGATGCTTGCCTGCGCGGCTTCCGGAATGCCGATGCCGGTGTCGACAACCTCGAAGCGCAGCCGTTGCGGATGGCTTTGCCCGGCCGGGCTGACGTACACGTCTACCCGGCCCTGCTCGGTGAACTTGATGGCATTGCCGATCAGGTTGATGAGGACCTGGCGCAGGTGACGCGCATCGCCATGCAGGTGAAACGGCGTCTGCGGCGCAATGTGCGCCGCCAGCATCATTCCCTTGCCCTGGGCCAGGGGTTGCATCATGGCGACCGTGCCGTTGACCAGACGGTGCAGGTCGAAATCCTCGCCCGTGGTGACGATACGCCCGGCTTCGATGCGCGAGATGTCGAGCACGTTGTCGATCAGTTCCAGCAGGGTGTTGGCCGATGCACGGATGATCTGGGCGAATTCCTGCTGTTCCTTGTCGAGTTTCGTCTCCGCCAGCAGGTCGGAGACGCCGATGACGCCATTCAGCGGCGTGCGCAACTCGTGGCTCATGTTGGCGAGAAAGTTGGATTTGGCCTGGTTGGCCTCCTGTTCGCGCTTGACCGCAGTATGAAGTTGTTTCAGCAGGCTGGACGAGTAAATGGGAATCACGATGAGCGTAAGCCATATGCCCCACCAGAGCGGGGTATGGGCCTGCCAGAAGGGATTGAACTGATAGACAACGATGAACCCGATTACAGATGCAAGCGTCGAGACGCGCAGATAGGGCATTCCATAGCGGAAGCCATTGCCCAGCGTGACCCACAGATATGTTGCGACAATTGGCGCACCGGTTTCATTCGTGATGGCCAGCATGTAGGTGGCGACGGTGAAATCATGCAGCATGCCGATGCTGCGGCGGGGAACGGAGGCGCCCGGATCGGCGATTGCGCCGATCAGCAGGGCCAGGGAAACAGCCGTGAGGGTCAGCCCGATGAAGTGGACCTGTTCAGCCATGGCGGAACTATGCTCCAGCCATTCGAGTGAGAAATACAGGTAGAAACCCGCAACGATGCACAGGCGAATGAGCGCTTGCTGAAACTCGGTATCCGGCCGGCTGCGAATCCGTTTGAGCAGGCGCTGTAAAAACTCCGGCATCGGCATATGAAGCATGGCCTTCATGCGTCGGCTACGCCTGGGTATCGCCCAACTCGCGCATGATGGTGGCCACGGCATCGAGGCGCTGTTCGAACGCGCGCACGCAGACGGGGTCGAAATGCCTGCCGCTTTCGGACTGGACGTAGTACAGGGCATCCTGAAACGTCCACGCGCGCTTGTAGGGGCGATTGGAGGTGAGCGCGTCGAACACGTCGGCCACCGCCACAATGCGCGCGGCCAGCGGGATGTTCGCACCGGCCAGGCCCTGCGGGTAGCCGCTGCCGTCGAATCTTTCGTGATGGCCGAGCGCGATCACCGCGCCCATCTGCAGGTAGCGCGAGGGGCTGTCGGCCAGGATCCCGTGGCCGATCAGCGGGTGACGACGCATGATGGCCCGCTCTTCCGGGGTGTGCCGCCCAGGCTTCAGAAGAATCTGGTCGGGAATGCCGATCTTGCCGATGTCGTGCATCGGCGCGGCGGTTTCGATCTCGTCGCATTCCATCGCGGTGAGACTGAGTTCCTCGGCGATCAGGCGGGCGTATTTCGCCATGCGGACAATGTGGTTGCCGGTTGCCATGTCGCGGTATTCACCGGCCTTGGCCAGCTTCATCAGGGTTTCGCGTTCGCGCGTGCGCACCTCGCGGGTGGCCAGCACCACCTGCTCTTCCAGCCACAGTGCGCGGTCGGCCAGCATTTTCTGGCTGCGCCGCAGGGCCAGCAGATTGAGGCAGCGTGCGCGGTATTCCTGCGGGTCGATCGGCCGGATGAGGAAGTCGGTGGCGCCGTTTTCCAGTGCCTGATAACGAATCCGGCGGTCCTCCACCACGGTGACGATGATCAGCGGCACATCGGCCAGACAGCGCTCCGCACGGACGCGACGGGTGAATTCGATGCCGTTCATGCCCGGCATGCGGTAGTCGCTGATGATGAGGTCCGGCGCCACGCGCTGCATCTGCGCCAACGCGTCCAACGGGTCGGCAAAGCTGTCCACCACCACATCGGGCTCCAGCGTGCGCGCCAGGCCTTCGAGCAGGCTGCGCGCAGTGCTGCGGTCATCGACAATCACCACCCGCGCTCCGTGGCGCAAGCGCGTATCGCGCGGCGGGGCGGCCGGCAATGAGGATGGTACGATGCGCAGTTGCTTGGCGGACACTAGTTTTCTACCTTGAACGATTGATTATTAAACGGTTTAGTTGAATTATCGGGCGGCTGGATCATGAACTTTAACGCGCAGGAGAGATGAAATGAAGAAAAACATGGTGTTGGGTCTGGCGGCTGGATTGCTTGCATTGTTTTCGCTGACGGCGTTTGCCGGGCCGGTGGCGGATTATGCGCGCGAGAGGAAATGGGCGGATGAAATCGTGCCCGGACTGGTGGTGGGCGATCCGGTCTACCTGCAGACGCCGCGCGGCCACCACAAATTCCTCACACTGTTTACCCCGGCGGACACCGGCAAGGCGGCCATCGTCGTCCACGGCATGGGCATCCACCCCGACTGGGGCATGGTCGGCACCCTGCGCACCGAACTGGCCGACCGCGGCTTTGCCACCCTGTCGATCCAGATGCCGATCCTCGCCGCCGACGCCACGGGCGAAGCCTACCCGCCGACTTTCCCCGAGGCCGCCGAGCGCATTGCCGAGGCGGTCGCGTTTCTCAAGGCCAAGGGCTACAAGCGGATTGCCATCGTTTCCCACAGCATGGGCTCGCGCATGAGCCGTGCGTATATGACCGGCAAACCCGACCCCGCCGTGAAGTCGTGGGCGAGCCTGGGCATTTCGATCGATGACTACAAGGCCGTGAAACGGCCGATTCTCGATCTGTATGGCGACAACGACCTGCCGCAGGTGCTGGCGAACGCCGGCAAGCGCAAGCAGAGTCTGGCGACCAAGGGCTCAAGGCAGGTGATGATTGCCCGCGCCGACCATTTTTTCACCGGGCATGAGGGTGAGATGGTTGAGGCGGTGGCGGACTTTCTGAATGCGACGTTGAAATAAAACCCTCTCCGCGAAGGACGCGAAGAGGCGCGAAGGGGTTCCTGGAATGCGACAGGCGGCTCCCAGGGTTTTCTTGGCGTTCCTTCGCGAGCTTCGCGGATAACGTCTTTATTTACCCCAGCAGGCGCGACATCGCCTCGCGGTATTTCTCGCTGGTCTTTGTCACGATTTCGGGGGGCAGTTCCGGTCCCGGCGCCTGCTTGTTCCAGCCGCTCGCTTCCAGCCAGTCGCGCACGAACTGCTTGTCGAAGCTGGGCGGGTTGCTCCCGGGACGGTACTGGTCGGCCGGCCAGAAGCGCGACGAATCCGGGGTCAGCGCCTCGTCGATCCACACCAGCTGCCCTTTTTCATCCAGCCCGAATTCGAACTTGGTGTCGGCGATGATGATGCCGCGCGTCAGCGCGTATTCCGCCGCGGCCTTGTACAGCGCGAGGCTGACGTCGCGCACCCGCTTGGACAGGTCGGCGCCGATCAGTTCGGCCATTTGTTCAAACGCGATGTTCTCGTCATGGGCGCCGACCGCTGCCTTGGTCGACGGCGTGAAGATCGGTTGCGGCAGGCGGTCGGCCTGTTTCAGCCCGGCCGGAAGCGCAATGCCGCATACCGACTGGCTGGCCTGGTATTCCTTCCAGCCCGAGCCGACCAGGTAGCCGCGCACGATGGCCTCCACCGGCAGCGCCTTGAGTTTTCTCACCACGATGGCGCGACCGGCCACCTGGTCGCGCTCGTTTTCGGCGACGACCGATTCCGGCGCGATGTCGAGCGCCTGGCTCGGCACGACGGACTTGAGCTTGTCGAACCAGAATGCCGACACCTTCGTCAGCACGCAGCCCTTGCCGGGGATCGGCGTCGGCATCACCACGTCGAAGGCCGACAGGCGGTCGGTGGTGACGATCAGCAGTTTGTCGTCGCCGACGGCGTAGATGTCGCGCACCTTGCCGCGATGCACCAGCGGCAGGGAAGCGATGTGCGATTCGAGCAGGGGTGGGCCGAGGAGCGGTGCGGACATGGCAGATGAGGCAGGATCGGAAGAGCCGGCATTATAGCCGCCGCGATAAAGCTCGCTCTGCTCGTATACGCCGCGCAGCTCGCGCAGCGCCACCAGCAGCACCGCCGCCAGCGGCACCGCCAGGAGCACGCCGACAAATCCGAACAACTGGCCGAATGCGGCCAGGGCGAAGATGACGGCCACCGGATGCAGGCCGACTCGTTCACCGACGATGCGCGGGGTGATCACGTAGCCTTCGAAGAGCTGGCCGACCATGAATATTCCTGCCACCCAGGCCACCCCGATCCAGTCGGCAAACTGCAACAGCGCCACCAGCAAGGCCAGCGTCAGGCCCAGGCCGATTCCGAGAAAAGGCACGAAGGACAGCAGTCCGGTGAGAATGCCGATCGGCAGGGCGTAGTCGAGACCCAGCACCCACAGTGCAATGCCGTGATACAGCGCGAGGATGGTCATGACCGCCAGCTGCCCGCGCATGAATTCGCCGACCACCGCGTCCATCGCGCGTGCCACGCGGGTGACACGCCCTGTCCAGGCACGCGGCACCAGCTCGGCGACGCGCGCCACCATCACGTCCCAGTCCTTCAGCAGATAAAACATCACGACCGGAATCAGCAGCAGGTTGACCAGCACGCCCAGGACGGCAAGCGCGCCGGTTTGCAGGCTGGGCAGCCAGTTGGCGCTGTTTTCGGTCGCCTGTTCGGTCAGCCAGCTTTTGAGCGCATCGAGATTGGGGGCGATGGCGATGCCGAGGGTCTGCTGCAGCCAGGGCAGGAAGCGGGTTTGCAGCAGGTCGAGGGTGGCCGGGAGGCGTTGGCTCAGTTCGGCAAACTGGCCTTGAAACAGGGGCAGGGCAATCAGGACCAGGCCAAAGACGGCGAGTCCGGCCAGCACGATCACCGCAACGGTTCCGGCGACGCGCGACCAGCCGTGCGCTTCCAGGCGGTCGACCAGCGGGTCGAAGATGTAGGCGAGCAGAGCGCCGGCCAGGAAGGGGGTGAGAATGGGGCCCAGCAGATAGATCAGCCCGCCCGTGACGAGCAGCACGGAGAGCGCGAGCCAGGGGAGGTGGAACGGGCGGGGAGTCGACATAGGCGGTAAAATACCGCACTTTTTGCATTCTGGAGCCGGGCGTGTCATCCATTTCCTATAAAGACGCCGGCGTCGACATCGACGCCGGCGATGCGCTGGTCGAGCGTATCAAGCCGCTGGCCAGGCGCACCATGCGCCCCGAAGTGCTGACGGGTATCGGCGGCTTCGGCGCGCTGGTCGAGATTTCGAAGAAATTCAGGGAGCCGGTGCTGGTTTCCGGCACCGACGGCGTCGGCACCAAACTCAAGCTGGCGTTCGAGCTGAACCGCCATGACACCGTCGGCATCGACCTGGTGGCAATGAGCGTCAATGACATCCTGGTGCAGGGCGCCGAGCCGCTGTTCTTTCTCGATTACTTCGCCTGCGGCAAGCTCACCCTCGACACCGCGGAAGCGGTGATCGCCGGCATCGCCACCGGCTGCGAGCAGGCCGGATGCGCGCTGATCGGCGGCGAAACCGCCGAGATGCCCGGCATGTATCCGGAAGGCGAGTACGACCTGGCCGGCTTCGCCGTCGGCGTGGTGGAAAAATCGAAAGTCATCGGCGGCCAGGGCATCGTCGCGGGCGACGTGGTGCTGGGGCTGGCGTCTTCCGGCGCGCATTCCAACGGCTATTCGCTGGTCCGCAAGCTGATCGATGTGTCGGGCATCGACCTCGGGTCGGACTTCCACGGCCGTCCGCTTGCCGACGCCGTGATGGCGCCGACGCGGATTTACGTCAAGCCCGTGCTTTCGCTGCTGGAAAAGCTCAGCGTCAAGGGCATGGCGCACATCACCGGCGGCGGCATCACCGGCAACCTGCCGCGCTGCCTGCCCGAGAGCGTCGCCGCACGCGTCGATCCGGCCAGCTGGACGCGCCCGCCGCTGTTCGACTGGCTGCAGCAGGCCGGCAACGTCGATTCGGCCGAAATGCTGCGCACCTTCAACTGCGGCATCGGCCTGTGCGTCGTGGTGGCCGCAAGCGACGCCGCAGCGGCAATGGCGCACCTCACGGCAAGCGGCGAGACCGTGTGGCGCATCGGCGAAATCGTCGCCCGCCCCGATGGCGCGGAGCAGGTGATTTATTCGTGAGTTGCCGCGTCGTCGTGCTGCTGTCCGGGCGCGGCAGCAACTTTCAGGCGATTGCGGAGGCACGGCTGCCGATTGAAATTGTCGCCGTCATCAGCAACCGGCCCCATGCCGCGGGGCTGGACTATGCGCGTACGCACGGCCTCGCCGCAATTGCGCTCGACCACACCGCACACCCCGACCGCGCAGCCTTCGACGCCCTGCTGGCCGAGGAAATCGAGCGTCACCGGCCCGATCTGGTGGTGCTGGCGGGCTACATGCGCATCCTCAGCCCGGCCTTCATCGCGCGCTTCGAGGGCCGCCTGCTGAACATCCATCCCTCGCTGCTGCCGATGTTCCAAGGGCTGAAAACCCATGAGCGCGCGCTCGCGGAAGGGGTCAAGATCCACGGCTGCACGGTGCATTTCGTCACCGCCGATCTCGATCATGGCCCCATCGTCATCCAGGCCGCGGTGCCGGTGCGCGCGGACGATACCCCCGACACGCTGGCGGCGCGGGTGCTGCGGCAGGAACACCGCATCTATCCCCAAGCCGTCCGCTGGTTCGCCGAAGGGCGACTGGAAATAAACCGCGGCCGGGTAAACTTGAAGGACGATCCGACGTCACAGTCTGTGTTTCCCGCCGGAATGTGATCATGCTCAAGACCCTGCTTCTTGCGGCCGGCCTGTTCGCCGCCGCAGCCCAGGCGGCCCCGCAGCAAATGAACCTGGTGTACGACCTCTACCGCAACGGCCATAAACTCGGCCAGGTGACCGACATCTTCATCCGCAACGGCAGCCGCTACACCCTCACCAGCGAAACGCGTGCGGACGGCCCGCTGAAAATGCTGTGGCCGGGCGTCATCCGCCTCGAAAGCACAGGCCTGGTCACCCGCCAGGGCCTGCTCCCCACGCAATTCCGGCATGCCCGCAGCGATGCGCCGCACAAGCTGGCGACCGCGCGCCTCGACTGGAAGCAGCGCAGCATCGCCTGGCAGTACAAGGGCGATTCGTGGACCGTCGACGGCTTGCAGAATGGCACGCAGGATCAGCTGTCGCAGGTGTACCAGTTCATGTTCGCCCCCAGCCTGCCCGCCGACTACAGCCTGCAGGTGGTGAGCGGGCGCGATCTCAACGACTATCGCTATGTGAAAAGCGAGGGCGGCAAGCTGCAGACCCCCTTGGGCGCATTGGCCACCCGCCAATACCGGCGCATCACGAAAAAACCCGATGAAAAAACCATCACCGTGTGGATCGCCCCCGCGCGCGATAACCTCCCGGTGCAAATCCGGGTGAGCGAAGACGGCGTCACCCTCGAGCAGCGCCTGGTGCGTGCCAGCGTCAAGGACTAGCTGCGATGGGGCGCGGCGCTCGCCCATGGTGGCTGGCTCTGGCGGGATCGCTGCTGCTGCATGGTGCGCTGCTTGGGAGGCTGTCCTGGCCCCTGCCGCAGTGGCAGGCCCAACCCGAATCGCTTCCCATCGAGGTGCGGATGATGCCGGCGCCGCCTGTCGCGGCGCCGCGCCCTTCGGTGAAACCTCCTGTTCCGCCATCGCGCCCCAAGCCTGCCCCATTGCCTGAACCGGTCGAAAATGTCAAAGAGGCGGCCATCCCGGAAGTCGCCGCTGACGTCGCCATGGCCGCGCCGCCCGATGAACTACCGGTCGAAATACCCGGGCTTGAACCGGAGCCGGCGAGCCCGTCCGCAGCAGAGGCCGAGCCGGCAGCGCCCCCGCTGAACCCGCTGCCGCCGCGCCTTGACCTGCGTTTCCAGGTGCGCTATGGGCTGGCCAGGGGCGAACAGACATTGGTGTGGATCAACGAAGGCGATCGCTACACGATCACCAGCGTGGCCGGCGCCACCGGCCTTGCAGGCGTGTTTTATCATGGCCGCTTCGTGCAGACCAGCCGCGGCCGCATTGCCCCGGGCGGCCTGGTGCCGGAAGAATTCTGGGATCAGCGCGGCGACAAGCGCAGCAGCGCGCGCTTCAACGCGGCCAGCGGCCGTCTCACCTTACATCCGGCCAAAGGTGCGCCGCGCCATTTTTCATATACCGGCGACGTGCAGGACGCGCTGAGCCTTATTTTCCAGATGGCGCTGACCGCCCCGCCCTCGGGCGAACAGCTGGACTACGCGGTGTTCAACGGCAAAAAGCTGCGCCACTATACGTACGATGTGCGCGGCGAAGAAATTCTGGAGACCGCGCTCGGTCCGCTCCGAACGCTGCACCTCGCACGCAAGACCGGGGATGACGGCCGCTTCGAAATCTGGCTCGCCATCGACCGGCATTACCTGCCGGTGCGCGTGCTGCGGGTCGAGGAATCCGGTGCGGAAGGCGAAATGGCGATCCGGGCGATCGATTTTCCGGAATAGGGGGGCGCAGCAGGGCGCTGCCGCCGACGACTTGCACGGGTTGCCGCCAGGATTCAAAACAAGGCCCGCAGTTGTAAGGTGTGCCATGCGCACCATTTTTGAATACCGCGTGCACGGAGTGCACCCTACTCGCCGATGCCGCCCCGCCCAGTTATCCGTAGGGTGCACTCCGTGCACCGATCGGGCAGGGGCGGGGTCGGAAGCGTGGTTTGGTGCGCGCACGTGGGACCGTTTTGGATACCCGTCTCGGAGCCTTCTCCCATCCGCAATCGCATATCGCGCAGGTGCTGGAAGGTGCACGGAGTGCACCCTACTCGCCGATGCCGCCACACCCAGTTATTCGTAGGGTGCACTTCGTGCACCGATCGGGCAGGGGCGGGGTCGGAAGCGTGGTTCGGTGCGCACACGTGGGACCGTTTTGGGCGCCCCGTCTCGGCTCCTTCGCCCACCAGCAATCGCATGTCGCGCAGGTGCTGGAAGGTGCGCGGAGCGCACCCTACTCGCCGATTACCTGCCGCGGCCCGACCGGGATGCCGGTGACCCGCGTGCCGGGTTTGATGCCCTTGCCGCGAAATGCGCCCTGCGGCACTTCGAGCGCGTAGCGTACCGGGGTTTGCGGGCAGCGGGCGCCCAGGGTCTGTGGTTGCATGTCCTCGATGTTGACGATGGCGCCGTCGTCGGCGAGGAAGGCGATCGACAGCGGGATGAGGGTGTTTTTCATCCAGAAGCAGTGTCTGTCCTTTTTCGGGAAGATGAACAGCATGCCGGCATTGTCATCGAGATGCGTGCGTTCCATCAGGCCCCTCATCTGTTGCTGCGGGGTGCGGGCGACTTCGACTTCAAAGACATGCGCGCCGGCCTGAAGCTTGGTTCGCGGGGCGGGCGAGGCGGCTGTCGCGGCCAGCGAGGCGGCCGCGAGCAGCGCGGCGAGGGTTGTCCGAAGCCGAAGCCTAGAGGACTGCACGCATTTTCTCCGCCAGCGCCAGCGCGGCGGGCAGGTTGGCGTCGAGCACGTTGAAGTGGCCCATCTTGCGCCCCGGCCGCGCGGCTTCCTTGCCGTACAGGTGCAGCTTGATGTTGTCATGCGCGAGCAGCGCGTCCCAGTGCGGCCCGCCGTCGTGCCAGCGGTCGCCGAGGATATTGACCATCGCAACCGGCGACAGCAGGCGGGTATCGCCGAGCGGCAGGCCGCACAGCGCGCGCACCTGCTGTTCGAACTGGTTGGTGACGCAGGCGTCCAGCGTGTAGTGGCCGGAGTTGTGCGGGCGCGGGGCGATTTCGTTGATCATCAGCCGGCCATCGGCGACGAAGAACTCGACCGCCATCACGCCGACGTAGCCGAGCTTGTCGGCCACCGCGCGCGCCATCTCGCGCGCCTGTTGCGAGAGGCTGTCGGGCACGCGGGCGGGGACGATGGAGATGTCGAGAATGCCGTTGTCGTGGCGATTTTCGGCGACCGGGAACAGCGCGCATTCGCCGGCGTCGCTGCGCGCCAGCACCACCGATACTTCAAGTTCGAGCTGGACGAAGCCTTCCAGCACGCAGGGCTGGCCGCCGAATTCGCGGAACGCGGCGCGTGCCTCTTCCAGCGTGCCGACCCGGGCCTGGCCCTTGCCGTCGTAACCGAAGCGCGAGACCTTCAACAGCGCCGGCGCGCCGGTCGCCGCCAGCGCGGCGTCGAGGTCGGCTTCGCTGGCGACCAGCGCGAACGGCGCGGTGGCGAAGCCGTGCTCGCGCAGCCAGGTTTTCTCGTGGCTGCGGTCCTGCGCGATGGCGACCGATGCTGCCCCGGGGGACACCCGGCAATGGTTCGCCAGCTCGATCAGGCTGGCGGCGGGAACATTCTCGAATTCGGTGGTGACGGCGGCGCAGGCGGCGCCGAGCTGCCGCAGGGCGCCGTGGTCGGTGTAGTCGGCCTGCAGGTGGACGTCGGCCATTTTCCCCGCGGGACTGGCGAAATCGGGGTCGAGCACCATGACCTTGTAGCCCATGGTGCGCGCGGCGATGGTGAACATGCGGCCGAGCTGGCCGCCGCCGAGGATGCCGAGGGTCGTGCCGGGCAGGATGGGCAGCGGCTTACTCGACATCGGGCAGGTCCATCGCCAGCACCGAGTCCGACTGGCCGCGGCGAAAGTCGTTGAGCTGCGCCGCCAGGCCATTGTCGTACCGGGCGATCAGCGCCGCCGCGAACAGCGCCGCGTTGGCCGCGCCGGCCTCGCCGATGGCAAAGGTGGCGACCGGAATGCCCTTCGGCATCTGCACGATGGAGAGCAGCGAATCCATGCCCTTGAGGTATTTCGACGGCACCGGCACGCCGAGCACCGGCACGATGGTCTTGGCGGCGATCATCCCGGGCAGGTGGGCGGCGCCGCCGGCGCCCGCGATGATCGCCTTGAGGCCGCGTGCTTCCGCGGTCGAGGCGTAGTCGTACAGCAGATCCGGGGTGCGGTGCGCCGACACCACCCTGGTTTCGTACGAGATGCCCAGCTGCTTCAGCAGCATCGCCGCATGCTTCATCACCTCCCAGTCGCTGGAAGACCCCATCACCACTCCCCCCTGAGGCGCGTTCATCATGCCGACCCTTGCAATGCGAAAGGCGGCATTTTAACAGGGGTGTTGGCGCGCGGATTCCCTACAATGGCGCGTGCATTTCTGGATGACGACCATGCCCGCTTCCCTGCAAACCCTGATCCTGCTCACGCTTTCCAACGTTTTCAGGACGTTTGCCTGGTATGCGCACCTGAAGGACATAAACAATCAGCCCTGGGTGATCGCCGCCTTCGCCAGCTGGGGCATCGCCCTGTTCGAGTATCTGCTGCAGGTTCCGGCCAACCGCATCGGTTTCACGGTCATGAGCCTGCCGCAGCTCAAGATCATGCAGGAAGTCATCGCGCTGTCGGTGTTCGTGCCGTTCGCGGTGCTGTACATGAAGGTGGAACTGAAATGGGATTTCCTGTGGGCGGCGCTGTGCCTCGTCGGGGCGGTGTACTTCATGTTCCGCGAGCCGGTGTAGCGGACGCCAAACCATCGCGGCGTGGACGCCGCTTACCCACAAAACTCCCGCCGGCCATCACTTGTAGGAGGGGCTTTAGCCCCGATGGGCCACCCAGATCGCGGCTGAACCCACGAGCATGCAGAAGCGCCTTCCAGGGCGCGAACCCCCCAACAAAACGCCCCGCACAGGGCGGGGCGTTTCGATGCGGCGGGATGCGCTTACACGCAGCCGGTCGGTTTCGGGGTGCCGGCGTAGCGGCCTGCCTGTTTGGCGGGTCCGAACGGGTAGAGGTCGAACAGGAATTTCTTGTCGCCCCATTCCGGGCCGAATTCTTCCTTCAGGCCTTTTTGCAGGAAGCGCAGGTTGGGCGCGGTGCCGTTCTGGGCGAAGAAGTCGCGCATGTAGCGGATGATCTTCCAGTGGTTTTCGCCCAGTTCCAGCTTGTCTTCCTTGGCCAGTTCGACGGCCAGTTCTTCGGACCAGTCTTCCAGGTTGACCAGATAGCCTTCGGGGTCGGTTTCGACCATTCTGCCGTTGATTTCACGTTCCATGATTGTCGTCCTTGCGTGTAATGAAAATTGCGATGGACGAACCATAAAATACCCGAGTAAATTAGTCAACCATAGAGGCAGAGTGGTTATTGAGAATCATTTGCGGGAAATTTTGCCGCCCGCGGCCTTGTAGGCTTCGAAACCGCCTTCGATATAGCGCGCCTTCACGCCCGCGGCCTGCAGGCGATCGACCACGCTGTTCGACACGGCGCCGCCGCGCACGCAGTAGATCACCACGTCGAGCGTTCGCGGCACGGCGCCGATCCAGGCGTCGATTTTTTCGGGGTTTTTCCACAGCGCGCCGGGGATGGTTTCGTCGGACGCCGCGTAGTCGGCCTCGCGGCGCACGTCGAATACCAGCGTGACGTCGGGATCGAGCTTGGCGGGCTTGACGGTGCGCGCCAAATCCGCGCATTTCTCGGTTGGACTGTTGCAGCCGCAGCGCTTCAGGGGTTGAGTTTTGGGTTCCATGTTTCCTTTCTTCCGTTTTCGATGCACGACCTGCTGAAGATAGCGCGGATCGATGCTTTAAGGGGCAATGATGTAGACATAATATTTCCCAGCCCGTTTCAGCGGGCGGATGGATAAACCCGGATTGTCCATTCGTGCGAGAGGCTTTGCGTAGGGTGCACTCCGTGCACCTTACTAACGTCAATCGGTGCACGAAGTGCACCCTACGGCCTGCTTGCCCGCTTCAAAAAGTGGCTGAATACATCAGCCCGAACAGTGCGCACACGCCGATCGCCTTCATGACGTCGGCCTTGCAAAAGGCTTCCCCGTTCCGGCCCCGGCCGGCGCCAGCACGAATTCCTTGAATGCCTGCGCCACCGGCGAGAGGCGCTTGTTGGCGCGGTGGACGACGTACCAGTGGCGCATGATGGGAAAGCCTTCGACCTCGAGCACGGCCAGCCGCTTGAGCGCCAGTTCCATCTCCAGCGTCTGCAGCGAGAGGATGCCCAGCCCCAGCCCGGCCTGCACCGCCTGCTTGATCGCTTCGTTGCTGCTCATTTCCATGCTGCTGCGGATTTCCAGCCCGCGGGCGGCGAAGAAGCGCTCCATCGCGCCGCGGGTGCCGGAGCCGGCTTCGCGCACCAGGAAGGATTCGGTCGCGAGGCTTGCCATGGAGATGTTCTTTTGCCCAACCAGCGGGTGGTCGGGCGGGGCGATCACCACCAGCGGGTTGTCCATGAAGCGGATGGCGTCCAGGCCCAGCCCGTCCGGCACCTGGCCCATGATGGCGAGGTCGATGCGATTGCCGACAAGCTGGTCCAGCACGGCAGCGCGGTTGGAGACATCCAGGTGGACCGACACCCCGGGGTGTCTGCCGCGAAACCGGGCCAGGATATCGGTGGCGACGACATTCACGGTCGAGGTCGCGGCCAGGTTGAGCTGGCCGCTGTCGATGCTCTGCAGCTGCGCCAGATTGGCCTGCAAGTCGTCCAGCCGCGCGGTGATGGCCTGGCTGGCGTGCAGCACCTCGCGCCCGGCCTCGGTGAGAAAGATCTTCTTTCCAAGCTGCTCGGTAAGCCGCATTCCCAGGATGGCCTCGATCCCCCGCACCTGCATCGACACGGCGGGCTGCGAGAGGTGCAGCTCTTCGGCCGCGCGGGAAAACGAAAGATGGCGGGCCACCGCGTCAAAAACCCTGAATTGGCGCAGCGTCAGTCGGCGCATTTATGTATAAGTAAAATCATATGGTTTTTATCATAACAATTTAATTTTAATTATAGAAGGCCGTGCGTATAGTCCACCCCATCGCTTTCAGGGGTATTGCGCCTGGAGTAAATGGGTTTTTCGTAGGGTGCGCCATGCGCACCAGATCAATGGACGGTGCGCACAGCGCACCCTGCGTTATTTATCAAGGAGTCATGCAATGGATCAATCCGCACGTTACGCCGACCTCAGCCTGAAAGAGGAAGACCTGATCAAGGGCGACAAGCACATTCTCGTCGCTTATCACATGCAGCCCGCCACCGGCTATGGCTACCTGGAAGTGGCCGCGCACATCGCCGCCGAGTCCTCCACCGGCACCAACGTCGAAGTCTCCACCACGGACGACTTCACCAAGGGCGTGGACGCACTGGTGTATTTCATCGATGAAGCCAAGGGCGTGATGAAAGTCGCCTACCCGAACGACCTGTTCGACCGCAACGTGACCGACGGCCGCGCCATGCTGGTGTCGTTCCTGACGCTGGCGATCGGCAACAACCAGGGCATGGGCGACGTCAAGCACCTGCAGATGCAGGATTTCTATGTGCCCTGGTCCATGCTGCGCCAGTTCGACGGCCCGGCCAAGGACATCACCGACCTGTGGGACATCCTGGGTCGCCCGCGCGTCAACGGCGGCTACATCGCCGGCACCATCATCAAGCCCAAGCTGGGCCTGCGCCCCGAGCCGTTCGCGCACGCCGCGTACCAGTTCTGGCTGGGCGGCGACTTCATCAAGAACGACGAACCGCAGGGCAACCAGGTTTTCTGCCCGGTCAAAAAAGTGATTCCGCTGGTGTACGACGCGATGAAGCGCGCCATGGACGAAACCGGCCAGGCCAAGCTGTTCTCCATGAACATCACCGCCGACGACCATTACGAAATGCTCGCTCGCGCCGATTTCGCGCTGGAAACTTTCGGCCCGGATGCCAACAAGGTCGCCTTCCTGGTCGACGGTTACGTCGGCGGTCCCGGCATGATCACCACCGCGCGTCGCCAGTACCCGCAACAGTACCTGCACTATCACCGTGCCGGCCACGGCGCCGTGACTTCGCCTTCCGCCGTGCGCGGCTACACCGCCTTCGTGCTGGCCAAGATGTCGCGTCTGCAAGGGGCTTCCGGCATCCACGTCGGCACCATGGGCTACGGCAAGATGGAAGGCGGCCGCGATGACCGCAACATCGCCTACATGATCGAGCGCGACTCGGCCGACGGTCCTTACTACCATCAGGAATGGCACGGCATGAAGCCCACCACCCCGATCATCTCCGGCGGCATGAACGCGCTGCGCCTGCCCGGCTTCTTCGAGAACCTCGGCCACGGCAACGTGATCAACACCTCCGGCGGCGGCTCCTACGGCCACATCGACAGCCCGGCGGCCGGCGCGATCTCCCTGCGCCAGTCCTACGAGTGCTGGAAGGCCGGCGCCGACCCGATCGAGTTCGCCAAAGAGCACAAGGAATTTGCCCGCGCGTTCGAGTCCTTCCCCGGCGACGCCGACAAGATCTTCCCCGGCTGGCGCGAAAAGCTGGGCGTGCACAAGTAAGCAGGTTGTGCACTGAAGCAGTAAATAACGCCCCCGGTGCACTGGGGGCGTTGTTTTTTAGAAAGCCCTGCAATTGCCGTCATTGCGAGCAAAGCGAAGCAATCCAGTTGCTTGATTCGGCGCGACATCCTGGATTGCCGCGTCGCTTCGCTCCTCGCAATGACAGCGCTTTGGGTTACCAAGCGTTGCCAGTGTGGAGTCACAAATGATCGACAAAGACCAGTACAAGATTCAGCAGGAACCGTTCTACCAGCAGCAGAAGAACGAAGTCGCGCTGTACGAGGCCGCCTACCGCAACCGCCTGCCCGTGATGGTGAAAGGCCCCACCGGCTGCGGCAAGTCGCGCTTCATCGAATACATGGCGTGGAAGCTCGGCAAGCCGCTCATCACCGTGGCCTGCAACGAGGACATGACCGCGTCCGACCTGGTCGGGCGCTACCTGCTGGAAGCCAACGGCACCCGCTGGCTCGACGGTCCCCTCACCACCGCCGCGCGCATCGGCGCCATCTGCTACCTTGATGAAATCGTCGAAGCGCGCCAGGACACCACCGTGGTGATCCACCCGCTCACCGACCACCGCCGCACCCTGCCGCTCGACAAGAAGGGCGAGCTGCTCCATGCGCACCCCGATTTCCAGCTGGTGATTTCCTACAATCCCGGCTACAAGACGCTGATGAAGGACTTGAAGCAGTCGACCAAGCAGCGCTTCACCGCCTTCGATTTCGACTATCCCGAAGCCGCGCTGGAAACGCGGATCGTGGCGGAAGAGACCGGCATGGACGAAGCGGTGGCCGCCAAGCTGGTGAAAATCGCCGGCGTCGCCCGCAACCTCAAAGGGCACGGCCTGGACGAAGGCATCTCCACCCGTCTGCTGGTGTACGCCGCGACCCTGATCAAGGACGGCGTGGACCCGACGGACGCCTGCCGCATGGCGCTGGTGCGCCCGATCACCGACGACGCCGACATCCGCGAAACATTGGATCACGCCATCGACGCCACGTTTGCGTGATATGAAGAAACGTAGGGTGCACTTCGTGCACCGTCCTTCTTTAACCGCCGTGCGCGAAGCGCACCCTACGTAAATGTCCCACTATCGCCGTTCCCGGATGGGTGGCGCCACGTACTTTTTCACGGTGGTGACGTATCGTCGACAGCCGTTACTGACCCGACCGGAGGCGATGGATGCCCTGCGCGAGGCTTTTCGTTCCGTTCAACACGCCCACCCTTTTGAGATGGACGCCGTCACCATCCTGCCCGATCATTTGCACGCCCTATGGACGTTGCCTGCGGGCGACGAAGACTTCAGTCGTCGCTGGGCCATGATCAAACGCCTCGTATCCGGAGCGGTCGGGCATCTTGCGGCGCCCGTCTCCACGCCCTCCATGAAAACAAGGCATGAATCCGGATTCTGGCAACGGCGCTTCTGGGAGCACCTGATACGCGATGACAATGATTTCGCGCGTCACATGGATTACATCCACTTCAACGCCGTAAAGCATGGCCACGCAGAGCGCCCGGCGGATTGGCCGCATTCGAGCTTCCAAAGATGCGTGGAGCGAGGCATTTACCCGGCAGATTGGGCATCGGGCGTGGAGATCGAAGGTGAATTCGGTGAGTGAAAATACGCAATGCGGTCCACTTTGTAGGGTGCACTCCGTGCACCATCCATGGAGCAGGCAATGCGGTGCACGAAGTGCACCCTACGTTGAGTGCATGATGGGTAGCGGGTGCGTGCAATATCGCTCCACCCTTCGTAGGGTGCACTCCGTGCACCATCCACGGAGCAGACTTCAACGCCGTAAAGCATGGCCACGCAGGGCGTCCGGCGGATTTTCCGTATTCCACCCTTTGTGGCAATGCGGTGCACGGAGTGCACCCTACGTTGAGGGCATGATGGGTAGTGGGTGCGCGCAGTATGGTGCCACCCTTTGTAGGGTGCACTCCGTGCACCATTCATGGAGCAGACCATGACCGAAACCGAATACCAGCACCCCCTGATGGCGGCCTACTGGAAGCAGCTCGACACCCGCTTTCCGAAGGTGGAGGAGGTGTTCGAGGATGTCATGGCCGAGGCGCTGTCGGTGCTCACGCGCGAAGGGCTCGATGCCTACCTCGAGGCCGGCCGCGTCATCGGCAAGCTGGGGCGCGGCGAGGAGCCGATGCTGGCATTCCTGGAAGAATGGCCGTCCGCCGCGAAGGCGGTGGGCGAATCCGCTTTGCCGGCGGTGATGGCGCTGATCCAGCGCATGCAGAAGTCGCCTAACGGCCGCGCCATCGCGCCTTTTCTGCAGACCCTGGCGCCGGTGGCGCGGCGCCTGCAAACGCAGGAGCAGTTGCAGCTTTACCTGGATATCACGCTGGATTTCATGGAGCGCACCACCGGCTCCATCCACGGCCACCACACCACCTTTCCCAGCCCGGGCCTGCCGGAGTTCCTTGCCCAGGCGCCGAACCTGCTCAGCCAGCTCTCGCTGGCCGGCCTGAAGAACTGGGTGGAATACGGCATCCGCAACTACGGCACCCATCCCGAGCGGCAGAAGGATTTCTTCAGCCTGCAGTCGGCCGACAGCCGCGCGGTGCTGCAGCGCGAGCGCCACGGCACCCTGCTGGCGGACGTCGAGCACAAGCTGGACCTGTACCTGCGCGGGCTGTGGCAGGATGGCGACCACCTGGTGCCGTACTCCACAGCGTTCGATGAAATCCGCAAGCCGATTCCGTATTACGACAAGCTCGGCATCCGCCTGCCCGACGTGTACGACGACTTCACTCCCCCCGTAGGGTGCATTCCATGCACCAAAAGCGGTGCGCATAGCGCACCCTACGAAGGCGAATCGCAGCGCATACCCGGCATCGACCGCTACCGCGCCGTGCTCGCCCACATCGTCGGTCACCGCCGCTGGTCCGAGGCGCAGATCGCCGACAACTGGAGCCCGTTCCAGCGCATGGCGGTGGAGTTCTTCGAGGACTGCCGCATCGAGACGCTCCTGATCCGCGAATACCCCGGCCTGCGCCGGCTTTTCCTCGCGCTGCATCCGAAGCCGCTGGAAGGCGCCTGCGATCCGGAAACCACTTCCTGCCTGCGCCACCGGATGGCGATGCTGTCGCGCGCGCTGCTGGAAACGGCTGGTGCACAAAGTGCACCCTACGACGCCTCGGAGTCTTCCCGTAGGGTGCGCTTCGCGCACCGCCCCGATCATTCAAGTCACGGCTATGCCGACCCCGCTTTGCGCGAATTCGTTGAGCGCTTCCATGAAGTAATGGCGCAAGGCGAGTCCTCGACCAGCGAAATCGCCGCGCTGGCGCTCTCCTACGTCGCCAAAACGCGCCGCCAGAGCGACCAGCTCGCCAAAATCCACTTCGCCGACACGGTCGTCGACTACCGCGACGACAACCGCCAGTTGTGGAAATTCATCGAGTCGGGCGACGAGGAAGAAGCCTTCGACGAGAAGCGCAAGATCGAGCCCGGCGAGGAAATCCAGGGCCTGCCGCCGCGCCATTACCCCGAGTGGGACTACAGCAGCCAGACCTACCGCCCCGACTGGGCCAGCGTGTACGCCGCGCTGCATCCCAGCGGCAACCCGGCCGACATCGACCGCCTGCTCGCCAAGCACAGCGCGCTCGCCAAGCAGCTGAAGAAGATGCTCGACCTTTTGAAGCCGCAGGACAAGGTGCGCATCCGCTACCAGGAAGAGGGCAGCGAGCTCGATCTCGACGTCGCGATCCGCTCGCTGATCGACTTCAAGGGCGGCGCCACCCCCGACCCGCGCATCAACATGAGCCACAAGACCAGCGGCCGCGACATCGCCGTGCTGCTGCTGCTGGACCTGTCGGAATCGCTCAACGAAAAAGCGGCGGGCTCCGACCAGACCATCCTCGAACTCTCCCAGGAGGCGGTGTCGCTGCTGGCCTGGGCGATCGAGAAGCTGGGCGATTCGTTCGCCATCGCGGGCTTTCATTCCAACACCCGCCACGACGTGCGCTACCTGCACATCAAGGGCTACGGCGAGCACTTCAACGACGACGTCAAGGCGCGCCTGGCCGCGATGGAGGCCGGCTATTCCACCCGCATGGGCGCCGCGATGCGCCACGCCGCCCATTACCTCGGCGCGCGTCCGGCCGACAAGAAGCTCATGCTCATCCTCACCGACGGCATGCCGTCCGACGTCGACGTTCACGATGAGCGCCTGCTGATCGAAGACGCCCGCCAGGCCGTCAAAGAGCTCGACCAGCAGGGCATTTTCCCCTACTGCATCAACCTCGACCCCAAGGCCGACGAATACGTCGGCGACATCTTCGGCCGCCAGTACACCGTCATCGACCGCATCGAGCGGCTGCCGGAGCGGCTGCCGCAGCTGTTCATGGCGCTGACGAAGTAGGCTGGCGTCGACTGAATAGTTGAAGGCATTGACTAGAGGTGCTGGGTGTCCTGCGTGTTATCATCAAAAACTTTTCGTTACCTTGGGTGAAGATCGCCAATCTTGACCGGGCCAAGCCACAGCCAACAAAATGTGTGCTCGAGATCGAGCGGCGTGGCTGCACATGATGCAAAACATGTAAAGAAAGACATGTACGCTCAACTACTGAACGCCATTCCAATCCGCAGACCACAAAACTGGTAATGATCGAAGTGCAAAGCGACGACTATCTGGGTGAGGACAATATTGTTCGGTTTAAAGATCATAATGGGCAGGCTTGAAGTAAGTATTATGCAAGTGCTTAGGCCTGGAGTTGGCCAGCTAGGTACCTACTCGCCACGACCTGTTTCTTTGCGCCTCGTACAACCCAACACCCAATTGCGTGGACAAGTCTTGCCCAGAATTTCCATTGTCGTGCCCTCCTTTAATCAAGGCAGGTTCATTGGGAAAACTTTGCGATCAATCATTGATCAGCAGTATCCAAATTTGGAACTGATTGTTGTTGACGGTGGGTCGACAGACAATACGCTTTGCGTTATTAAGCAATACGAAGCTCATCTGGCCTGGTGGGTTAGTGAGCCAGATTCCGGCCAAGCTGCGGCGATCAACAAGGGGTTCATACGGTCAACAGGCGATATCATGGCCTGGATAAATTCGGACGATCTGGTAGCCCCGGGAGCGTTTTACCAGGTTGCCGATTACTTGATTAAACACCCTGAAACTCAGGTTGTGTATGGGGACAGAATCCTGATCAACGAAGAATGCTTGGAGATTGGCCGCTGGATTCTGCCGCGTCATTCCAACCGGGTACTCAAATGGGTTGATTTTGTGCCGCAGGAAACACTCTACTGGACGCGCAAAGCTTGGAACCTGGTTGGTGCTCAGCTAGATGAAAAATTACGTTTTGCAATGGACTGGGATTTTCTGCTGCGGCTCTCTGAAAAGCAGATCAATATCCAGCATTTGCCTATATTTCTGGGGCTGTTTAGGGTGCACCAAAATCAGAAAACATCAAGTCAAATGTCATCGATTGGTCAGCAAGAGATCCAAATGATTCAGCGGCGTGAATTAGGCTATGTGCCAACAATGCTGCAGTTGATCTTGAATACACTACTTTACTTGCTTTCTGCTAGGTTTCGCGAAGTTGGCTTGATGTTCGACATGAATCGGAATGTCAGCGCATGAGCGTTCATTTTATTATTGCGATGGCCTCCTATCTAATTCCTTCCTCCAACCTCAGTGGTTTAAATATGAAAGCATGGGCTAATCATGAAGCATGATAATTCATTTACGTTCGCAGGAAAAAAAACGTGGATAACTGGCCATCGCGGAATGCTCGGTTCTGCCTTGGTTCGCAGCCTGAGCAAAGAAGGCGCTGACTTATTGGTAGCATCAAGTCAGGAACTTGATTTGCGGAACCAAAGCGCGGTTATCGACTGGGTAGATAAAAACCGTCCGGAATACGTTTTTCATGCCGGTGCGAAGGTCGGTGGTATTCATGCTAACGCTACGCTAAGCGCAATGTTTTTATATGATAACTTGATGATTCAAACGAACGTCATTGATGCTGCGTATAAATTCGGCGTTCGTAAACTGTTGTTCGTTGCATCGAACTGCACCTATCCAAAAGAAGCAGCCCAGCCAATCTCAGAGGACGCACTATTGACGGGCCCTCTCGAGGAAAACATCCGCTCTTATGCGATCGGGAAGATTGCAGGGATAGAAATGTGCCGCGCGTATCGCAAGCAATATGGCTGCGATTACTTTTCAGTCATCCCGCCTAATTTATACGGCCCTGGTGACAATTATCATCCTCAGCATGGCCATGTTGTCGCGGGTATCCTCCGACGTGCGCACGAGGCGAAAATTGCTGGTCAGAACGAGTTGGTTGTCTGGGGTGACGGGACAGCCAGGCGAGAGATTTTGTATGTTGATGACCTGGCCGATGCCATGAAAGGCTTGATGGCAACTCAAGTTACAGATGATTTGTTCAATGTGGGATGCGATCATGACCTGTCCATTGCGGAATTGGCCGCCCTTATTATCGAGGTAGTTGGTTTTGAAGGCCGCATCGTCTATGACAAAAATAAGCCGAATGGAACGATGAGGAAGTTGCTTGATAGTTCGCGCATCCGTGCAATCGGTTGGCGCCCTCAAATCGATGAAAGAACAGGATTGCAAAGTGCCTATAAGGATTTTCTAGAGCTGCTTGAAACGCAGGGGGGTGGTGGACGATTGTGATATGAATCATGTAGGAAGCTGCGCGGGTTCATAAGACAAACAAATAGAAGGTTGGTAATGGAGAAAGATTTTGTTTTGCCATCAGGGCTTATTGGGCGATTTGCCATTGTTAAGCTATGGCCTGAAATCAAGACGGCAGAGGATGAGTGCATTGCTCGGCTGAAAATTGCAGCTGCGACCCTTGGCTTGGAGTGTATCGAGGTTCATGCAGATGGCCACTTGCTAGAGGAACCGGGCAAAACCATAATGAAAAAAGATGTCGATTTTGTTCTGCATCTTCATTACGACACACCAAAGCTTTATGATGCTTTTTCATTTGTGGCCTTGTGGAACCCTATACAGTTCTATCATGAGTGGGGTTACGCTCGTACCTCACGAAATCTGTTGACGCATGATGACTTTGTAAGTTGCAGTTCTCCTGCGGCTGACGATCATGCCGCTCGGTTGATACGCAAGGCGTCAACTCATCTGCCGCCTTTTTTCAATCTATATCACTCCGTCGCCGATATTGTTCATCCGCCATCACTGGGGGACCACAAGCTGTTCTATGCTGGCATCAACTGGGATGCGCTCCGTGGTGGAATATCGCGCCATCAGGAGTTGCTGAAACAGCTAGACAAAACAGGAAATCTTCGCATCTTCGGGCCAGCCATATTCCAGGGTGTGAAAGTATGGGATGGGTACAACAGCTACGTCCGGGAGATTCCTTTCGACGGGGTTTCAATGATAGATGCAATTTCCGATGCGGGCATTGCACTTGTTTTATCGTCGCAAGCACACAAAGAATCTGAACTGATGTCGAACCGCCTATTTGAAAGTGTGGCGGCCGGAGCACTTGTTATTTGCGATGAGAATAAATTCGCCAAGAAGTATTTTGGAGAATCGCTGCTCTACATTGATAGCCGATGTCCTGTTGAGAAGATCCGCGATGACATTGAAAATCATCTGGCCTGGGTAAAAAATAACCCGGCTAAAGCGTTGGCGATGATAAAGAAATCGCAAGAAATTTTTATGAGCAAATTCGCTTTAAAGAAGAACTTGAGTGATCTGTATCATGGACTTCCTTCCAGAAAACTTCAATTGCTTAAACGTCAGCTGCCAGAAAGCAGTGATGGAATCAATGTTCGCTTGTATCTTTTATTGCCAGAATATTCAGAATCAGTTCTGAATGCCCACATTGCAAGTGCAATAGCCCAGGAGTACACAAATTTCATTCCGGTGCTGGTTGTTGACAAAACACTGACCAAGGAAATTAAGTCTAGAATCGAAATAGCAATTGCAGAATTGCCGATCAAGATTGAAATATTAGAGATCGATTTTAATGACCATGGTGTTTATGACGATATAAAGGCAAGACGCCGAATTGGAGCGATCATTTCCAATATTATTGGGGCGACTTCATCGGCCGATGCGGTAGTGTTTGTCGCGCCGAATGAAAAAATATTTTCAAATCATCTTCAGGTTCTTGCTGGAAGTTTGGCGCGGAATCCAGACAAGAACTGCTCTGCAACTTCCGCCATATTGCTACGCAGTCATCAACCTGTACATGGAGTTCACGAGAAGGTAGATTTCCGACAGCTTGATCCTTGTGCTCCGATTGGTTATGCCCGCTTTATTTTCCGACTCTCCGCACTTCCCGAAGATTTGAATTTGGCCCTGCCCTATCTGGACAGAAAGGCGATGGCGATTCTAGTGGGGGAATGCGGCATCATTCCAGAAATCCCTTCAACTGTTGTGTTGCACGTAGATCACGAATTCCCATCGGGTCCTTGGGATGAGGGTCAAGAGAATGAGCTCATCACTAGCTATTGCCCAGCAGCTTTTGTCATATCTACAGGCCACGAGATTATTCCGCCTCCGCTATCCTCACCGTCATCTTCGGCAGTTGCTACTTCGATTACCCGTGTTGGGACAATTCTTACAATAATTAGAAAAAAAGGTAAACAAGAAGGCTGGCGTTGGATAGTCGCAAATCAAGCCAAGCTCCTACGCAGACAGGGCCCAGCCGCACGGTTCGAAGCGCTGAAAAGAATTCTCAAAGATGGGCTGGCTTAAATTGCGGCAGTTGCTCCCCGCTACAAAAATACATGAACCCCCACGCCCCACAGCCCATTTCCATAAACTCGCTACTCGCCAGCCTGTGGCGTAATCGCCAGCTCACTCTGCAAATGACCAAGCGCGAAGTGGTTGGTCGCTACAAAGGCTCGGCCATGGGGCTGTTGTGGTCCTTCCTCAATCCCGTGTTCATGCTGGTAGTGTACACATTGGTCTTCTCGGGTGTGTTTAAAGCCCGCTGGGGGGTGGGGGAAGACGAGACCAAAACCCAATTTGCCATCGTGCTGTTTGTCGGCCTGATCGTTCATAGCCTGTTTGCTGAAGTCCTTAATCGCGCTCCAGGCTTGATTTTGGGTAATGTCAATTACGTCAAGAAAGTGGTCTTTCCGCTTGATATTTTGCCTGTCATCAGCATGGGCGCAGCGTTGTTCCACAGCCTGATCAGCCTGCTGGTGCTACTCGTCGCCTTTGTCCTCTTCAACGGCTACCTGCATTGGACCGTCATCTTCATTCCTCTGGTGCTGTCGCCTTTGATCATCCTTACGCTGGGGCTGGCCTGGATGCTGGCTTCTTTAGGCGTGTTTCTGCGCGATGTGGGGCAAACCATAGGGATCGTGATGACGGTTATGTTGTTTTCTTCACCGGTTTTTTACCCCATTACTGCATTACCTGAAGCGTTTCGCCCCTGGCTTATGGCCAATCCCCTCACATTTATCATTGAGCAGGCTCGCGCCGTACTCGTTTTTGGCCACCTACCCAATTGGATGGGCTTGCTTATCTACTTCCTGGTTGCCGTTTTTATAGCTTGGCTTGGCTATGCTTGGTTTCAAAAAACCAGAAGAGGATTTGCCAATGTCCTCTAACGATATTGCAATCCGGGTTGAAGGCGTGTCCATGCGTTTCGAACTTTATGACGCACCCCGCGACCAGCTAAAACAGTTCATCCTTCCCAGGCTTCAGCGCATGACGGGTATGGAACCCAAGCAGTATTTTAGTGAATTCTGGGCACTTAAAGACATTTCTTTTGAAATCAAGAAGGGTGAATCTGTCGGAATCGTGGGCCGGAATGGCAGCGGTAAGAGCACCTTATTGCAAATCATTACCGGTACGCTTTCACCTACAACCGGGTCGGTTGCGACTCATGGCCGAATCGCAGCTCTGCTGGAATTAGGCTCAGGTTTTAATCCTGAGTTCACGGGACGAGAGAACGTCTTCATGAACGCAGCCATACTGGGCTTGAGTAAAGAAGAGGTGACTGAGCGATTTGATGCCATGGCTGCCTTTGCCGACATTGGCCCCTTCATTGAGCAGCCCGTCAAGACCTACTCAAGTGGGATGGTGGTACGCTTGGCTTTCGCGGTGGCCATCAATGTAGATCCCGATATTTTGATCATCGATGAGGCGCTTTCGGTAGGCGACGAATTGTTTCAGCGAAAGTGTTTTTCTCGCATCGAGACCATCCGTGCAAATGGCGCAACGATCCTGTTTGTCTCCCATTCCAGTAGCGCCATTGTGGAATTGTGCGATCGCGTTATCTTGATGGACGCGGGTGAAAAATTAGCGGTTGGTGCGCCTAAGCAAATTGTTGGGAGATACCAAAAACTGCTCTATGCGCCTGCGAATAAGTGCGATCTAATTCGGGAGCAAATTCGCCACGCGGATGCCCCCCCTGTGAATGCATCCGACCATGTAGAAAACGTGCGACAGGAGCATGAAAGCTCATTTGAGCAAGAAAGCTTTGACCCCAACCTTTGTCCCAGTTGCACCATCGAGTACGAATCTTCAGGAGCCCACATAGAATTACCCACAGTGCTGACTTTGGCGGGTGAGCCAGTTAATAACTTAATACGCGGAAAGCATTACCTATTTACCTATACAGTGCAGTTTAGTAAGTGTGCCAGCTGTGTGTTGTTTGGCATGCTAATAAAAACGGTATCTGGCGTTGAATTGGGCGGTGGGGTGTCAGCAAGTTCGCGCGAGCAACGTTTTCCATACGTTAAAGAGGGAGAAAATTATCGAGTGGAGTTCCGCTTTCGCTGTGCCTTGAATCCTGGTGTCTATTTCCTGAATGCGGGAGTTGCTGGTGTTGTTGATGAAATTGAGGGTTATTTGCATAGAATATTGGATGGCGTGTGCATTAGGGTAATTGGTCATTCCGATGGGTTCTCAAATGGAATTGTAGATTTTGATGTGGTGCCTGAAATTAGCAAATGAGAAAAAAACTATTTCTTCATATTGGTCTGCCAAAAACGGGAACCACCTTTCTACAGTGCCAATTAGAATTTAACCGTGACAAATTGAGAAGTAATGGCATATATGTTCCGAAGATAGGCCAGTTGGTTGGTCGCGATCACAATTTGCTGGCTCTTGCCCTTCAGCCTGAGCGATGGGATCAATTCCCTGCCGATATTTCGGCGAGATTGCCAAGCCTGTGGCATGATTTATTAGAGGAAATTGATAATTGTGGCTACCAAACCATTCTTGTTACTAGCGAGACTTTTTCTTGGGAGCTTAAAACCCAGGAGCAAATAAAATCTGTCAGGGATTATTTAGTTAATTACGATGTAAAGATAGTCCTTTGTGAAAGAAACCCATACGATTTTATCTCTTCCATGTATGGCCATTTGATAAGGACGGGAAGAGGTCCTTATCCATTAGATTCGTTTCTACTTGAATTCCCTTATTATTGGAGCGCTGCATTTCAAAAGAAACGCTGGGGAGAGTTTTTTGGCGATGATAATTTTATATTGCTTTCGTATGAGAATATTAAAGGAGAATTTATACTGCATAAATTCTTAAACGCATTGTTCCCAGGTCACGCAATACTGTCCGAAATTTTTGATGCCTCCCCTGATGTAGACCCGAATCTAAGCTTATCCCCAAGATTTCTAAGGTTTATGGAGGAATTGTCGGCGAACCGGATTGATGGCGCGCCGTATGTAAACCTCTATTCAGAGGTGTTAAATACGCTTGTTCCGCTTGAACGCCAAATGTTAAGTCCAGCAGATATTGATGAGGCAATGAAGCGCTGCGGCATGGTGTTTGATTCCTCAAACTCCACTGCAAGCAAAATGTCTCATCCGCGAGAACAGGCTGGGCTCAGTCTTGAGCAAATGGGCAAAGACCTGCAAGATCGTACGCAGGAATTGGTAGATACGCGCCGTACCCTTGTTGAGCGGACCGAGCGGTTGGAACAGGCCAGCAAAGACCTGCTCGAGCGTACCCAGGAACTCGTCGAAACACGGCAGGCCCTTTTAGAGCGTACTGCGGAACTTGTCGATACACGTCAAATCCTCGCAGAACGAACCGAGCGGCTAGAGCAGGTCAGCAAGACACGGCGAATTGACTGTACAATGCCAAAAAAAAAATAAGCCATTTTATAAGTCTCATGGCTAGACGCGGCTTTATACCTGAATCCGTATTTACCCCGGGACGCACCCCGCCCCCCGAGCACTTGCCCATGATTTTTCGGATTCCCCGCCGCCGTTGTTTTCCGGATTGGCCTATTCTGGCTGTCTTGCATCCTGCGGGCTCGGGACCGATCATTTGCCTCAAACCCATCGGGGCTTCACCCTGGGACACGAAATCTACTCTCCGCTTGTGCGCGCTTACCGGCGCCCGGTGCGCTCGAACAGGCGCAGACTCAACATGTCGGTGTTCGCGCGGCACACCCGCGCCCTTGGTGCCGAGCAGTTGCCGCAGCCTCGCTGCTGAGTACCTTGCGCATGTCGAGCGCCTCGCGAAAGAACCGGTCAGTGCGAAACGGCGGTTGGGTCCTCGAAGCTCAAAATGGAGTATGGTTCGTTTGGGTGAAATGACACGATGTCTAATTGCACATTTAAATCAATCGCTTGTGACTCAATTCAGGGTTGTGGTCCACAGATTTAGCTAGAGCAAAAAACACTAAGGAAGTAGAGCTATGAGCAAATCGATCTTGTTGTTTGTATCAATCGTTTTATTGTTAAATGGATGCGGAAAGCAAACCGCAGCAACTCAGAAACTTGATGAGACATCTGTAAAAATTGGAATTATGGGGCTGAATTGGCCAAAAACAGAAATTTTTCTGCCGGGGCAATGGCCCACGTTTTCAGGACATACATAATTACGCGATAAATCCGAATGAAGGTTTCTGGTTCGTTGCGCAAAGGACATCTGATAGTGAGCGGGTATCGGCTTGAGCAAAGCTAAGCAACTTGTCGTTCGCTATAAGTCCGTCGCGGACGCGAAATATTCAGATGGCCGACCAATTTTTATTGGGTCCAAATCTTTTTTGATTTACAAAACATGATAAATATAAGGGCAGCCTTCCTGCTACACTCAACCGGTCGATTTATTCTTGTTGGTGTTCTTGGGGCTATCATCGAGCTAGTATTTTTTTCTGGACTTGTGAGGGCAGGGCTGGGTGTTTTGTACAGCAATTTCATTGCCTTCCACTTTGCTTTTGCCCTGTGCTTTTTTCTGCACTATCACTACACTCATCAAAAACCCTACGAAGGAATGCACAGGATTGCCGGTGGCTTCGTGAAATATGCAGGACTGATGTATGCACAATTTATTGTAGGCTCTTTGTTGCTTTGGTTCCTGATTGATAAATTGGACTGGATACCAGAGATTGCGAAATTTATTCAAATAGGCGCCGTTACGCCAGTTAGCTACGTTATTCAAAAATTGGTTATTTTTCAGAGAGAGAAGTCAATTTGAAGATTCTTCTTACTGGCGCTACAGGTTTTCTTGGCACGCACCTTCTAGCTGATTTCCTGCATCGTAATTACCAAGTTCTCATAGCCAAGCGAGCAAGTACTGACATGAGTCGACTTATCGAGCGTTTTGGTGAACTAGATGCCTGGAACATTGAGGGGGATGAGTTGGAAAACATCTTCCGTATGCACCCCGATGTTGACGCAATCGTTCATGCGGCAACGGACTACGGTCGCGATAACTCAAGTCCGACAGCAACTTTTTGGGCCAATGAAGCGTTCCCGATCAGGTTGATTGAACTTGCAATGCAATACAAAATAGCTCTGTTTGTAAACATAGATACTTTTTTCAATTCCAACAAAGTGGCATACGACTATCTTGGAGCCTACACGCTATCCAAGCGACACTTCCAAGAATGGGGGCTTCACTGCGCAACCGTTGGCCGAATCGATTTTGTCAACCTACGGTTATTTCATTTATATGGGCCTGGCGATGGGCTCGATAAATTCGTTCCGAACATGGTGGAACGTTGTTTGGCGGGCGAGGAAATTGACCTTTCGGATGGAAAGCAGAAGCGTGACTTCATTCACATTGACGATGCTGTTTCGGCCATAGGCGCAGTCTTGGAAGCGGAATTAGGCCGAGGGCACGGATATTGTCATTACGATGTGGGTACAGGCACATCTATTCGCATTAGGGACTTTATGGAAACGGTGCAACGACTTTGCGCTAGCGGTGCAAAATTGAATTTCGGTATGCTGCCTACCAGGAAAGGCGAGTTTCAGGACTCCTGCGCAGATGCCAAGGCGTTGCGAGCGCTCGGGTGGGAGGCGAGGGTCGGAATCGAAGCGGGTATTCAGTCAGTGATTGAAGATGCTAGTCGACATGGACCACTCAGACTAGATAGCTTAGGGGGGAAAGCAGGATGACCCAACACAAAAAATTAATCTCGCTCATCATCCCTGTCTTCAATGAAGAGGAAAACATTTTCCCTCTCTACAAAGCAGTAAGCCCAATCATCAGCGATTGCGCAGACAAATATGACTTCGAGCTGGTCTTTACAGATAACCACAGCGTCGACAGTACATTTGCTAAACTCAGCGAATTACGTGAGATTGATCCGCGGGTGCGCGTGTTCCGTTTCTCGCGCAATTTCGGTTATCAAAAATCCATTCTCACTGGATACCTTAAAGCGCGTGGCGATGCGCTGATCCAGCTTGATTGTGATTTGCAGGATCCGCCCGATCTTATCCCTGAATTCCTGAAACACTGGGAAGACGGGTGCGCCGTGGTATATGGTGTGCGACAAAGCCGCCGAGAAAACGCGGTACTACACTATGCTCGGAAACTGTTTTATCGATTAGCAAACTACTTGAGTGAAGATGACTTACCTGTAGATGTTGGTGATTTTAGGTTAATTGACAGGAAGGTAGTGGATGTACTGCGGCAAGTAGATGATGCGCAACCCTATTTGCGTGGAATGATTGCCGCAATGGGATTCAAACAGCATGGGATTAAATACGACAGATGTGGTCGTAAGCATGGACAAAGCAATTTCCGTTTTAAAGACTTGATCGGGCTTGCGCTGGACGGCATTCTTAATCATTCCATCGTTCCTTTGCGATTCGCTACTTTTTTTGGTGTAGGTGTAACCGTTCTGACTCTTCTAGCAATTTTAGGTTACGTTGTGGGCAAATTAATGTTTGGTTTTAATTGGCCAGCAGGCTTTACTACACTAACTGTTTTAGTGTTGGCTGGCATAAGCGTGAACGCATTGTTTCTAGGCATTATTGGGGAATATCTCGGGCGAATTTACCAACAGGTGAAGAGGCGGCCTTTGGTCATTGTTGAAGCCGAGCTTGACGATCTTGGAGCCAGCCATGCCGGACTGGATAAAATATATGCAAGGTAATATCCAATTGGTTTTTCAACGCATTTACTGGCAGTCACTAAACAAGAACACAGAAATCCAAAGTCTTGTATGGGCGCTTATTCTTTCAACTATATTTTTTAGCCCTTATTTGTTCACGGCAAATCCCCAGTTCAATTTTTTTGGCGATGTGGCCATTCTGTATTTTCCACAATTTGTCGAGGGATACCATATGGCCAGGAGCGGGGCTCTGACTGGCATTGACTTCCTGACGAGCAATGGTTCAACGACTTATTTCCTTAGACCGAATATCCCCGTCTATTATCCCCCCTACCAATTAACCTATTTGCTGTTTCATTTCGAAACCATTGAGGAGCTTGCTCGCGCATTTGTATTCATCGCGTATGCACACTCTGTATTGGCGGCCTATTACTGCATGCGAATAGGGCGTAAGTATTTTCAAATGGACCATGGAACATCGCTGCTGTTTTCAGTGTTGTATTTTGGTGCAATTTCATACTATGCATTTACCGCCCCCCCTTTTTATTATGTCGCCGCTCTTTTTCCCTTCTTGCTTTATTTCGCTCTTCAGTCAGTCGAAAAACCGGGTTGGTGGCGCCTGTCGCTACACTCATTTCCCTATGCAATGGTTTTTCTTTCGGGCTATCTGCCATTGGACGTAAATGCGGTATTGATAGCATTATTGTTTGCAGTAGTTTATTTCTGGCAGAACAAAAATGACGAGACTAAAAATTTTGGCCTGCTTCTAATAAAGCTGCTTGCGCCTGTTGCGTTGGCTAGCGTTATCGTGCTGACGTTATACTTGGCTATGTTTTTGTACCACAAGCAAGTGCCAGGCGTAGCTGAGGGGGTTTGGCACTCTGCGCATCAATTTTCATTTGAGTCTAAAGATATCTTTGCTCTTTTATCCAGATCGTTCCCATCTAGCAATCCCGGTACAGGAACTCCATTCGTTAGATTAGGACTTGCTCCAGTATTTATTCTTGTCCTCGCCTATTCTCAACGGAAAAAGCTAGCGATAACGCCATCAGATGCAAAAATCATTGCCTTGTCACTACTGATATTTTCTTTTTATCTGCTGCTCGCATTTGGTCAAGCATCGGGTTTGCCCGATTTATTTTATTTTATGGTGCCGGTGATTGGGAAGATGCACCTGTATGGGCGTTACCTTCTGATCGCTTCATTTTTCTTTTATTTGGCGGTCGCAATTTCTTTTAAGTATCTTGTTCAGATACGAGGGGAATTACGTATCGGGCGCTGGCTAGCTGTTCTTTTCCTAATTATGTTTGCCGCAGAAGGCTACATCCAGATTAGCCACCCAGAGTGGATCAATCTCAAGTTATTGGTTATTGAGCTTTTGATGATTGGTCTGATGTTGATTGCCCTAACAGCCAAACAGAATTTCTATGCATTCGCGGGTGTTATTGGGGTATCTTTTTTTATACATGCTGCAAATTTCAATTCCTATACAAACTCATTTAATCAAGTCGCGGTTGGCCCCTATAAAAATGACGTTGCTTTCTCTCCGGAACGCCGAGAATCCATGAATAATTATTTTAAGCAGAATTCGAATAAATATTTAATAAAATATGTCGACATAACCTCCGGTATAGAAAAACCGAATGGAGTCATGCTTAACTTCCCTTGGATGGCAAGGGATAAATTAAAATTATCAAACTATATGGGTTATGAGCCTCATATGGCAGTAGATCGTGACTATATGACCAAATTTCCATATCCCTATTATGGAAAAATCAACGTGCCTTGGCTACTTCGCACCGGTGCTGATTTTGTTATTTACGATCAAGCTGCTTGGGTAATTATTTCTGCTGAGCTAGAGCAATGGATTGATAAAAATGTTCCGGAACTTGATCTTTGGTATGGATATAAAGCAGCGAAACTGAAAGATGCATCAGGGCTAGTGGAATATATTCCAAATCGAAACAAAGGGGATTTCGACAATGGCATTGTGCGGGTTTCAAATGCCTCTGGAACGGCGATAGTCACTGGTTTTGAAACGGATTTTGTGTCGCATGTTCATTTTCAGGTCGAAAGCACTTCATCGGTCATGGTGCGCTACGCGCTTTTCCCTAACAAGATGATGGAGCTTCGTGTGAATGGCGAGCGTTCCGATGTGATACTCAAGGATGGTTTGTTGGAATTTTCCTTGCCCCCCGGTCAACACTTGGTTGAATACAAGTACAAAAATCCGTTACATCAATCATTTATTATTGTTTATCTCGTTTATCTTATTTATCTCATAAGCATAATTGGTTGGCGAGGTTGGATGGAATTTCGCTCATTTCGTTTAAAACAGCAAAATAAAGCAGGGGTGTAAAGATATGAAAGCGGTCATTCTTGCGGGTGGTTTGGGAACTCGCATTTCAGAAGAAACTCACCTCAAGCCTAAGCCTATGGTGGAAATTGGCGGGAAGCCCATCCTCTGGCACATCCTGAAAACCTATTCCGCTCATGGCGTAAACGATTTCATTATCTGCTGTGGCTATAAGGGTTATGTCATCAAAGAATATTTCGCCAATTATTTCTTGCACATGTCAGATGTCACTTTTGATATGGCCGATAATCAAATGCACGTTCATCACCGCTACGCTGAGCCTTGGCGGGTGACTTTGGTCGATACCGGTGAAGAAACCATGACTGGTGGACGTCTAAAGCGTGTCGCGCCTTATCTACAAGGTGAAGAGGTCTTCTGCTTCACTTATGGTGACGGTTTGAGTGATGTAAACATCACTGAGCTTATTGCATTTCACAAGGCGCAAGGCGTCAAGGCCACGCTCACCGCCACATTGCCCCCTGGTCGCTTTGGCGCGCTGGACTTTGAGGGTAACAGGGTTCGCACCTTCAAGGAAAAGCCAAAGGGAGACGGTGCCATGATCAACGGCGGTTTTTTTGTACTATCCCCAGCGGTGATCGATTACATCCAAAACGATGCAACCATCTGGGAGCGTGACCCACTGGAAAAACTAGCTGAGGAAGGTCAACTTGCCGCCTTTCAACACCAAGGTTTCTGGCAGCCCATGGACACCCTGCGGGACAAGGTTCATCTGGAAGAGTTGTGGGCTAGCGGCAAAGCTCCATGGAAGTCTTGGAAATGAATCCGGCCTTCTGGCGCGGCAAGCGCGTTTTTCTAACGGGACACACAGGTTTCAAGGGAAGCTGGATGTCTCTTTGGCTTCAGTCTCTGGGCGTGGAACTCACAGGCTTTGCACTTCAGCCCCCAACACAACCTAGCCTGTTCGATGAGGCCAGAGTAGCGCAAGGCATGCGCTCCATCATTGGCGACATTCGCGATCTGACCTGTTTGCAGAAGGCCATGCAGGAATGTCAGCCTGAAATTGTCATTCACATGGCGGCACAACCTCTGGTGCGGTATTCCTATGACAATCCAGTGGAAACCTACGCCACTAACGTTATGGGCACCGTGCACTTACTCGAAGCCGTGCGCCATACTCCCAGCGCCAAAGCAGTCGTCAACATCACTACTGACAAATGCTACGAAAACCGAGAATGGGTATGGGGCTACCGTGAGAATGAGCCCATGGGCGGCTATGATCCTTACAGCAACAGCAAAGGGTGCGCTGAGCTGGTTACTGCTGCCTACCGCTCATCTTTTTTCAACCCTCAGGCATATCACCAACACGGCGTAGCCATTGCTTCTGTACGTGCCGGCAATGTTATTGGCGGTGGAGACTGGGCGCATGACCGCCTCATCCCTGATATTCTTGCTGCTTTTGAAGCAGGTCGGCCTGTCATTATCCGCAACCCCAACTCAATCCGCCCTTGGCAGCATGTGATGGAACCCCTGCGTGGCTACATAATGCTGGCTGAGCAACTTTACACCCATGGACCAGAATTTGCAGAGGGTTGGAACTTTGGGCCCAACGATGAAGATGCTCGCCCGGTAGAGTGGATAGTCAATGAGCTCGCCAGCCTGTGGGGTCAAGGCGCTACATGGCAACTGGCCGGAGGTGAACACCCACATGAAGCCACATACCTCAAGCTGGATATCTCCAAGGCACGCAGCCGGTTGAACTGGCACCCCGCTCTGCGCTTGGGTGATGCATTGAAAATGATCACGGAATGGACCAAACAAAGGCAGGCAGCGGCCGACACCCAAGCCATCACCCTTGACCAGATCCTTACTTACCAAAAAATGACGAGTATTTAAACCATGCAAACCACAGAAACCCAAGCCATCCGAGAACAAATTGCCGCTCTGGTAGAGCAATATGCCGCCATCTCGCTGGCTCCTCAGCCATTTTTGCCTGGAACCTCCACCGTACCACCTTCCGGAAAATTGCTGGATGCGGCAGAGCTAAAGAACATGGTGGATGCTTCACTGGACGGCTGGCTTACAACTGGTCGTTTCAACGACGAATTTGAGCAACGCTTAGCCAAGTTTTTGGGGGTCAAATACCTCATGACCGTAAATTCCGGCTCATCTGCAAACCTGGTTGCGTTTTCCACTCTCACTTCACATAAGCTGGGTGACCGGGCCATCAAACCAGGCGATGAAGTCATAGGCGTAGCGGCTGGCTTCCCCACCACCGTCAACCCCATCATCCAGTTTGGCGCGGTACCGGTGTTTGTGGATGTGGAGCTTGGCACTTACAACATAGATGCCAACAAGATTGAAGCCGCCATTAGCCCGAAAACCAAGGCTATCATGTTGGCCCATACCCTGGGCAACCCATACAACCTTGGCGTCATCAAAGCTCTATGTGAAAAATATCACCTTTGGCTGATTGAAGATTGCTGCGATGCGCTCGGCTCCAGTTACAACGGTCAGCTTGTTGGTACATTTGGCGATTTGGGCACACTTAGCTTTTATCCTGCCCACCATATCACCATGGGCGAGGGAGGGGCGGTGTTCACCAACAACAGTGAACTAAAGCAGATCGCTGAAAGTTTTCGCGACTGGGGCCGCGACTGCTACTGCCCGCCCGGCAAGGACAACACCTGCGGTAAACGTTTTTGCTGGAAACTGGGTAACCTCCCCGAAGGTTATGACCACAAATACACTTACAGCCACCTGGGTTTCAATCTCAAAATTACGGATATGCAGGCCGCTTGTGGTCTTGCCCAGCTCGATAAGGCCCACCGCTTTATCCAAGCCCGCAAAGACAACTTTGCTTTTCTGAAGGAGCGCTTAGCCAGTTGCGAGGAGTTTCTTATCCTCCCCTATGCTACTCCGGGTTCCGACCCCTCCTGGTTTGGATTTCCTGTCACGCTCAAAGCCAGCGCTCCCGTTAATCGCGTAGACATACTGCGCTACCTGGACCAAAGCAAGGTGGGTACCCGCCTGCTGTTTGCCGGCAACCTTACCCGTCAGCCTTACATGGAGGGTCGAAACTACCGTGTGAGTGGTGATCTAATCAACACAGATATCGTCATGAACAATACCTTCTGGATTGGCTTACATCCGGCACTGACAAAAGAAATGCTGGAATATTCTGCCTTAAAAATAGAGCATTTCCTAGGTGTAAACTTTGATTAACTAGACTCTTTTTATGGTTGGGATTTGATTTTGAAAAAAGCACTTATCACCGGCGTTACCGGCCAGGACGGCGCCTACCTTGCCGAATTCCTGCTGGGCAAGGGCTACGAAGTCCACGGCATCAAGCGCCGCACGTCCCTCTTCAACACCGACCGCATCGACCACCTGTATCAGGACCCGCACGAGACCGGCCGCAAGTTCATCCTGCACCACGGCGACCTCACCGACTCCTCCAGCCTCATCCGCATCATCCAGCAGGTGCGGCCCGACGAAATCTACAACCTCGCCGCGCAGTCCCACGTCGCCGTCAGCTTCGAAGAACCCGAATACACCGCCAACTCCGACGCCCTG
>JAJPEP010000092.1 GCA_021166845.1 Thiobacillus sp.
CACGTCCGGCTGCTCGAACCCATCGGCTATATCCCGCCCGCCGAAGCTGAGGCAAACTACTACCGGCAACTCGCCGAACAGGCCGAGTCAACGGCCTGCACTTAAACTAAATGGCCTCCACGAAACCCGGGGCGGTTCAAGCCGCGCATCGAGCCCTGAGGACTCCAGACTCTTCTCGATTGCCTCCGCAATCGCGCGCGCCGTGGCGCCGTGGCGCTTTGCGGCGTCGCGCTGACCCTGCGCAGCAAGCATACGAGCCATAGCGGCCTGCGTGTCCATCCGCAGTCGCACACGGCCGATGTCATCCGCCAGCTCCGCGGCGCGTGACAACTCTGCCTGCGCCGCCACGTAATCTTTCTCCACAAACAGTGCCTCACCGCGCCAACGTCGCGCGACCGCTTCAAGCTCGCGCAGGCCGTTCGGCCCCGCGATCGCCAGCAGTTCGTCGGCATACGCGCGGCAGCGATTCGCGTCGCCCGCGGCGAGCGCAATCTCCGCCAAGCCGTCAAGACAGTAGACCATCATGTAACGCTCCGAGGTACGGCGCGTTTGTTCGAGCGCGGCCTCCAGCGCCGGCGCGGTGGCCTTTTGCCCGAGCCGCAACCGCGCGACAGCGAGGTGGGTGTCGATCCCGGCGCGCCAGTACAGGATGCCGGTGTCGCTTCCGAGCGCGAGTCCCCGCTCCAGATGTTCGATCGCCAGTTCGTTCAGACCGAGGTCGAGCAGGAGATGGCCGATGCAATCGTAGGCGATGAATTGATAGCGCACCTGATTGAGACTTTCGAGCCAGTGCAGGGTCTTTTGCAACCCGGCCCACGCCTCGCCGTAGTGGCCGGTGCAGGCACGGGCATGATCGAGTCCGAGTAGCGTCGGTCCAAAGTGCCACTGCAAATCGGCGGCACGCGCAATGTCGAGCGCCGCCTCGAAGTTCGCCGTGGCGCGCGGGTAGTTGCCGAGCCCCTTGGTGCCGAGGCAGGCGTGGCCGATCATCATCAGGTTCTCGGATTCGTAGCTCTTGTCGCCGATGCCGCGGGCCAGCTCGATCGAACGGGTGTAGCACGCGATCGCCGCCATCGGCTCCGCGTTGGCGAAGTGCGCCTCGCCGCGGCCGTGCCAGGCCTGCACCGCGACGAGATCGAGGCAAGCCGTGCGCTCGCAGATATCGACCGCCTGCTGGTGGAAGCGGATCGCCTGGTCGTTCTGCCCGGTGCTCCACGCGACGGTCCCAAGGTGATAGAGGGTGTCGGCGGCGTGGCGCTCGTCGTCCATTGCGCGGGACTCTGCCAGCGCTTCGATGAGGCATGCGCTAGCTTCGTCGTACTGGTCGGCGCGCCGGTAGGCCATGCCTAGCTGGATCAGCGCGTCGCGCGTCTTTTCACGTTCGCCACCGGCGCGCAGCGTATCAATGACGCGGCGTATGTCTGCGACCGCGCCTTGCGTCTGTCCGGCTTGCGCGCGAGCCGCACCGCGCCGCTCGTAGAGCGCAAGGCGTTGCCCTGCGTCCAGCGACTCCGGGTGCGCCTCGGACAGCGCGACCGCGCGATCCAGCCAGTGCAGGGCATCGCGCATCGCGAACAGCGCTTGCGAGTGTTCTCCGGCAAGAACCAGGTAGTGCAGCGCCTTCGACCAGACGTGCGCACGTTCGTAGTGCTCCGCAAGCTGGGCGTCGCGTTCGTGCGTCGCGTCTTCGTTGAGGCGTTCCATGGATTCGGCCACCGACTGATGCAGCAGCCTGCGCCGCACCCCGCCGATATCCGAATAGACCACCTCGCGAAGCTTGTCGTGGCAGAAGTCGTAGACACCGCCCTCCGGTTCCTCGCGCAGCAAATGGCGCTTGACGAGCGCCTCCACCGCGTCGAGCAACGGCGTTTCGGGCTCGTGTGTCACGTCGAGAAGGGTGTCGAAGTCGAAGCGCCGGCCGATTACTGCAGCGGTATCGAGCAGCGGGCGGATCGCTTTGGGCACGTGCGCGAGTCGCACGCGCACGGCGGAACGCAAGGCGTCCGGGAGCAGTCCCGGTGCGTCGCTCGCGCGGGGTTCCAGTTGCATCTCGCCCACGCTCAGGGACTGCAGGATCGAAATCAGGAAGAACGGATTGCCTTCGGTTTCGCGATGCAGCCGCTCGGCCAGACCGGGCGCGCCGAGGTTCGCCCCGAGGGTCGCATCGGCGAGCGCCGCGACCAGGCGCTCGGTATCTGTAAACTCCAGTCGGGCGAGCGGCATGCGACGCGCGTGGCTGTCGCGGCGCAAGCTCTCAACGCACTGTGCGAGCCGCTCGTCGCTGTCGATGTCGTCGTCGCGATAGGCGTAGATCACCAGCACCGGGCGCGCAGCAGCGTGGCGGGCGAGGTAATGCAGGACTTGCGCGCTGGCGTCGTCGGCCCACTGGATGTCGTCCACCATGAGAACCGCCGGACGCCCGTCGTGCGAGGCCTTGATGAGTTGGTCCACGGCGCGGGACAACCGCGCCTGACGCGCCTCGGGAAAATCGTTCGACAACCGCGGCAGACCTGGAACACGCTCGCCCACCTCGGGGACCAGGGCGGCGAGTTCGGCGAGCGCCACCGGTGCCAGGGTGCGCAACGCCGCGTCCGATACGCGGTCGAGCACGCGCGTGACGAGATCGATCACGGGCTGGTACGGCATCGCACGTTCGATCTCGTAGCAGTTCGTCGCGAGCATCGGCAACTCCTGGGCATGGGCGTAGCGCGCGACCTCGCGCAGCAACCGGCTCTTGCCGATCCCCGGCTCGCCTGTGATCAGGACGGTGTGGCCGGTGCCGGCGGTGAGCCGCGCGATGAGTCCGATGAGCAGCCCATACTCGTTATTTCGTCCAACGAATGGGGCGGCATCGCTCGCGGCGCCGACCGCCGAATCGGATGGGGAATGGCTTGATGCGGCACGCACGTCGGTGTCGATCGGCGTGGGGTCCAGTCGCAGAGAGGTCGTAGCGTGCAGCGCGCGCGCCGCGTCGAGGAAATCGCGCCGCTCCGCCTCGGGGATGACGAGCGAAGCGGCGAGCCGTTCGGCCAGCCGCCGCGACGGGCGGCGCTCGTCGGCCTCGATTTTCCTGATGGTGAAACCCGAGCAGCAGACCCGCTGGGCGAGCGCTTCCTGGGTGAGATCCAGTGCCTTGCGCCGCCGCCGCAACCAGTAGCCAAACGAATGCGTCCAGTCCTGCACGTCGTGCGGCTCCCCATTGCTCCAGACGATTTTGAGTCTAGCAGGCTTGGTGCATGCTTTTGTCCCGCTTCTTGTCCCGCTTAGCGTGACCTTCCACCAGATCTTTTGGACTGTAATTGGTTTGTCGATCGGCAACACCCGATTGGGAACCGACGACGCGCAACAGGACCGCGTTTCACCACCCCGACAAGTCCTCGTCCACCTCATCAAGGAGCATAGCCATGTCAGCAGTCATTGCCCCCTCCTCGCCCGCCGTTGATCTGGCGGCCGTGAAGAATAAACAGCTCCTTGCCTGGTCGTCCGGTGACTATGCCGTCGTCGGCACCACATTGCAGATCGTCGGCGAGTCGCTGTGCGAAGCGCTCGACCTGCGTGCCGGCGAGCGCGTGCTCGACGTCGCCGCCGGCAACGGTAATGCGACGCTGGCCGCCGCGCGGCGCTGGTGCGACGTCGTCTCGACCGATTACGTTCCGGCGCTGCTCGAATGGGGACGCGGCCGGGCGAGCGCCGAAGGCCTGCCGGTGCAGTTCGAGCAGGCCGACGCCGAGAATCTGCCGTACACCGACCACAGCTTCGATGTGGTGTTGTCCACCTTCGGCGTGATGTTCACACCCGATCAGGACAAGGCGGCGGCAGAAATGGCGCGCACCTGCAAACCCGGCGGACGCATCGGACTCGCCAACTGGACGCCGGCCAGTTTTGTCGGGGAGATCTTCAAGACGATGGGCAAGTACGTGCCTCCGGCGGCCGGCGTGAAGTCCCCCGCGCTCTGGGGCACTGAAGCGCGGCTGCGCGAGTTGTTCGGCGAGCGGCTCGACTCAATCGCGATCGAGCGCCGCGATTTCGTGTTCCGCTACCGCGGCGCGGCACATTGGCTGGAGGTGTTTCGCACCTTCTACGGCCCGATGCACAAGGCGTTCGGGGCGCTAGGCACCGAGATGCAGGCATCGCTCGCCGCCGACCTGATCGCCCTTGCCGAGCGCTTCAATCGAGCCACCGACGGCACGCTGGTGGCCCCGAGCGAGTACATCGAGGTCGTCATCAGGTGCAAGTAGTTCGCGGGTACATCCATGGACAGTCCATTCTATTAAGGAGCATCAAAATGAACATCAGCGATGTCATGATTCACATCAATGAGCCCCTGAGTGAAGAAGCACGCCGCTCTCTCGAAAATGCACTGCGCAAGGTCGAGAGAGTCGTTTCGCCAGGGTTTAACCCAGGCAAGGCGCATCTCCTGGTGATCGCCTATGACACGGAAAAAACCAGCACGGCGGCCTTGCTGGAGAAGACTCGGGCAGCAGGCTATACCGCCCAGCTGGTCGGTATGTAAACCAGGCGGCTCCGGCAAAGACGCGGACGCATCAAGCAAGTGATAAGCGCGACGCGTTTGCCGACCTCGGGATAGTAGCCCTATGCCTGGCGTAGGGCGCGGCCCCGGAGACGCGTCGCGGTGTGCCGTCTGCATGTCTATAAATCATGTAAGCAAGCTAAAGGAGAACAAAATGACTGAAGCTGATCGCATTAAATATCTGCGCATTGCCCTGCTGCTCGTGGGGCTGACTTTCACCTTCGGCATCTGGCCGCTTGGCAGCGTCTGGCCGTCGGGCTGGGTGTGACATGAAGGGGGGCGCTCGGAATATCTGGAGATGATCCTGGGCATCTATGCCACGCTCGGCGTGTTCCTGATGATCGCCTCGCGCGACCCGATGGCGCACCGAAGCCTGATCTGGTTTACGGTGTGGTCGAGCATCGTGCACGGCGGGATCATGGGGATTCAGTCTGTCGCCAATCCCATGCACATCGGGCATCTGATTGGGGACGTCGCGGCCTTGATTGCCGTGGCGGCGGTATTGGCAGTTCTGACCCCGCGTCGGACTCCTGCGCGCATCGACTCGCTATAAGCTATAAACAAGAACAGCGTTGTTCATGAACGGTTTTTCACAACCGGGATGGAGACTCCATGAATAGAAAACATTTTTCTGTCGCCCTTGTACTCGGGCTCTTTTTGGTCATTCCATTGACCGCTCTTGGACAGGGCAAAGCGCTGATCACGTCGCCAGCGGACGGCGCCACCCTGGACGCGATGGATGATATCCGGCTGGCCTATGAAGTGAATCCAGGTCCGCGCGGGGATCACGCCCATCTCTATGTCGACAACAAGGAAGTGGCGATATTGCGCAAGCTCAACGGCAGCTACCCGCTGGAAACCCCGGCAACCGGCAAGCATAGCCTTTGTGTCAAGATAGTGAACAAGTCTCATGTACCCATCGGCATCGGACAGTGCATCCAGGTCACGGTGGAATAGGCCACGGCGAAATATAAGCCATAGTGAAATTAACCGGGATTGTTCATTAGGCAATTTGTAGCGCGTAGGGTGCACTCCGTGCACCGATTGCCCGAAGGTGCACGGAGTGCACCCTACGCCAAGCAGCATCTCGCGCCCCAATAAACAATCCGGGATTAATCATGGGCTGTGGCCTGAACGGCTGGCTGATTCTCGCTGCCTGGGGTGCGCAAATTGCCAGCGGCGGGTTATTCGGCCTCACCAGCCTGTACTACTACGGTGAGACACCGGATTTGAGCAGCGTTGCCATGGCCGCGCTTGCGGTCAAAGTTGCCGCGGCGATCAGCGGATTTCTGCTGGCCGCTTTCTACCTCGGCCGCGGCAGGGAATGGAATCATGTGAGCGTACTGCGCACCTCCGGAGTCCGGCCGCGCTGGGCGCCATAGCCTTGACGGCGGCCGCCTTTCTACGCTGGTTTTCGTAGGCAGAAACATCACGTATTTCGCCTAAATCTCCACCAGGAACGCTTATGATCCCGTCACCTGAAAAAGCAAGCAAACGTGGGCAATACGCGCCCGGGGCGCAAAGTAGGCGGTTCCCAACTTAAACGTAAACTTCATCAAGGAAAACCGATATGTCTACGCGATTGTTTTCGTTCATGGGTGGCGACACAGGCCTTTGGCGTGTCACCAAAATGGAAGCGGGAATTGGAGAGCCACTGCCTGCGGCGAGAAGGCTCGAAATCATTTCCGGTTCAGCGCTTCCATCCGATCCACATCCGGCCTGGGCGCTTCGTGGGATCACAAGCAATGAGCGGTATGTCGACCGCGAGGAAAGGAACCAAATCGTCGCCAAACTGCTGGATCTGGGGCGTCCCGAGGCAACGTGCGCGGCGCTGATCCCCATTCGCAAGAACGCGGCCTGGTGGGCGCTCACGCAAGACGAACGCCTGAGCATTTTTAAAGATCAATCGAGGCACACCCAAATCGGGCTTCAGTACTTTCCTGAATTAGCACGAAGGCTCCACCACTGTCGCGATCTTTCGGAGAATGAACCGTTCGATTTCCTCACCTGGTTCGAGTACGCGCCGGCTGATGAAGCGGTGTTCAACAAACTGCTTGCCGCGTTGCGCGCAACAACGGAGTGGAAGTATGTTGAGCGCGAGGTTGACATCCGGTTCGTGCGCGAGGAGACCTGAAAAAAGGTTCGGCCGTGATTGCGTCAGGCCATAGCAGCAGCTTTATTTCTATTACACGCGTAACGCTCGGAAAGTAGAAGGAACCGGTTTTTCATCGCGCCGTGTCTTGCTGCTGATGATGTGTTCTGTTTGATCTCGTTAAGTGGAAACGACGGTTCAACATACAAAGGAGGAATACATGGACGGCATCAAACGGCGAGTGTTTTTGAAAACCACCGCTGCCGGCGGTATTGCTCTTTCAATCGGTGGCGTCCGGAGCCTGCTCGCTGCGAGCGAGGCTCGGGCGCAAGGGGTGACGCGCCGGCCCGCAGCTTGGCCAAACAGACGGCTGCTCAATCTCTTGAAGATTGAACACCCTATCGTGCAGGCGCCAATGGGAGGTCACACGAGTCCCGACATGCCGGTCGCCGTCTCCGGCGCGGGTGGGCTTGGCTCATTTCCCTGTGCTCTGCTGACACCCGCGCAGGTGCGCGATGAGGTCTGGAAAATCCGCGCTCAAACCCGCAAGCCGTTAAACCTGAATTTCTTTTGCCATGCGACGCCGCAACGAGACGCTGCGATCGAGAATGCATGGAACAAGCGGCTCGCCCCCTATTACGCCGAGCTTCTGGTCGATCCTCTCGCACCGCCCGCCACCGCGCTCGCACCCTTCGGTGCGGAAATGTGTGACGTGGTCGTTGCACTCAAGCCGGAAGTCGTCAGCTTCCAATTCGGGCTGCCCGATCAATCCCTTGTCGATCGTCTCAAAGCTGCGGGTTGCAAGATATTCAGCACCGCGACGACGGTCGCAGAGGCGCGCTGGCTTGAGGGTCACGGTGCGGATACGGTCATTGCGCAGGGCATCGAAGCCGGCGGCCACCGTGGCACATTCCTGCCGAACGAACTCGCATCCCAGCTCGGCACATTGGCGCTTGTTCCACAGGTGGTCGATGCGGTAAAAGTGCCGGTCATTGCCGCGGGTGGCATCGCCGATGGGCGCGGCATCGCCGCCGCATTGGCGTTGGGGGCTTCGGCGGTGCAGATGGGCACGGCCTACCTGCTCTGCCCCGAGGCGAACATTTCCGCACTCTACCGGGCGGCGCTGAAGAGCGAGGAAGGGCAAGGCAATCATGCGCCGACGCAGCGACAATATCCAGCTGCCTGGCTAATGCATCAGGGGAGAACGGCCATGGGCAAGCGATACGACAGCATTCTGAGCACCATCGGCCACACGCCGGTGATCCGCATCAACAAGCTGGCGCCCGGGGGCGTCAACCTCTACGTCAAGGTGGAGTCCTTCAACCCGATGGGGTCGATCAAGGACCGGCTGGCCCTGGGAGTGATCGAGGACGCCGAACGCCACGGCGAACTCAAGCCCGGACAGACGATTGTCGAAGCCACGAGTGGCAATACCGGCATCGGCCTCGCCATGGTCTGCGCACAGAAGGGCTATCCCTTGGTCATCACCATGGCCGAGAACTTCAGTGTGGAGCGGCGCAAGCTGATGCGATTCCTCGGCGCCCGGGTCGTTCTGACGCCGGCCGGCGAGATGGGTTCGGGGATGGTGGCGAAGGCCGCGGAGCTGGCCAAGGCGCATGGCTGGTGGCAGCCGCGCCAGTTCGAGAATCCGGCCAACGCGGAGATCCACGCCCGCACCGCCGCTGTCGAGATCATCAAGGACTTCGCCGATGTTTCGCTCGACTACTGGGTCACCGGTTTCGGCACCGGCGGCACGCTGAACGGCGTATCGCGGGTGTACCAATGCGCCTCCAGACCGGCCTTCCAGGCGGCCACGAACTGCTGGATTGAGTCAATGAAGTCCTGATCGTGTTCGGATCCGTTGATGGTGAGATGAATAAAAGTATGACGCGGGTTTGGGTGATGTCCGGTGGTCACGGTCCATTGAAAAGCATACGGACAGCCGGGCAACGAAAAGCGCACGCCACTACGCAAATTCTCACGGTGCACATTGAACGTTCCCCACACGCAATAGATTTCGCCGCTCGACGTTGCGTCGCTGAGCACCTTTTCGATAGAAGCACACCAATGCGGCAGTTCGCTGATCGTCAGACGGCGCTGCAGATCGGCGGCCGAGGAGGGAATAATCGTCGTGGCAAAGAACTCCATGTATGCATGTTAATCAGGAACTTTGACGGCTACCGGAAGAGGCAAGATCGGTCGTTGGTATCCCGTGGGGCCGCACAAAGACTGGTAGTGCCACGATAATTGGCCTCCGAATGTCACCTCGACTACATTTCCATACGTTTGGTGGCTTGTGGATTATGTTGACCGTGGTCTTGTCGTCACCCGTCCCAGCTAAGGTCTCAGAATAAGCGCAGAGCATCAAGTCCACATAATCGAGGGGTCTACATAATCGGCCTTATGTGGAGTTCCACGTAAGGCCGAACAGCGGCCAAGCTCCAGAACGTGGTCGGCCCCACACTCTTCAAGGAAGCCCTGGAAGCGAGCTGCAGCGCGAGGCCGGATCGGGCCTATTCGACGGGTGCGGACGGCGGCGCCCGGTAGTCGATGGCCACCGTGCCGAGGCGCGAATTCAGTCCCATCACCGGCACCACCAGCAGCCACTGCCCGGGCGCGGTTTCCTCGGCGCTGATCTGCTCCGCAGTCAGATGGCGCTCGGCATAAAGGCTGCCGAAGGCGGCGCCCAGATGCCGGCGGTCGCTGGCCACGACGATCGAGCCATCCGCCTTCGCCACCGTCACGCCCTCGAAGCCGTCCAGCTTCACCAGGTCGGTCACGTACTGGTCCACCTGATCCAGGTTGCCCCCCATCATTTCGCGACGGATCGCCCACGCCAGCGGCACCCCGAACTGGCTGAGCGACTGCTTCACCATGGCGGCCTGGCGGGCCTCGGCCTGCCTGTCCCATTCCGCGCGCTGGGCCGCCACGGATTCCTGCGCCTGTGTCACCGCATCCTGTGCCTGTCTCACCGCGATGCCCTTGGAGACATAAAGCCAGCCGATGATGGCGATGCCGATCACGGCGACGACGATCGGCAGACGGTAGCGATGCCAGAATCCAGCGTTCGGATCGATTTCAGTCATGGTGCTCCTCCTCAGGTAATGAATCGGGTCTTGGGTGCGTCCGCAGCAGCGCATAGGGAAACCACTCGAACACCCGTGCCGCCAGCAGGCCGTGCGCCTCGCCCAGGGCCTGCATGGCGACGGTCTGCCCGGTCAGCGCATTGATCCACGTCGCATGCCCCCGCTCCGGCGGCAGTTCGACCCAGGTGTCGCCCCACACTTCATCGCCGACCGGCACGCGGCCGTCTTCGCCCATGAGGCTGCCGAACAGGCGCGGCGCCAGCACCACCAGGGTCTCGCCATTGGACTGGCGGGCGAAGGCGCACAGCTGTTCCGCGCGCGTGCCATGGGTCTTGAGCGGCAGGTAGTCGCCGTCACGGAACAGCGGCGCATATTCACGGCGCAGCGCCAGCGTCTTCCATGTCAGGTATAGCTTGATCCGCCCGTCCTGCAGCCGTTCGAGCAACTCGCCCGCGCACGCCGCTTCGCCGCGCTCGGCGCACGCGGCCCGGATCGCCCGCAGCGCCGCCTGCCGCTGCGCGTAGTCCACCGGCCGCCGGTTGTCGGGGTCCGCCAGGCTGAAATCCCACAGTTCGCTGCCCTGGTAGAAGTCCGGCACGCCGGGCGAGGCGAGCCTGAGCAGCGCCTGCGCCAGGCTGGTGAAGGCGCCCACGCGCGCGACCCGCTGCGCGAACGGCACGAAGTCGCGCAAAAACAGGTTGTTCGGCTCGGGCGCCAGCAGCGCGCGGACAAAATCGCCGGTCGCCGTCTCGTAGTCGGCGTTCGGATTGATCCACGAGCTGTTCACCTTGGCCTCGCGCACGGCCTTGGTCATGTAGGCCTCGGCCCGCTGCGCCAGCCCGGCCAGCGCGTCGGCGTCCGCCGCCTCGAACGGCCATATTCCGAGCAGGGTCTGGTACAGCAGGTACTCGTCGTTGCGGCTGGGCGCGCGATCATTGTCCAGCTTGCGGCGCTTGCTGCGGTTGAGCTTGCTCCAGCGCGACAGCGCGTGACGCCACGCGTCCGGCATTTCCGAGAGCGCGGCGAGCCGCGCCCGCACGTCCTCCGAGCGCTTGCTGTCATGGGTGGAGCCGGCCAGCATGGCGTGCGGCCAGCGGCGCGCGCGCGCCTGGTTCTCGTGGTGGAAGGCCGCCAGCGACACGCCGAAGCGGTGCGGCTCGCTGCCGACCTCGTTCAGGGCCAGCAGCCGGGTGTACTGGTAGAAGGTGGTGTCCTCCACCGCCTTCGCCATCACCGGGCTGCTGTACTGCTGGAACTTCATGGCGAAGGCGCACGCCGCCTGCCGGTAGTTCTCGCTGCGGCCCTGCCCCTGGCGCGCCAGCAGGACGTCTCGAACAAAGTCGAAAATGCTGGTGTCCGCCGCCCGGCTGCGCTTCTTCGCCACGCCAACCGCCCACTCCACGTAGCGGGCGTCGTCCGGCGCGGTCTCGCAGTCCGCGACGTAGGTGCGGTAGACCGGGAAGCCGGCGACGATTTCGGCCAGCGCGCCACGCAGGCTGTTGAAGGTGAAGTCGCAGGTGCGGCGGTCTCCCTTGGCCAGCCGCGTCAGCTGGGTCGCCAGCACCTGCAGCTCGCCCGCCAGCGCAGTCTCCATGATCAGGTGCTTGTTGGCCCGCACCATCTCGTCGAAATCCGGATGCGAGCCGATGAAGCCCTGATAGATGCGGTTGAAATGGGCTTCGGCGGCGGCGTCGACGAACAGGCCGCCGCACGCCGCCGCGAAGTCGTAGCCGGTGGTGCCGTGAACCTGCCACGACTCCGGCAGATGCTCGTGGGCGGCAAGGATTTTCTCCACCACCAGGTACAGCGGCCGCGCGTTTTCGGCGTCCGTCTCGGACGCCGCCGCCATCGCCTGCAGGCGCCCGAAATACGCCTTCGGGTCATAGAGGCCGTCCGGATGGTCGATGCGCAGCCCATTCACGTAGCCGCGCGCCAGCAGCTCGCGCACCAGGCTGTGCGTGGCCTCGAACACCTCGGGGTTGTCCATGCGCAGCGCCGCCAGGTCGTTGATGTCGAAGAAGCGGCGATAGTTGATCTCGTCCGAGGCCACGCGCCAGAACGCCAGCCGGTAGGCCTGGGCCTGCAGCAGTTCGTGCATCAGGTCGAAACCCTCGGCGCCCGGCGCCGCGGTGCCGCTGAATGCCGTCACGTTCTCGTCGACGAACTGCGCGATGTCGGCATTGCCCACATACAGCGCGGCCAGGTGGCGCTTGTGCACTTCCTTGTCGCGGGTGCGCTCGGCCACCGATTCCGGGTCCGCGCTGTCGCGTCCCGGCAGATGGCCGAAGGCCGTGACCAGCGACTGGAATTCCAGCAGCGCCGCATCCTCGTCCCCCAGGCGCAATTGCAGGCGTGCCAGGTCGTGGCTCAGGATGCGCGGGTACTCGCGCGGATCCACCGGGAAGCGGTGCTCGTAGTAGCGAACGCTGAAGGCGCCCTCCTCCGCATCGAATGCGAGCCGGAGCTCGCCGCTTTCGAGCACGGCGCCGTAGTGGTCGCCCAGCACCGGCAGCAGCACCCGTCCCGGCAGGTCCCCGGCGATGGCATACCAGTCGATGTCGAAGTAGCCGGCGAAGCGGGAGGCCGGGCCGTTCTCCAGCACGTCCAGCCACCAGCTGTTGTCGGCGCCCATGATGCCCATGTGATTGGGCACCATGTCGATGATCAGGCCCATGCCGCGACGCTTCAGCCCCGCGACGAACTGCTCGAAATCCTCGGCGTCGGCGATTTCCGGGTTGAGGCTGCTGTGGTCGGTGATGTCGTAACCGTGACGGCTGCCGGGGCGCGCCTTGAAAATCGGCGACAGGTAGCAGTGGCTGACGCCGAGCTCGTCCAGATAGGACAGCAGCGCCGTCGCCTGGCGCAGTTTGAAATCGCGGTTCAGCTGTAACCGGTAGGTCGCGCGCGGAATCCACAGGCGCACGCCCTCCCCCATGCCGCCGCCGGCCGGGCCGGACACCTGGACCACCGGGCGCGCCTGGCGCAGCGCCGGCAGAATGGCCTGCAGCCAGGGGCTGTCATGCCATGCCTCCAGGTTGAGCGGCATCTTCAGCCGCCAGTTCGGATAGACCGGCTCCACGGTGCCCGGCAGGTTGGGCTGCTCGTGCACGCCGAAGGCGTCTTCAAGCTGCACCAGCAGCAGTTTGGACGGCGCCCGCGCCAGATAGGTGTAGACCGCAACCGTCAGCTCGGGCGTCATCTCGGGGAAAGCCACCGGCTGCATCCCGCTGCCGGGCGGCAGCACGCCCTCGCCTTCCAGCGCCACCAGCAATTGCGCGCGGTCTTCCGAGCGGGTGACCACCTGCTCATTGCGCACCTCGTCGTCCGGAAACAGGTGCAGGCGGTCGCGCAGGTCGATGTCCAGCCCCTGCCAGAAGCCCGCCAGCGTCGGCAGGTCGTGGGTGGTCACCGCGGCCACGGCGTTTTCCGGGTAGGCCTTGGGCGGCTGCAGCCGGCCGTTGTCCTGCCGCTCGAAATACAGCAGACGCGTCGACAGCACATTCATCGGATGCAGCGCGTCGCGCACCGCGTCCGGCACCGTGCCGAGATCCTCGCCCACCACCAGGCAGCGGTTGCGCTGGCTCTCCAGCGCGAGGATGCCGAGCAGGTCCTCGAACGGATACAGCACGTAGGCGCCTTCCGCGATCGGCAGGCCGCGCGCCACCCAGAACAGGCGCTGCAATCCCATCACGTGGTCGAGGCGCAGTGCGCCGGCGTCGCGCATGTTGGCACGCAAAAGTTCGATAAACGGGGCATAGGCGGCGTCGGCCAGGCGGTGCGGGATCCACGGCGGCAGGCCCCAGTCCTGCCCCATGCGGTTGACCAGGTCGGGCGGCGCGCCGGTGCTGGCGCCGAGCGCGTAGAGTTCACGCCGTCGCCAGGTGGCGCCGCCGCCTTCCGCCACGCCGACCGCAAGATCGAGCATCACGCCGATGCCGAGCCCCAGCTCCCACGAGCGTGTGCCGGCTGCGGCCAGCTGGCCGGTCGCCTGCCACTGCAGGTATTCGAAAAACTCCACCCGTTGCAGATGGGTTTCGCGGAAGGCGTCCACCTCTGGGGCGTGCGGGTCGCGGTAGGCTTCCGGCCACGACGGCCAGCCCCACACCGCGCTGTCCCGCGCGCGGAAATGTTCCTGCAGCGCCTCGAACAGCGCCTGTTTGCGCAGGTCCTCGCCGTGCGCCGCCTGGAAGGCGCGAAAGCCCTGCGCCCGCTCGCTGTCGCGCTCGATGTGCTCGCTGCGGAAATGTTCGTACAGGCATTCGAGAACCTGCTTTTTGACCTCGGCCACGCCGCGGTAATCGACCTGGGGGGCGGCGCGCAATGCGCGCAGCCGCGCCTGGAACTGCGGCGCATGCACCATCGCGCGGGCCTCCTCGCACCCGGCGAAATCGGCGATGGCCTCGACGTCGAGGTACAGCGTGTTGAAGAACGAGCGGCTGGAAGGGCTGTAGGGGCTGGCGTGCTCGGGGGCGTCCGGGAACAGGGCGTGCAGCGGATTGAGCAGCACGGTGCCGGCCCCGACCCCGGCGCAGAATTCGATCATGTTGCGCAGGTCGCCGAAGTCGCCGATGCCCCAGTTGCGTTCGGAGCGGATGCCGTAGAGCTGGGCCGCGAAACCCCACGCGCGTCCCTCGCCCTGGATCGCCGGCGGCACGTAGCAGGCGGCGGGGGCGACGATGAGCGACATCCCGGCTGGCTCGCCCTGGCCGTCGGCGCGTTCGAGGATGAAGCGGTGATAACCCGGCTCCACCGGCATGTCCAGCGGCAGCACCCGCCGCACGAAAGCCTGGCCGTCGAGGTCGCAGTGCCCGGCCGCTTCAAGATCCGCCGGCACGCATTCGCCGCGGTCTTCGGCGCCCGACTCGCGCCGCAGGCGCCAGCGAAACGCCTGCCTCTCCTCGGCCAGCGGCAGCGCGATGGCGATGCGATGCGGCAGCGCCGGCTCGCGCACTACCATCACCGGCGCCAGCGGCCGCGCCCACTCGCGCTGGTCCAGCGCCCGCAGGGATGCCGCCGCCTCGTCGTCATTGTTCGCCGGCAGCCCCATGGCCTCGAGCAGGGCGCGTCGGGTCGCGTCGGGCGTGCGATGGAAGCCGCCCCAGATGTCGTGGTAGCCGGGCAGCACCCCGCAGCGCTCGCACAGCTGGTCGAGCAGCATGCTCATGGCGATTCCTCCAGCGTCCACAGCACCGACCATGGCCCCAGCTCGCCCTGCTCCGCCGCTTCCAGGGCGAACAGCATTTTCCCGGACGGGGCGGCGGCATCGACCGGCTCGCCCGACAGGTTCGCCAGCAGCCGCAGCGTCGAGCCGTCGCCGAGGCGCCAGCGCACCCGCAGACCGGCGGCGGCGAACGTCTCGAACGCGCCGGCGTGGCCGGCCATGCCGCGCAGCCGCGGCACGACGGTTTCCCGACGCAGCCGCAGTAGTTTCCGGTAATAGGCCAGCCAGTCCGCCCGTACCGGGTCGCCGAGCGAATCCCAGTCGAGCTTCGAGGCGGCGAAGGTCTCTTCCTGGTTGGGGTCGGGGATCGCCGCCTGCGCCGCCGCATCGGCGAAGCGCGCGAACTTGCGAAACTCGCGCCGCCGCCCTTCGGTCACCGCCGCGCGCAGCTCGCCGCCGAAGTCGCAGAAAAACCGGAACGGCGTCGTCGCCGCGAACTCCTCGCCCATGAACAGCAGCGGGATGGCCGGCGCCAGCAGATAGACCGCGGCCGCCGCGCGCACCGCCGGCGCCGGCGCAAGCTGGCCGATGCGCTCGCCGAACGCGCGGTTGCCCACCTGGTCGTGGTTCTGCAAAAAGGAGACGAAGGCCTGCGGCGGCAGCTGCGCGCTCGGCTCGCCGCGCGCCGTGCGATCGCGATAGGTCGAAATCTCGCCCTGGTAGGCGTAGCCTTCGGCGAGGCAGCGCCCAAGGTGGCGGGCGGGCGCCTCGGCATAGTCCGCGTAATAGCCGTCGGTCTCGCTGGTGGCGAGGACGTGCAGCGCGTGGTGGATGTCGTCGTTCCACTGCGCGGCGTAGCGCCCCGCGCCCAGATGGCGCGCCTCGTTGGCATCGTTTTCCAGCACCAGATGGACGCGGCGCTTGGGGCCGAGCGCGGCGTGCACGCGCGCTGCCAGCTCGGTCAGGATGTGCGGCACGGAGTCGTCGATGATCGCGTGCACCGCATCCAGGCGCAGGCCGTCGAAGTGGTATTCCGTGAGCCAGTAGAGCGCGTTGTGAATGAAGAACTCGCGCACCGGGCGGCTGTCCGCGCCATCGAAGTTGATCGCCGCGCCCCACAGCGTGTGGTGGCGTTCGGTGAAGAACTTTCCGGCGTAGACATGGAGGTAATTGCCCTCCGGTCCGAAGTGGTTGTAGACCACGTCGAGCAGCACCATCAGGCCGCGCGCGTGCGCGGCCTGCACCAGCGCCTTCAAGTCCTCCGGCCGGCCGTAGCGGCTGTCCGGCGCGAACAGCAGCGCGCCGTCGTAGCCCCAGTTGCGCGCCCCCGGAAAATCCGCCACCGGCATCAGCTCGATCGCCGTCACGCCCAGTTCGACCAGGTAGTCCAGCCGCTCGATCACGCCGGCGAAAGTCCCCTCGGGCGAGAAGGCGCCGACGTGCAGTTCGTACACCACCGCCTCTTCCCACGGCCGTCCGCGCCATGCTTCGTCCTGCCAGTCGAAGGCCGCGGGGTCGACCACTTCGCTGGCGCCGTGCACGTCGTCCGGGTTGCTGCGCGAGGCCGGATCCGGCACCCGCAGGCCGCCGCCGACCTCGAACCGGTAGCGCGTCCCGACCCCGGCGTCGGGCACGGTCAACTCGAACCAGCCGTCGCTGCAGACCGTCATCGACAGCACTGGTTCGTGCGGCACGCCGGCGATGCACAGGCCCACTCGCTCGCAGCCGGGCGCCCACAGGCGGAATTGCACGCCGTCCGGCGTGACCCGTGTTCCGAATGGCATGTCGTGGCATCGTGTCGTCAAGTCCATGCTCCCTTCAGCGCTGCGCCACCTGGGTCAGGCGCCGCATGGCGGCGCCGACGCCAGCCGAATGACGCGCGAGTGCGTCGCTCACCTGCAGGATTGCCTTTTCCGCGAGGAATAGCGTCATCAGCGCCTCGGCGGTTGCAGGCTCGGCCGGGTAGGACGGATGCCCGGCCATCGCCTTGCGGTAACTCTGGAAGAATGCCCGGCGCGCCGCCCGTTCCCAGTCGTCGACATGGCGCTGCAGCGCCGCGCCTGTTTCCGGCGAATCGGCGGCTACTTCGGCCAGCGCAGCGGCCCCTGCCATGCCCAGGGACAGCAGCATGCCCGCCACATCCTGCAGCGGCGTGTGCTTGCGGCGGCGCTCGGCCCAGCTGCGTCCCGGCGCTCCGCCATAGTTGGCGATCAGGAAATCGTTGCTCACCAGCCAGGCCTGGCCGAGGTGATAGTTGCCGTGGCAGCGCGTCTTCATCGCATCCAGCCGCATGCCGGCCAGCCGCACGATGCGCCGGTAGAGCTTCGGCCTTGCCGCTTGCAAACCGAGGCCAATGGATTGCGCCGCGTCCGGCAACCGCGGCAATGCCTGATCCAGACGTTCGTACATCGCCTCCATCTCGTGCCGCACCGTCTTGACCCAGTCGGCGATGTCCCCTGCGCCGACGGCCTCGCTGCCGAAGGCGCCCGACTCGTCGGGCAGGGCCAGCGCCTGGTGGAATTGCGCCGTGCGCTGGCCGAGCATCTTCATCAGCGCCAGGTAGGCACTGTGGTTGACATCCGGCGGTTGCTCGGGACTGGCGCGGCACGCATCCAGATAGCGCTCCAGATAACCCAGCGTGTACGCCCAGGCATCGCCCTGGTTTTCCATGTAGCGCTCCAGGATCGACACGGTCGAGCATTGCCCCTGCGCGTCCGTATATTCCGCGGTGCCGGCCAGTTGGGGAATATGGGGAAAATGCGCCGTTTCGGTCAGAAAACGCGACATTTCAAGTTCCGGATGCATGCCTTCCAGCAGCCATCGATAGCTCTTCAGCACCAGCTTGTTGCCGAAATTCACCCGCAGGCGCCCATGCTCGGAGACGCTGCGAACAATGTCCGCCGCCGCCGGGCAGGAAAATCCCGCTAAAGCGCCGGTCGCTTTGAATTCGAGTTTTCCATCGTCAAGGTCGAGCGTCTCGCCGCGTTCCATCGCCGACACCACGGCGCAGCAGAAGCGGTCGTCCCAGAAGGCGTCGAACAGCACGCCAACGCGCGCGCGCCGCCGCACCTTGGCCAGGGTGGCGTGCAGCAGCGCAGCGGCACGGCCTTCGTCATCGTCCTCCCAGGCCAGCGCCAGCGGAATGGCGTAGCGATGGATTTCGCCGCCGGCAAGCACGACCGAGACCGTCGCCAGCAGCCAGCTGCACGACTCCACGGACCATTCGCGCGTCATGTCGAACGCGTATTTCTCGACCGCCGCGTCGCGATCCGCGAACCACGGCTGCGCCTGCAAATAGCGCGGGATGATCTGGCGCTCGAGTTGCTCGCGTGCGCGTCGCGCCATCAGCTGGTTCACGCCCTCGCCGTCTTCCGTGCGCGCGAACAGCGTGCGCCAGCCAGTGTCCACCAGCACCAGCACCGGCAGGTCGGGCGGCACCGGGCGCTCCTCGTGCCAGGGCGGCGCCTCGACGTCGGTCGCCAGGCGGAAGGAATAGAAGCCATGCCCGCTGAGGGTGAGCAGATAGGGCAGATCGCCAATCGGCGGAAAGCGGCTGCGGCCCATCAGTTCCACCGGCACCCGCTGCCTGAAGGCGGACAGGTCCAGTTCCACCGCCTGCGGCGCGCGCGACAGATTGGCCACGCACAGGATCGCCTCGTCTTCGTGCTCGCGCAGGTAGGCGAGAATCTTGCGGTTGCCGGGCCGCAAAAAGCGCAGGCTGCCGCGGCCGAAGGCCCGGTGCGCGCGGCGCATGGCGATCAGGCGCCGGGTCCAGTTGAGCAGCGAGGACGGGTTGCGATGCTGCGACTCGACGTTGACCGCGCCGAAGCCGTAGACCGGATCGTCGATCGGCGGCAGGAAAAGCCGCGCCGGATCGGCGGCGGAAAACCCGCCGTTGGCGCCGCCGTCCCATTGCATCGGCGTGCGCACGCCGTTGCGGTCGCCAAGCCGGATGTTGTCGCCCATGCCGATCTCGTCGCCGTAGTAGAGGATCGGCGAGCCCGGCATCGTCATCAGCAGCAGGTTCATCAGTTCGATGCGATGGCGGTCGTTGTCCAGCAGCGGCGCCAGGCGGCGGCGGATGCCGAGGTTGAGGCGCGCCTGCGGGTCGCTGGCATAGGTCTGGTAGAGATAGTCGCGCTCGCGGTCGGTCACCATTTCCAGCGTCAGTTCGTCGTGGTTACGCAGGAACACCGCCCACTGGCAGCGGTCCGGAATATCCGGCGTCTGCTCCATGATCTCGACGATCGGGTGGCGGTCCTCCTGCGCGATCGCCATGTACATGCGCGGCATCAGCGGGAAGTGGTAGGCCATGTGGCATTCGTCGCCGTCGCCGAAATACTCGCGCACGTCCTCCGGCCACTGGTTCGCCTCCGCCAGGAACATGCGGTTCGTGTAGTGGCGGTCGAGTTCGGCGCGCATCTGCCGGATCACCGCATGCGTCTCCGGCAGGTTCTCGTTGTGGGTGCCCTCGCGCTCGCACAGGTAGGGCACCGCGTCCAGCCGCATGCCGTCCACCCCGGCGTCGAACCAGAAGCGCATCGCGTGCATCAGAGCCTTGAACACATGCGGATTGGCGAAGTTGAGGTCGGGCTGGTGCGAAAAGAAGCGATGCCAGTAATACGCCTGCGCGGTCTCGTCCCAGGTCCAGTTCGATTTCTCCGTATCGGTGAAAATGATGCGCGTGCCGGCGTACTTCGCGGCGCTGTCGCTCCACACGTAATAATCGCGCTTGACCGATCCGGGCGGCGCCCGGCGCGCCGCCTGGAACCAGGGATGCCGGTCCGAGGTGTGGTTGATCACCAGTTCGGTGATCACGCGCAGGCCGCGGCGATGGGCTTCGTCGATGAAGGTCCGGAAATCCGCCATCTCGCCGAAGTCCGGATGGACGTTGTGATAGTCGGAAATGTCATAGCCGTCGTCGCGACCAGGCGACGGGTAGAACGGCAGCAGCCATAGCGTGTTCACCCCCAGTTCCTGCAGGTAATCGAGCCTGGCGATCAGCCCGGGGAAATCGCCCGCACCGTCGCCATTGCAGTCGAAAAATGCCTTGACGTGCAGCTCGTAGATGATCGCGTCCTTGTACCAGAGCGGGTCTTCTTCCATGGGCCCTTTTTGTTCCGCGTTGAAGTGCCGGGCGAGTAATGATTATTAAGAATAGGTGCTAATGCGCGTCGTGCTTGAGCGCCGGCGGCAAGCCTTGAACGTGCACGCCGCGAGGGATTGTCGACGGTCTGCAGGAAGGGGGACACGGTTTCATGCGGGTCCTTGAGCTTCTTCATGTGGGTAATGTAGCGGCTGGCCTTGGCGCTGAACACGAAGCCGGCGGGCACCGCGTCGCGCCACTGGTCCACGGTCGCCGCCGCCGGCAAGTGGTAGAAGCTGGTGTTGATCTCCACGCTGGAGAAGCGTCCGACGTAGTGGACGAGCCTTTTCCCGGCGGCAAGCCCCTCCGGATAGAACGGCCCTTCCCAATGGTCGTAGGACCAGCCCGAGGTGCCGATATGGAGATGGCTCATGGTCTACGCGAGCCGCCCGTTCGTTCGACTATATTGGTCAATGACCTGCCGCAATGCGCGGCAGTGGCCACGAGGAGGACACCATGTCAGTCGCCAAAATCATCGAAATCAGTTCCGAATCCACCAGCAGCTTCGAAGACGCCATTAATCAGGGCATCGAGACCGGCGCCAGGACCGTGCGCAACATCCAGGGCGCATGGGTGAAGGAACAGTCGGTCGTCGTCGAGAGCGGGAAAATCGTGAAATACCGGGTGGTCCTCAAGGTCACGTTCGTCCTCGACTGATGCCGCGGCGTGTCCCTCGGGCCACGCTTGCCGCAAGCCAGGGCAAACCTGAATTTCCGCGCCTCAAGCACGGCTGGCCGCTTCGCGCTGCCGCTCGTGCGACACCAGCTTCGCCAGTTCGGTCATCTCCTCCGCCAGCAGGCCCAGCAGATCGTCCAGCGTGAGGATGCCGACCAGGCCGCCGTCCCGGTCGACCACCGGCATGCGCCGCACGCCCTTGCCGCGCATGTAGCGCAGCGCCTCGAACAGGCCTTCGCTTTCGCGCACGGTCGCCACTTCCGGGCCCATGATGTCGCCCACCTTGAGCGCGTCCGGATTCACCCCCGCCGCCACCACTTCCACCACGATGTCGCGGTCGGTGACGATGCCGACGGGATGCCTGCGGCCGTTTTTTTCCTCGACCACGACCAGGTCACCCACGTGGTGCTTGCGCATCAACTGCGCCGCGTCCACCACCGAAAGCGCCTTCTTCGCAATCACCACCTCACGGTTGCAAATTTCGCCCACTGCCATGTCGTGCTCCTTGTTTTAGCCCAGATTGCCCATTAGACGGTTTATGGCGCGCAGGATGTACTTCGTGCGCCTTCGGGTGTCAATCGGTGCACAGAGCGCACCCTGCCCAAAGCATCTCGCCCTCTTATTCAAGATAGTCGACGCCGGGAAATCAGTTGGCGAGCCTTGCCGGCCGCTCGCTCGGCTAAGGCGGAGCGACGAGGTCATGATCATCACCAGCAGGAACATCGAAAACTGCACGAGCGCTGGCGCGCTTGAGCGACCAGTTCCGGGCGTAAAATTCCGTTCCCCTGCCCCGGTTCGCATCCCGGCAAAAAGGGCGCGCAACGCGCATTCGGACAGCTTTGGTCTACGCTGGGCCTATACGCCCATTGTGCAACGAGACGGCCATCCCGGCGACGAGAACCGCTGTAAGGGATCTTCACGTGACACGGGACTCACGCCCATTCACTCGACATGGCCGTCATCGAGCGCAGCGAAGCAATCCAGAACGCCTGCTTGATCAAATGCACTGGATTGCTTCGCTGCGCTCGCAATGACAAAAATGAATGATTTATCGTCTCCTAAAGAATCGGCAGATGACGAAACCGACCTCGAAGAAATCACCCGGCAGCCGCATCCAGTCGCCCTTGTGGGCGATTGCGGCCAGCATCCTGTTCGTCGCCGCGGCGCTCGCCCTGATGATCCATTTCGGCGCGCACGAGCAGGTGCTGCACCTGCTGCGGTGGTTCGACGCGCAGGGTGCGTGGGCGCCGCTGCTGTTCATCCTGATCATGGCGGCGGTGGTGGTGCTGGTGCTGCCGGGGGTGCTGTTCACCACCGGCGCAGGGTTTGTGTTCGGCGTCGTGGAAGGGTCCGTCTACGTGGTGACGGGCACGACGTTCGGGGCGACGCTGGCCTTCCTCATCGCACGCTACCTGTTCGGGCAACGCGCCAGACGGTTCATTATGGCCCGCAGCCGGCTCCGGCTGGTGAGCGACGAACTGACGCCGCACGGCTGGAAGATCGTTCTGCTGACGCGCCTGATCCCGTTCTTTCCCGGCAAGCTCTCCAACTATTTTTTCGGGCTGACGCCGTTTTCCCTGCGCGGGTACGTCGGCGGCTCGCTGCTGGGTTTCATTCCCTTTTCGATCCACAACGTGTATCTCGGCTCGATCGCCGCCGATCTCTCCACCCTCGGCGCGCGCAGCGCGGACCGATCGCCGCTGGAATGGACCCTTTACGGCGCCGGCTTCGTCGCCGCCGTGCTCGCGGTCGTCATCCTCAGCCGGCTCGCGCGCCGGGCGCTGGCCCGCTATGCGGAACAAGGCGCGATCGAGGAGGACGTGCCGTGAGCTGGATGAAATGGCTGCCCTGGCGCTTTGTCGTGCGGTATGCCGCGCGCCGCCAGGGCTTCCTGGACCCCATTGCCCTCCTGGCGCGGCTGCACAGCTTCGCCCAGCCGTCCGAAGTGGGCGAGCCGATCGAACTGCTGCGCGCCGGCGTGGTGTTCCATGCCCGCGGCCTGATCAACAGCCGGGTCATCCAGCACAACCTGGACTGGGTCTGGCCCTACTGGATCGAACGCCAGTTCGACCCGCTCGACGTATCCTTCATCCCGCGCGCCTTTTCCATCACCCATGTCAATCTCACCCACCGCAACTGGACCGCGGTCGGCTATCCGGATTGCCCGGAACTGCCGATCGTCGATCCGCGCGGGCTGCTGACCCCCCTGCTCGACGGCTGGTCGCTCGACGGCTGGCTGCTGGCGGAGGACGGGCGCTGCCTGCTGCCCTCGCGGGCCGCCGATTGCCGCCAGCGGCAGGACATGGATGCCGGCGTTCGCATCACCACCGGAACGGAAACGACCGGGCTGGCGCTGGTCAGCAGCGCCTGGGTCGAGTTTGAATCGGGCGTCCCGGTCTGCAAGCTGAATCTGCGGGCGCGGGCCGACAGCGCCGCCTGGCTGGTGCTGGCGCTGCGCCCGGCAAACCCGGAAGGCATCAGCTTCATCCACCGGGTCGGCCTGTCGCCGGCGCGCGATGCCTGGATCATCGACGACGACCAACGGGTCGAATTCGGCAGCGCCGCCGCGCGGCATCACGTCTCCGATTACCGCCACGGGGATGTGTTCATTCATCTGTGGGATCGGGACGATCAGACCGAAGGCACCTGCGGCGTGGGTATGGTCACCGCGGCGGCGCTGTTCCCGGTCAAGGCCGGAGAAGACGCCGAAATCACCGCGAGCATCCCGCTGCCGGCCACCGGAGCCGACCCCCTCCCCGCTCATGCCTGGGAGTCGGCGCGGCGAGGTCGCTGCACGCTTACCTGTCCGGAGCCGCGTTACCAGTTCCTCTACGATGCCGCGGTCACCTCGCTGATCCTGCATTCGCCGGATGACGTCTACCCCGGCCCCTACACCTACAAGCGGTTCTGGTTTCGCGATGCCGCCTTCATCATCCATGCCCTGCTCTGCGCCGGCCTCACGGATCGCGCCGAACGCGCGCTAGCGCGCTTCCCGGCGCGACAGACGACGCTCGGGTATTTCCGTTCGCAGGAGGGCGAATGGGACGCCAACGGCGAGGTGCTGTGGATCCTGCAGCGCTTCTTCGCCCTGACCAATCGCCCTCCCGCCCCCGAATGGCTCGGCCCGATCCGGCGCGGCGCCCGCTGGATCATGCGCAAGCGGCTCAGCGACGATCTGGACGCGCCGCACGCCGGGCTGCTGCCGGCCGGCTTCAGCGCCGAACACCTGGGGCCCAACGACTATTACTACTGGGACGATTTCTGGGGAATCGCCGGCCTGCGCGCGGCGGCGGCCATGCTGGCGGACATGGACCCCGCCCACAGCCGGGAATTCGCGCAGGCCGCCGACGATTTTGCGGCGGCGGTGGAGACCAGCCTGGCCGGCTGCGAAAAACGGCTCGGCCGCCCGGCCATGCCGGCGTCGCCCTATCGCCGTCTGGATGCCGGCGCCATCGGCTCGCTGGCGTGCGGCTACCCGGTGCAACTCGCTGCGCAGGACGCCCCCCGCCTGCTCGATTGCGTCGGGTTCCTGCTCGACCGCTGTTTCGTCAAGGGCGCGTTCTACCAGGACATGATCCATTCCGGCCTCAACGCCTACCTCACCCTGCACGTCGCCCAGGTGCTGCTGCGCGCCGGCGACCCGCGCCATCTCGAATTGATGGATGCGGTCGCCGCCCTCGCTTCGCCGACCGGCCAGTGGCCGGAGGCGATCCATCCGCACACCGGCGGCGGCTGCATGGGCGACGGCCACCATGTCTGGGCCGCCGCCGAGTGGCTGCTGATGATCCGCAACTGCTTCGTGCGCGAGGAAGGCGAAGGCCTCATCCTGTGCGCGGGAATTCCCGCGCGCTGGCTCGACCAGGCCGCGCCGATCCGCTTCGGCCCCGCGCCGACCACATTTGGAACGGTATCGATCGGCATCACGCCGGTTCCCGGCAATCCGCCGCGCGTCGAATGGCAGGCCGACTGGCATCGCAGCGCGCCGCCGATCGAGGTCCGCCTGCCCGGTTACGCGCCGGTCACCCCGCAAGCCGGCGCCGGCTCGGTGGTTCTCGTCAGACGGGATGCGAGCGCATGAACATCCTCATCCTCACCAACACCTTCACCCCGCATGTCGGCGGGGTGGCGCGCTCGGTGGCGGCATTCACCGAGGAATACCGCACGCGCGGGCACCGGGTGCTGGTGGTGGCGCCCGAGTTTCCCGACATGCCGCGGGACGAGATCGACGTGGTGCGCATTCCCGCGATCCAGAATTTCAACGCCAGCGACTTCTCGGTGGTGCTGCCGATCCACCCGCCGTTGTCCGACACGCTCGATGCCTTCCGCCCCGACATCGTGCACTCCCAGCACCCCTTCCTGCTCGGCATGACCGCGGTGCGGATCGCGCGCCGCCGGGGCCTGCCGCTGGTGTTCACCCACCACACCCTGTATGAGCGCTACACCCACTATGTTCCCGGCGACTCCCCCGCGCTGAAGCGCTTTACGATCGAACTCGCCACTCGCTACGCCAACCTCGCCGATCAGGTGTTCGCACCCAGCGAGAGCATCCGCGACCTGCTGCTGCAGCGCGGGGTCGTCACGCCGATTGCGGTGGTGCCCACCGGGGTTCGGCTGGAACACTTCGCGCACGGCGACGGTCCCGCCTTTCGACGGCAGATGGGGATTCCGGCGGACGCCTTCGTGGTCGGTCACCTGGGCCGCCTGGCGCCGGAAAAGAACCTGGAATTCCTGGCGCAGGCGGTCGCCGACTTTGTCGGCAGTCACCCGCGCGCGCATTTTCTGGTGATCGGCAGCGGCCCCTCCGAAACCGCCATGCGCGACGTGTTTTCCCGGGCCGGACTCGAAGCGCGGCTGCATGTCGGCGGCATCCTGAAACAGCAGGAACTGGCCGACGCCCTGCACGCCATGGACCTGTTCGCCTTCGCGTCGACCAGCGAGACGCAGGGCATGGTGCTGACCGAAGCCATGGCGGCCGGCCTGCCGGTCGTCGCCCTGGATGCGTCCGGCGTCCGGGAAGTGGTGCGGGACCGGCATAACGGCCGCCTGCTGCGCGAGACGACGTCCGCGGCATTCAGCGCCGCCCTGCAGTGGGTGGCCGCGCTGCCTGCCGAATCCTTGCGCGACCTGAAACAGGCCGCACTCGAAACCGCCGGGGCCTTTTCCATGCCCCGCTCGGCGGACAAGGCCCTGGCCTGCTACGAAGCGCTCAAACCTGGAAAAACCGGCGGCTCGGGTGAGGACGTGAGCGCCTGGGAAGAGGTCATGACCGCGATCAGGACGGAGTGGGACATTCTGAAAAGCGTGGCCGGCGCGGGCGATGCGGCCCTCGGCGCCGGCCTGTTTTCCGACAAGGAAGACTGATGCGTTCGGGTTTGAGTGCGGGCGGATAGCCGATGCTCAGCCGAATCGAGACTCTTTTCCGGCGCCTGCGCCGCAGCCTCAGCCGCAGCGTCTGGCTGGCGCGTCTGCTGCGCCTGCCCGTGTCGGAAGGATCGCCGACACGGCCGGGGCTGATCATGATCCAGATCGACGGACTTTCGCACCCGCAGTTCGAGCGCGCCCTGAAACGCGGCGAACTGCCGTTCCTGCGGCGGCTGCTCAGGCGCGAGCACTATCGGTTGCATGACCACTATTCTGGCCTGCCGTCGACGACGCCCGCGGTCCAGGCCGAACTCTTCTATGGCGTCAAAGGCGCCGTCCCGGCATTCTCCTTCAGGGACCGCGAATCGCGCCGGATCGTGCGCATGTACGAACCGGACACGGCGGCGCGCATCGAGGCGCTGCACGCGGGCAACGGCAACGAGGCGCTGCTCAAGGACGGCAGCGCCTACTCGGACAACTACACCGGCGGCGCCGCGGAATCGCATTTCTGTCCCTCGTCGATGGGGTGGGGGCCGACGTTTCGTGCGGCCAATCCGCTGGTGCTGCTGGCGTTCCTGCTCAGCAACTTCTACAGTTTCCTGCGCGTCGCCGTGCTGTTGGTGATGGAGCTGGGGCTGGCGCTGCACGATTTTGTGCGCGGCCTGGTCGCGGGGCAGGATTTCTTCAAGGAACTGAAATTCGTTCCCACCCGGGCCGCCATCTCCATCCTGCTGCGCGAGCTCTGCGTCATCGGCGGCAAGATCGATATCAGCCGCGGCCTGCCCGTCATCCACATCAACTTCCTCGGTTACGACGAGCAGTCGCACCGCCGCGGCCCGCGCTCGCTGTTTGCCCACTGGACGCTGAAGGGGATCGACGACGCCGTCGCCCGCCTGTGGCGCGCCGCCAGCCATTCGGCATGGCGGCACTACGAAGTCTGGGTCTATTCCGACCACGGGCAGGCCGCCGTCCGGTCCTATCCGCAGGTCCAGGGCTATAGCCTGGAGGATGCGGTGACGGCGGCGTTCGAGAAACTGGGCGCCACGGGGCTGAATGTTCGCACCCAAAACGCGGGGGGCATCCAGACGCAGCGGGTTCGCTTTCTGGGCGGACGGAAGCTTCAGCGCCTGTTTTCGGTGCTCGGCATCAATGGCGAGGAAGCGGACGAGCAGCACCCGCTCGTCGCCGCCCTCGGCCCGGTGGGCCATGTCTATTTGCCGCATGACATGGACGGCGACGCGCGCGATTCTGTCGCCCGCGAGCTGGCGCGCACGCACAAGGTTCCGCTCGTGCTCAGCGTGACGGCTCCGGGCACGCTGTGCGCCCGCACCGATGCCGGCGAATTCCGTTTGCCGCGGGACCGCGCCGCGCTATTTGGCGCACAGCATCCGTTTCTCGATTCAATCGGCGAGGACCTGGTGCGCCTGTGCGAGCATGCGGAGGCCGGCGACCTCGTCCTGCTCGGCTGGCGCGACGGCGTGGCGCCGATGAGCTTTGCCATGGAGAACGGCGCGCACGCCGGCGCCTCGCCGGAAGAAACCCACGGCTTCGCCCTGCTTCCCGCGGACACGCCGCTGGCGGCACGCGAACATGAGTATCTGCGGCCGATCGACCTGCGCAACGCGGCGCTGCGACACCTGGGGCGCCCCGGGCAGCAGCCCCGCCGTGCCGGCAAACGGGTTGCCGCGGCGCGGACGGACACCCTTCGCGTCATGACCTACAACGTGCACGGCTGCGTCGGCATGGACGGCAAGCTCGATGCCGAGCGCATCGCCCGCGTGATCGCCCGCGCCCGGCCAGACGTGGTGGCGCTGCAGGAACTGGACGTGGGCCGTCCGCGCAGCCTGGGCATGGATCAGGCGCACCGGATCGCCCGTTACCTGGAGATGGAATTCCACTTTCACCCGGCCATGCACCTGGAGGAAGAACGCTACGGGGATGCCATCCTGACGCACCTGCCGCAGCGCCTGGTCAAGGCCGGTCCACTGCCCGGGCTCGCCGGCAAGCCTCGCCTCGAACCGCGCGGCGCACTCTGGGTTGCCGTCGACCTGCACGGCAGGGAAATTCAGGTCATCAACACCCATCTGGGCCTCTACCCGCGCGAACGCATCGCGCAGGCCGCGGCCCTGCTCGGCAGCGACTGGCTGGCGCACGAACAGTGCCGGGAACCGGTGATCCTGTGCGGCGACTTCAACGCATTGCCGTCATCGGCGGTGTGCCGCCGGCTCGGTAGTCCGCTCAGGGATGCTCAAGCCGAGGCGAAACACCACCGCCCCCAGGCCACCTTTTCCAGCCGCCTTCCGCGCATGCGCATCGACCACATCTTCATCAGCCCCGGACTTGAAGTGCGCGGCATCGAGGTTCCCCATTCCGAACTGGCGCGCGTCGCCTCCGACCACCTGCCCCTGATTGCGGAGATACGCCTTCCCGGACATGTGCCTTCGGCCGCAAACAGGGCGGGATGATCGGCGTAAACAGCCATGCGGCTGTTGGTGGTGGCCTGTGCAAGTCGGCAGTGCATGGTTGTTGCCGATTAATCGGCTTACAGCCACTCTTGTTTCGATTTATTCAGGCGCCGAACTTGTTCAGCCGGCCGGCATGGGCCAGTGCCAGCCCCATGAGATGCAGGCCGGGGCGCAGCCCGAGGCCGCCGCCGCGGCAGGCATATTCGTCGAAATGGCCGATGCCGTCGGCCCGCGCGCTGGCGGCGCGGATCAGCACCGGAACCGGATGCCAGCTGTGGGCGGCCATCACAGCCGGGGTCGAATGATCCGCGGTCACCACCAGCACATCGGGCTGCAGATCGAGCAGGCCGGGCAGCAGCCGGTCCACCGCTTCGATGACGGCCACCTTGCCCTGCATATTCCCATCCTCGCCGTGCTTGTCGGTCCCCTTTACATGCAGGAAGTAAAAATCGTGGCCGTCTCCGAAGCGCTCTGCGAGCAGGCCGAAGGCGGCGTCGAGGCCTTCCGGGGGCGCCGCCACGTCCAGGCCGAGCAGCCGGCTGAGGCCGCGATACATGGGGTATTGCGCGATACACAGCCCCTTGAGGCCGAAGCGCGCCTGCAAGGTCGGCAGCGGTGCATGGCGGTGGAATCCGCGCAGCAGGACGGCGTTGGCGCTTTTTTCGCCGGCAAGCGCATCGCGCGCCTGTCCGATGAAGGCATGCGCCAGTTCCGCCGTCGGCCGTGCCGCGGCGGATAGGGCCACCGGTTCGCGAGGGGGGACGCCGGTGGCTTGTGGATCCGTATCCTGGATATCTCCCGCCAGATTGGCGCCTCTTAGCACCAGCACGGCGCGATGCTCGGCGACGGTCTCCAGAAACCACTCGCCGTCGAAATCCAGCCGGACGGCATTCCGCAGCCTGTCGCACAGGCGGCGATTGGTTTCGCTGGAAATGCGGCCGGCGCGACGGTCGGTGACACGGCCCTCGCCATCGACGGTGGCGAAGTTGATGCGCGCCGCCACATCGCCCTCGCGCAGATCGAAGCCGATGCCGAGCGCGGACAGCACGCCCCGGCCCAGACGGAAGCGCAGCGGATCGTAGCCGAACAGCGCCAAATGGCCGGGGCCGCTGCCAGGCGTGATGCCGGGACCGACCAGTTCCAGCAAGCCGCATGCCGAGTCGCGCATGACCCGGTCGAGATTCGGCGTGCGAGCCATTTCCAGGGCGGTCTTCCCGTTGGCGCCGTCGCGCAGGCCGCCGGCGCCATCCAGCACCAGATAGACGATGCGGCCGCCGGCGCGGGCAAGCTCTTCCCAGACCGACGAGATATCGCTTGGGGCGCTCATGATGGTCTCAGCGGTTCATCGCGCCGATGGGCAATCCGCTTACATTGCCGCCCGGGTAACGCGCTCGCGTTCGTTTGCCCTGGTTGCCGTGTCCGCCAGATCGAGGAAAATCGCATCGTCAAAAGAGTCGTTGGCGCTGAAGCGGTTGCCGGAAATCAGGTTCAGCCGTTCGCTTACCCGGTACGGCGTGCCGAGATCCGACCAGCCGCATTGCGGCACCGGAACCACCCGCAAATCCGCGACCTGGAGCTGCAGGATGTGATGCGAGAAATCGACGTCCGGAATCTGCTGATACAGATGGCCCAGTGTCCAGGGCGGATTGGCAGGGTCGGCTATCCTCGCCGTGGTGTTGTCGATGCTGTGGGCGTGGTTCGGAAAGCGCATCTTGAACAGATCCAGCAGGAGGTCGCCCGCCGCGGCGAAAATGCCGCTGTTCCACAGGGCGTCTTCTTGAATCAGCTTGCCCGCCACGGCGCGGGACGGCTTCTCGACAAAATGCCGTACCCCTTGCGCATCCTGTCGGGTCGCCTTCTGCGGGATGATGTAGCCCAGTTCCGGGTCTGCTTCATCAGGCTCGATCCCCAGCAGGAAGATTTCCCTGGCCCGGGCCGGCATTCCGGCAAGCATGGAAGACATGGCCTGAATCAGGGTTTCCTCGTCCAGCACGTGATGGTCGGCGGGGAGGAAGATCAACCGGGCCTGGGGATCACGCTTGAGAATGTACGCGAGCGCAAGCAGCACGCCGTTGCCCGTGCCGCGGTTGCGCGGCTGGACGATCAGGTTGTCCGGGCGGATGTCATGGGGGTTTTCACGCCACCAGCGCTCATGCCCTTTTGCAACGACCGCGCAGACACGATCGTCGGGAACGACGGCCCTTGCCCGCGTCAGCGCAAGTCCGAACAGCGAGGGTCCGCCGTGAAGCGAGCAGAATTGCTTGGGCACATGCCTGCCCTCTTCATCCATCGTTAGCGCCGCAAGGCGTTTGCCTTCACCGGCCGCCAGCACCACCGCCCAGGTATGGTTGTCCTGCATAAATTTTCTCCATTTCGTTATCTCGTAAATATCTGGCTGCCCTCTTGCCGGGAACCCGAGGGAGGGACTCCCCCGCCCCGAATGGCGTGCCGCCTTGACCCGGCCCGCGGCGAACCGGGCCTCAGTCGAGTGCGACTTCCTGGATGTGGGGCCCATCGCAGCCGTTGCGCTTGGCCTGGTAGCACGCTGCATCCGCCGCGGCCAGAATGGCATTGAGGCTGTGGTTGCGCGTTTTGAAGAGGGCAAGGCCGATGCTGACCCCGAGGCGGAAGGTTTCGCCGTTCCAGTGCAGGGCATAGGATTCCACCGCTCGATGCAATTGCTCGGCACGCTGGCGCGCGCGCTCCACCGGGCAGCGCTCCAGCAGCAGGCCGAATTCATCCCCGCCCAGCCGCGCCAGGGTGTCGCGGCCGCGCACCACGTCCTTGAGGCGCGCCGCGATCTGGCGGATGGCGAGGTCGCCCGCTGCGTGCCCGGCCGTGTCGTTGACGGATTTGAAGTTGTCCAGATCCAGGTACAGGAAGGCTTGGGTCTCGTCGCCGTCGGCCTCCTGCAGCAGGCGCCACAGGCGCTTGACCAGTTCGGCGCGCCGCAGCAGGCGCGAGTGCTCGTCGTGCATCGACTGCGCCACCAGCTTGTCGATGTATTGCTGCAGGCCGCTGGCATTGCGCAGCACGATCATGTAGCTGTCCGTCGCCCCGGAACCGTTTCGGGTCAGCGCGACGCTGCATTGCACGGGAATGGCGCCGCCCCCGTTGCGTACAAGCAGATGGAACGTCCCGGAAAACGAGGTGTGCCGATCGGGGAAGTCGTCTATTTGAATGGATCGCCGGGTCTCCCCGTCCTGCAGGGTGAGCACCTTGTCGAGCAGATGGCCGCGTGCTTTTCCCAGTGACAGGCCGAGCAGCCGCTCCGCTGCCGGATTGAGGTAGGAAATCCGGGCTTCGCCATCGGCCAGAATGAGCGCGTCGGGAAAATACTCAAAAGCGTCCGGAAGATGCGTGTCCAGCGCGCGCTCGTCCGATGTCGGCCTCGAAGCGCCAGGCATGGAGTGATCCCTGTATTGAATTAGACGATTCATGGCATCCTTTCCGTTGCCCCGCTGCCTGACGGCTGGTCGCCATCAGGAGGCCACAACGCCGCTGAACAGACCAACGGGTTGCGACAGGGCTCTCAAGGGGACTCTGGAGCCCCAGTTTTTCATGCTGTCCACCAGGATCAGGCGAATGTCCTTGTGATGACTCGCATGTTTCAGCACAGCCTGACCGAGACATCCCGCCTGCCGGTACAGGCAGCCATTCAGCCCGGCCTGCTTCAACCGGGCCAGGAAATCCGCCAGCACCGGCGACGGCGCATCTTCATCGTCCACCAGCAGGACGTTGACCTTGAATTTCATCTTCATGCAGTATTCGAAGACGGCATTCAGCACCGACCGTTTGACCAGATGGCCATGCAGGGCAATCAGTATGCGGCTCATGATCCGGCGGCCGCCCGGACTTCGTTCGCGCGGAGCGTCATGACAGCCAGTTCTCTTTGAATACGCCCTTTTCCCTGAGGCCGACGGCCAGTTCTTTCTGTGCCTCCACCTGGATCTGCCGGACCCGCTCGCGCGTGACCTTGAGGTCCCTGGCCAGTTCTTCCAGGGTGGCCACGTCCTGATTGTTCAGCCCGAAGCGCCGCTCGATCACCCAGCGGTGCTTGTCCGAAAGTTTGGCCAGCCATTCCGTCACGAACCCTTCAAGCTGGTCTTGATACAGGTGCTCGTCGGGGGGCACGCAACGCTCGTCGGCGATGGCTTCGCCCAGTGACAGGTCGGGATCGATATCGAGGGGGGCATCGAGAGGGACAGGCGGCCGGTTCAGTTGCATGACCCTGCGCACCGCCTCGATGGATTTACCCGTGAGGCGGGCGATTGCCTCCGCCCCCGGGTCCGACACGCCCATCTTGTCCAGCTTGCTGCGGGCACGCAGGCAGACATTGAGTTCCTTGACCACATGCACCGGCAGGCGGATGGTGCGCGACTGGTTCATCAGGGCGCGCTCGACGGATTGCCGGATCCACCAGGTGGCATAAGTCGACAGGCGAAAGCCGCGATCGGGATCGAATTTCTCCAGGGCGTGCATCAGTCCCAGATTGCCTTCCTCGACCAGGTCCAGCAGCGGCAGGCCGCGTCCCAGATAGCGCTTGGCGACATATACGACCAGCCTGAGGTTGTGGGTGATCAGCACCTCGCGTGCCTCTTCATCGCCATCGCGCATACGCCGGGCGTATGCCTGCTCCTCGTCGGCCTTCAATATCCGCAGGCGGCTGATGTCTTCGAAATAGCGCTGGGTGATGTCCAGGGCATACTCGTCCTCGCCATGAATCCCGGATGCAGTCTCCCCGCCGGTTTGCGGCGCATCGATATCGGCAGCGCTTTCCGGTGCGCGGTAATGCGTCTCTGGATCATGAAAATTATCGTGCCACATGCTCGCCTCCAATCTGGAATAGTTGTACAGGATGGCGGGGGCCGGTCGATGACAAAGCACATACCCCGCTTGAAAGATGGCGGATTTCCAGCACGAAATCCGGTGGGCGCCGCGCCAGGTACGCCCGTGACACGTCAAGGAAATGTTTTACCGTTGCTGCGTATGCAGGCTGTTCGTGGCGGAAACCGGTGCCGTTCGACAAGGCAATTGGTTCGACATGTTTGGCCATGATCTTTCCTCTTTACCTTTTTACCTTTTGATTTGGCGAACCCGATAGCGAGGCCGGTCCGAATGTACCAGCGGCCATGGGTCAATCGACAGGCAAAGAGTACCGGTTATGGCGCCGCGGCATCATCCGTGCGGACACTCAGTGAAACCACGTAGCAGTACCGTAACAAGGAGGAAACAGGGATGTGATGGCAAAAAACGGCTTCGGCCCGGGGCGGGTTCCCTTGCTCAGGGCCATGGACCTGATAGGAGCGGCGCCCGCGCCCCGATTTTCGCGCTTTCACGGCTTCGGCCCGAAGGCGGGCCTCACACAAAACACAGCAAGCCTCTTGAACCAGATTGTTCATTAGACGATTTATGGTGCGTAGGGTGCACTCCGTGCACCGATTGACACCCGAAGGTGCACGGAGTGCACCCTACGCAAAGCATCTCGCCCGAATGAACAATCTGGGTTGAATCTTGCGAGGGACCTATGGGAGGGCCGCCGTCGCCGCGATTTTCGGGCTCAGGGTTTGCAGCAAGCGGCCATGTTGACCAGATCCGCCAGGTTGACGGCGCCCATCTTGTGCATGACATGGGTACGGTGGACTTCCACCGTGCGCGGGCTGATGCCCAATTCCCGGGCGACCTCCTTGCTGGTGAGGCCGGACGCAATGAGTGCCATGCATTCGCGTTCGCGTGAACTCAAGCGCGCATAGCGCTGCTGGATGGCCTGGGTGCGGCCCTGTGTCTGGCGCCATTCCAGGTCCAGCGCCAGGGCCCGCTGCACCCGTTCGAGCAGTGCGGCGCCCTGAATGGGCTTTTCCAGGAAATCCACGGCGCCGGCCTGCACCGCCCGTACGGCCATGGGGATGTCGCCGTGGCCGGTGAGGAAGATGGTGGGAATGGTCAGGCCGCGCGCGTTCAGTGCCGCCTGGACTTCAAACCCGGTCATGCCCGGCATGGCCACGTCCAGCAACAGGCAGCCGGGACGGTCTGCCTCACAGGCCGCCAGGAAAGCGGGGCCGTCGGCGTGAGTCTCCGCCTGCAGGCCGGCCGTCTCCAGCAACTGGGCCAGGGCATCACGCATCGCGGCGTCGTCGTCGACTATGAATACGGTCTGGTTCATGGGGCGAAGGGTAGAACGAAATGGAAGATGCCGCCGGGTGTGTGGGGCTCGACCCACAGCCGGCCGCCGTGGGCCTCGATCAGGCTGCGGCTGATGCGCAGCCCCACGCCCAGTCCATATTCCTTGTGGCTGGCCAGCGGCTCGAACACCTTGCCGGCCGCCGTCGCATCGATGCCGGGACCGCTGTCGATGACGCTGACCTGGGCCATGTCCTCGAACCATCGTGTCGTCACGGTGATGCTGCCGTTGCCCATCCCGGCATCGCGGATGGCGTCGATGGCGTTGCGCAACAGATTGAGCAGCACCTGTTCGATGTGCACGTCGACCGCCATGACCAGTGGCAGCGTTGCTGCAAGGTCGAGCACGATGTCGACTCCCCGGGCACGTGCCTTCGGCGCCATCAGGGTGCAGGTGCTGCGCACCACGGCATTCAGGTCCATGGGCACCGGGTCGATCCGGCCCCGCCCCACGAACGCGCGCAAATGCCGGATGGCTTCGCCGGCGCGCAGGGACTGCTGGCTGATCCGCTCCAGATTGGCGGCCAGCTTGTCGTGATCCGCCGGCATGTGAAGCAGGATCTGTTTGCCCGTTTCGGCATAGGTCGCGATGGCGGCCAGCGGCTGGTTGAGTTCGTGGGCCAGCAGGGTCGCCAGCTCGTTGGCGGTCTGCAGGCGTTGCAGGCGGGAGGCTTCTTCCAGCGTTTCCCGCGCCCGGTTCTCGGCATGGCGCTGTTCGGTGATGTCGATGCCGGTGCCGATGATGTATTGAACCTGCCCCGCGTCGTCCCGCAGCACCGAATTGCACCAGCTGATCAGACGCATGGAGCCGTCCCGGTGAAGCCAGTGGTTTTCGTGCTGGATATGGTCCTCGCCGGACCGCAGCCTGTCGTGGACGCGGCGCACCATGTCCTGTTCGTCGGCGGGGATCAGGTCCTGCCACTTGGAGCTGCCCTGGAATCCGGCAAAGTCATGGCCTGTCGTGGTGTTGCAGGCCGCGTTGTACCGGATCAGCCGGCCTTCGGTGTCGACCACCATGATCAGGGCGCCCACGGTATTCAGGATGGCGTCGATGAAATTGCGCTCGTGTTGCAGTTGCGCGCTGTTCTCGCTCACCCGCTGCCCGAGATGCGCCGTCAGTTCGCGCAATTCCAGCTCGGTCCGCTTGACCCGCGTAATGTCGGTCAGGCTCAGCACCACGCCGCTGATGCGGTTGTCCGCGGTCCGGTAGGGCGTGATGCGGCGCAGGAACCATTGCTCTTCGTCGCGCGACACTTCGCGCTCGCAGGGCGCCAGATCCCGCAGCACCCGGTCGATATCCCGCGACAATTCCGGATCCTCGAAACGGGCGGTGATGTGGTCGATGGGGCGGCCGACGTCGGTGGCGATCAGGTTGAACAGGCGGGTGGCGCTGGGCGTGAAGCGCTGGATGGTGCGGTCCACCCCGAGAAACAGGGTGGCGTTGTCGACGCTGGCCAGCAGATTGGTCATGTCGTTGTTGGAATTTTCCAGCTCGTCGACCTTGTCGCGCAGCTGGGAATTGACCATGTTCAGTTCCTCGTTGAGCGACTGCAGCTCCTCCTTCGAGGTTTCCAGTTCCTCGTTGGTGGACTGCAACTCCTCGTTCATCGACATGACTTCCTCGTTGGAAGCCTTGAGTTCCTCGTTGCTGCTCTCCAGTTCCTCGATGGTGCTTTGCAGCTCCTCGCGCGTGGTCTTCAGCTCGTATTCCAGCTGGCGCACCAGCTGTTCGTCGGTCCTGGCCCGCTCGTCGCCCGCGCCCGCGGCCTGGGGCGCTTCCGGCTCATCCTGGAAAATGACCAGCAACAGGGGCTCGTCCGCCAGCTTGCCTGGCAGCGGCTGAACTGAAAGACGCACCAGGACGGCCTGCCCTGCGCGCTTGATGCGAATGCCGCCGATGTCGACCCGCGTCTCTTCGTTGATGGCCTTGACCGCCGCGGCGCGGATACGCGGCCGCAATGCGGCAAGAGCCAGGGTCAGCAGGTCGTGCGACGGCGGCCCGCCGGGCTGCTGCAGATACAGCTGCGTCGGCCCCGAGTAATGCAGCACTTCATAGCGCCGGTTGATCGCCACGGCAGCCGGCGCGTACTCCTCCAGCAGGATCTTGCGGGTCAGCTCGGTCAGGTTTTTATGCGGAACCGGAACCGGCGACAACGCGAGATGCTGTTCGTCCGTCCGCTTGCCGGCCTGCACCGGAAACCCGGCGCGGGTCGGCTGCACCGCATTCGCACGCAGGAAGACGCGCCATTTCTTGGAGACCGACCGGAATAGCTCGGTCTGCCGGCCGATGCTCTCGGAGGGGCCGAGGATCAGGTAGCCGCCCTCGTTGAGGGCGAAATGGAACAACTGCAGCAGCTTCTGCTGCACCTCCGGCTCCAGGTAGATCAACAGATTGCGGCAGCTCACCAGATCCAGTTTGGAGAAAGGCGCATCGGCCAGGATGTTCTGCGGTGCGAACAGCACGGTTTCCCGCAGTTGCTTGCTCACCTGCCAGTGGTGGGCATCGGCCCGAGTGAAAAACCGCTCCAGCTGCTGGCGCGGCAGGTCCGCCACCAGCGCTTCCGGATAGATGCCGCGGCGGGCCACTTCGAGTGCGGCCTCGTCCACATCGGTGGCGAAGATCTGGATCGGGCAGGCCTTGCCCGTCGCGGCGATGCGCTCGACGAGCAGCATGGCGATCGAATAGGCCTCCTCCCCGGTGGCGCAGCCGGGCGCCCACACCCGTACCGGGGTGTCCGTATCGCGCGCATCGAGCAGTTCGGGCAGCACCTGGGTCTCCAGGAGCTGGAACATTTCTGGATCGCGAAAAAAGCTGGTGACGCTGATCAGCAAATCCTTGCCCAACTGGGCGAGTTCGTCCGGCCGCTCGCGCAGCAGCGCCAGGTAGTCGCCAAGCCGGTCCAGGTGGTTGAGCCCCATGCGCCGCAGCACGCGGCGCAGCAGCATGCGCTTGCGGTAGGCGCGAAAATCGAACTTGGTGCGCGACCGCAGCAGGGCAAGCACCTGGCTCAAGTCGTCCTGGACGGCAGTCGCTTCGGGATGCGTGGCGGCTCCGGCGGCGAAGTGCCGCACGTATTTGAGCAATTCCTCCGGCATCTGGCCGGGCGGCAGCACGTAGTCCGCCAGCCCGGTGTCGATGGCGGAGAGCGGCATGCGGTCGTACTCGGCGCTGGACGGCTCCTGCACCATGGCCATCCCGCCCTCGGCCTTGACCGCCTTGAGCCCAAGGGAACCGTGGGTGCCGGTGCCGGACAGGACGATGCAGACGGCCCGCTCCTGCTGGTCCGCGGCCAGCGAGCGCAGGAAGGGGTCGATGGCGGTCTGGCCGGCCCCGTGCTCCGGAGGGGCGCTCAGCTGGATGATGCCCTGGTGCAGGGTCAGGTAGTGGTTGGGCGGGATGACGTAGACATGGTCGGCTTCGATGCGTTGGCCGTCCCTGGCTTCCGCCACCGGCATGGCGGTCTGCTTGGCCAGCAGCGGGGCCATCAGGCTTTCGTGCTTGGGGTCGAGGTGGGGAATGAGCACAAAGGCCATCCCGCTGTTTGCCGGCATCGCCTGGAAAAATTGCTTGAAGGCATCCAGGCCGCCCGCCGAGGCGACCATGCCCACCACCGCCTGGGGCAGTCGCGCGGCGGATTCCGTGTTCTCTGTATTCGGTGACGATGGCGCTGCCTTCCTGCGGTTGGCAGCGCGCTTGGTGCGCTCGGCCTCGTCCTGGCCGGGTTTTTCCTGGGATGCAGCCTTTTTGGCGGGCATACGTTCAGGAAGCGGGATAACGAAACGACAAGATCATCAAATTCCTCTGGCAGCCCGTCTGATACAGATATTCGGCATCGTCGTGAACAAACTTTTTCAAGTGCAGGGATAGTAGCAAATAACCAGACTGGGCAGAACAGCCGGATTCCCCCCGCACGCCGTGCTCGGCCCAAGGGTGTCGGATGTGGAGATTGCCGGGCAGCGCCACCGCTTTGATGGGCGGACGCAGGCCGGCCGAGTGCATGGCCTGGTTACATCAGCGGGCGCAGCCAAATTCCGTCAAGGGTCAGCCTGTTTGGATTGTTCTGATTGGCAGCATAAACAGCAACATACTGCTGATTTCATACAAACAGGTTCACACGCCTTTCTGCTTCGTGGGCGGGCTGTGCTCAACATCGTAGCCGCCCGTCAGGGCATGAAGCGCGGCAAGTATTCTCGACAGCTGCGAAGGCTCGCCACCCGACATGCCCTCTTCTTCGGCGACGGCAAGCTCGCTGGCATCGTACGCCCAGCGGCGCAACAGATCGATTTTCTGTTCCTGCGTCAACCCGCGAAAATCGCGCAGCGCCTCGGGGCTGGAGAATTCCGAGCCGGGATCGAGCCGTGCCCGATCGATATCGATCTCATATTCGTTTTCAGTCATTTGCAGTCTCCATGAACGTCGCAGCATGTCATGACCCTTGCCCGTCGGCATGCTGTCACTTTTTAACGGGCATACGCGGTTGATGCGCGTCAACTTCAATGTTCAGAATAGACCCGGCAAGCCGCTTGTCCCGCGTTGCCTATAATTTTCAGACGTAGGGCGGGAATGCTTTCCCTCCGTCTCGCAGGCGCACTCATTACCAGGCCGTCACCCATGCCCGTCCACAATGCCGACATCGCCGCCGTCTTCGATGAAATCGCCGACCGGCTGGAAATCCAGGGCGCCAATCCGTTCCGCATCCGCGCCTACCGCAACGCCGCGCGCACGCTGGGCGAACTGCCGCAGGCGGCGCGCGCGCTGCTGGAAAAAGGCGAGGACCTGACCCGGCTGCCGGGCATCGGCGACGACCTTGCCGAGAGAATCCGTGAAATCGTCGCCACCGGCCGCTGCGGCCTGCTCGACCGCCTGCGGCGCGAGCTGCCGCCCGCCGTCACCGAACTGCTGCAGGTTCCCGGCCTGGGGCCGAAGCGGGTCAAGGCGCTGTACCACGACCTTGAGGTGGAGACCGTCGAGCAGCTGCACCGGGCGGCACGCGACGGCCGCATCCGCGCCCTCCCCGGCTTCGGCGAAAAGACCGAACTCAACATCCTGCAGGCGGTGGAAGCGCATGTCAGCCGGGCGCGCCGCTTCAAACTGGCGGTGGCGGCGCAGTACGCCCAGGCGCTCACCGCCTTCCTGCAGGCTGTTCCGGGCGTCGGGCAGGTGACGGTGGCCGGCAGCTTCCGCCGCATGCGCGAGACGGTGGGCGATCTCGACATCCTGGTCACGGGGGCGGCCGACAGCCCGGTGATGCAGCGCTTTTCCGCCTACGACGAGGTGGCCGAGATTCTGTCCGCCGGCGCCACGCGCGCCAGCGCGGTCCTCAAGAGCGGCCTGCAGGTCGACCTGCGCGTGGTGGCGCAGACCAGCTACGGCGCGGCGCTGTGCTATTTCACCGGCTCCAGGGCCCACAACATCGCGATCCGCCGCATCGCGCAGAAGCTCGGCCTCAAGGTCAACGAATACGGGGTGTTTCGCGGAACCGAACGCGTCGCCGGTGAGGACGAGGCCTCGGTCTACCAGAGTGTCGGCCTGCCGTGGATTCCGCCTGAACTGCGCGAGGACCGCGGCGAGATCGAGGCGGCGCATGCCGGGCGCCTGCCTCGCCTGGTGGAATTTTCCGACCTGCGCGGCGACCTGCATGCCCACACGAAAGCCACCGACGGCCACGACAGCCTGCGCGAGATGGCGCTGGCGGCGAAGGCGCTGGGCCTGGAATACCTCGCCATCACCGAGCACTCGCGCCACCTCGCCGTGGCGCACGGCCTCGACCCGTTGCGGCTGGCCCGCCAGTGCGACGAGATCGACCGCCTCAACCCCGAACTCGACGGCATCACGCTGTTGAAGGGCATCGAGGTCGACATCCTCGAAGACGGCAGCCTCGACCTGCCGGACGAGGTGCTGGGGAGGCTCGATCTGGTGGTGGGCGCGGTGCACAGCCAGTTCCATCTGTCGCGCGCGAAGCAGACCGCGCGCATCCTGCACGCAATGGATCATCCCCACTTCAGCCTGCTCGCCCACCCCGGCGGGCGCCTGATCGACAAGCGCGAGCCCTACGACGTCGACATGCTGCGCATCATTCGCCAAGCGAAGGAACGCGGCTGCTTCCTCGAACTCAACGCCCACCCCGAACGCCTCGACCTGCTGGACAGCCAGTGCCGGATGGCGAAGGAGGAAGGCGTGCTCGTCAGCATCAATTCCGACGCCCACAGCACCTTCGATTTTTCCAATCTCAAATATGGCGTCGGCCAGGCCCGGCGCGGCTGGCTGGAAAAGGACGACGTGCTCAACACCCGCCCGCTGGCGGCGCTGCGGCGCTTCCTCAAGGCCACCCAGTAAGCCCGTGCTGGGGGCGCGACCGGATACTTGTGGTCCGCGGTCGAACCCGATTCGGGCTGAAAAATCGCCTGTTCTGAATAAATGCAAAAAGTCGTCTATATACAAAAATCCGCTCGATTTTCATTTTTCATTTTTCATTTTTCATTTTTCATCTGGCATCAAGCGTCATGCGAGCCGACGCAGCAGCGCCGAAAATGCAGGAGAGACTCATGAAATCAGGAACCGGAAAAATCCAGACACGACTTGCCGCACTCCTGTTGGGCGTCGCGATGTTGCCTGCGTATGCCGCCGGCGATCGAACAGCAATGTCCTTCAAGGATTTCGACACCAACAAGGATGGGCACCTCTCCCTTGACGAATTCAAGGCCCAAGGCAAGGACGACCTTGCCTTCAAAGCCGCCGACATCAACGGGGATGAACAGCTCGACCCGGACGAATTCGGCAAATACCTCGCCAGGAAAGCCAGCGATCGACCCAAGGCCGAGCCAGGGGCGACCATGCGGCCGAAACCTTCGTCCGGGTATTAATCCGGCGCTGACGACAACCCACGCGCCCTCAAGCGCACTCTGGGCCGCGAAACAAGGCTAACTCTGCCCCAGATCGGTGAAGGGCCGCCCTTGAAATTATTTCGGGCTAGGGCCAGCGGCCTTAAACGCCGGCCATTTTCAAAAGGAGAGGTGACATGAAACAGAAAATGAAACAATCGGTCCTCATCGCCGCATTGCTGGCCCTTGGGCTGGCCGGCTGCCAGAAGCAGGAGGAGGCCCCGGCGCCGGAAGTGATGGAACCGGAAGCGCCAGCGCCGCAGGCCCCCTCCGAGCCCATGCCTGAAGCACCGGCCCCCGGGGGAGAAAGCATGCCGTCTGCGCCCGGCGATATGCCCACTACACCGCCTGAGGAACCTGCGTCCGGCGACATGCCCAGCACCCCGCCGAGCCAATAATCCACCTGTCCGCCCGCGTGCATCGCAAACCGGTGGACAGGTCGGGACAGGCGGGAAGGCATGAGCGGCACCGCCCCGGGCGAGTTGGTTAAAAGTCGGGGCGGACGCTATGCCGGCACACTCGACATCGATCTCGCCGCAGCCGATGGCGGCGAGCGCTTCAAGTGGTTCCTCGCAGCGGTGCTGTACGGCACGCGTATTTCCGAATCGCTTGCCACCCGTACCTGGCGCGAATTCGCCGTCCGCGACGTGCTTGCCCCGGGCCGCATCGTGGCAACCGGCTGGGATGGCCTGGTGGGCATCCTCGATGCCGGCGGCTATGTGCGCTATGACTACAAGACCGCCACCAAGCTGCTCGCGATATGCGCGACGCTGATGGAGGATTACGGCGGCAGCCTCGATGCCCTGCATGGCACTGCCGCCGACCCGCGCGACCTGGAAAACCGGATCAAGGCCCTGGGTAAGGGAATCGGCGACACCACTGTCGACATTTTTCTGCGCGAACTGCGCGGCATCTGGGCCAAGGCCGATCCGCCGCTGTCACCGCTGGCACTCGCTGCAGCGGTCGCGCTGGGCTATTTGCGGCAGGACGCCCATGACCCGGCGCGTGCCCTTGCCAGGCTACGGCAACTGTGGGCAGCCGACGGACAACCGGCGCAGGACTTCGCCGACTTCGAGGCGGCGCTGGTGCGCGAGGGGCTGCGTCTGCGCCGCCAGCACCCCTGTAAAAACTGTTGTTGACCATGGCGACACAGAGTTTCCCTGCGCCCCAGTGTATGCATTACAGCGGAACATGGTGTTGGCCCACGCTCACGCGCTTGGCCTGCGGGCCTTCGGCGGCCATTTCCTCGATGAACTTCACCTCGTCGCCCTCCTTGATTTGATCGAAAGTGGTGTTAACCAGGTTATCGAAGCTGAAATACAGCTCGTTGCCGTCGGCACGCCGGATGAAGCCAAAGCGCTCCTCGGGAACCAGTCGCGCCACCAGGCCGGTGTATTCCTGCGGATGGGTCTTGGTCTCGCGGCGCAGGCGCCGGCCATAGTCCTCGAGCTGGCGCCTGGCCGCATCGAAGGCTTCGCGCAGGGCGACATAGACGTCCTCGTGCCGGTCCCGGTTCACCACGATTTCGCTTCCCGGCACGCCGATGTCGACACGCACGTTGAAGGCCTTGCCCTGGTTCTTGTGCTGATGCGGCAATTCCACCACCACCCGGCATGACATGACCGGCTCGAAAAAAGTCTCCAGTTTCTCGGCCTTTTCACGGATATGCGTCTCAAGCGCGTCGGAGCGTTCAAAGCCGCGAAATGTGATTTGCAGGGGTGTTTTCATTGTGTCTTCCTTTCGTTCAGGTTGTTGAAAATAACTCTTGGCAGTATGTAGGGTGCGCTCTGTGCACCGATTGACGCCCGAAGGTGCACGGAGTGCACCCTACCAAAAGCATCTCGCCCGTCCCGACCTACTCCCAGAAATGCCGCCGGGTCTTGCCGGGCAGCGCCCGCAGTCGCTCGTAAAGTTCGCGTTCCTCGCGGCTGGGTTTCTCTGGAATCTGTATCCTGATCTGCAGGTACATATCCCCCTTCCCTTTTCCGCCGAACCGGGGAAGGCCCTTGTTCCTGAGCCGCAGCACCGCGTCCGGCTGGATGCCGGCGGGAATCTTCACGTCTGCCCTGCCGCCTTCCAGGGTCGGCACTTCCAGTGTAGTTCCCAGCACGGCATCGGTGACGGGCAGGGTTTCCTGCCGCCAGAGGTCGGCGCCGTCGCGCCGGAAACGCGGGTCCGGCCGCGCATGGACCACCACGTACAGATCGCCGGGCGCCCCGCCCGGCTCGGGGCTCGCCATTCCCCGCCCCGCCACCCGCAACGCCATGCCGTCCTCCACCCCGACCGGGATGGTGACGCTCAGGCTCTCGGTCTTCTCCACCTCGCCGCGGCCGCCGCACACAGGGCACGGCTGCTCGATCTGCTTGCCGCTGCCATGGCAGACAGGGCAGACGCTGATCTGCCGCACCGAGACATTGCCCTGCTGCCGGACCGTCACCTGCTGGCCGCTGCCCTTGCAGGCGGGGCAGGCCTTGGGCGGCTTGCCGTCAGCCGTGCCATAGCCGTGACAGCGTTCGCAGGGTGCATAGCGCCCATAGCGCACCGTTTCCTCGCCGCCGCTGGCCACCTTCTCCAGCGGGATGGCAATGTCCACCTCGATGTTGTTGCCCACGGGCGGGCCGTGCCGGCGCCGGGAGAACAGGTCGAACAGGCCGCCGCCGAAGTCGAAGCCGAAATCGAAACCGCGGAACAGATCCTCGAAGTCGATGCCGCCGAACAGGTCCTCGGCGCTGTAGCCCGCCACCCCGGCATGGCCGCCCGTATCGTATTCGGCACGCTTCTTCGGGTCGGACAGCACCGCATAGGCGGCGGCGATCTCCTTGAAGCGCTCCTCGGCGCCGGGTTCCTTGTTGCGGTCCGGGTGATACTTCAGGGCGAGATTGCGGAAGGCGTCCTTGATCGCCTTGGCGTCGGCGTCGCGCGGGACGCCCAGTACTTCGTAATAGTCGCGCTGGTTCATAGGGTGAGGGGCGAGGGGCGAAGCGTGGGTAGCGGCTCTTCCTGACACCTGACACCTGACGCCTCACCCATTTCCCTCCTTGTACTCGGCGTCCACTACCTTGCCGCGTGGGCCGGACCCGGAGGGCCGGACCTCGCCGGCGGATCCGTAGGGCGGCGGATTGTCGCCGGGCATTTTGGTCTCGGCATAGGGCCCTGCGCTCTGGGTCTGCGAATAGATCACCGCGCCGGCCTCCTTGAGCAGTTTCTTGAGGGTTTCGGCCTTCTCCGAAGCGGCCGCTGCATCCTTGCGCCCGAAGGCTTCCCGGGTTTCCCGCATCGCGGTCTGGATTTTTCCCTTCAACTCGTCGGTGAGCTTGTCGGAAAAATCGGCCAGCATCTTTTCCGCCTGGTAGCAGGCGGCATCGGCCTCGTTGAGCTTGTCCACGTCCTCGCGCCGCTTCCTGTCGGCCTCGGCGTACTGTTCGGCCTCACGGATCATGCGTTCCTTGTCCGCTTCGTTGAGCCGGGTGGAGCCGGTGATGCGGATGCTCTGGCTCTTGCCGGTGGCGGTGTCCCTGGCGGTGACGTTGAGGATGCCGGAAGAATCGATGTCGAAGGTGACCTCGATCTTGGGCACGCCGCGCGGCGCCGGCGGCAGGCCGTCGAGGTTGAATTCGCCGAGGCTCGTGTTGTCGGCCGACATCGGCCGCTCGCCCTGGTAGACGTGGATGGTCACCGAGGTCTGCATGTCGGCGGCGGTGGTGAATATCTCGCTCTTCTTCACCGGCACCGGGGTGTTGCGGGCGATCAGCGGCGTGGCCACGCCGCCCAGGGTTTCCACCCCCAGAGTCAGCGGCGTCACGTCCACCAGCACGATCTCGCCCAGGCCCGCCTCGCCGGCCAGCACGCCGGCCTGGATGGCGGCGCCGCTGGCCACGCATTCCATCGGGTCGACCCCCATCTCCGCCTTGCGGCCCATCATCTCCTCGAAGAAGGCGCGTACCGCCGGCATGCGCGTGGGGCCGCCGACGAAGACGATGCGATCGACCTCCTTCGCCTGCATCCCGGCGTCGCGCAGCGCCTGCTCGACCGGTCCGCGGCAGCGCTCGATCACCGGGCGCACGATGCGCTCGAGGTCGGTGCGGGACAGGTCCATTTCCAGGTGCTTGGGCTCGCCGCCGACGGAGGCGATGTAGGGCAGGCTGATGTGGGTGCTGGCGCCGGCGGACAGTTCGATCTTGGCCACCTCCGCCGCTTCCTTGAGACGGGCCATGGCCTTGGCGTCGCCACGCAGATCCACGCCGGTCGCCAGCTGGAAGCGTTCGGCCAGCGCCTCGATCAGCCGCCCGTCCATGTCGGTGCCGCCGAGCCGGGTGTCGCCGGAAGTCGCCTTGACTTCGAACACCCCCTTGCCGAACTCCATGACGGTGACGTCGAGCGTGCCGCCCCCGAAATCGATCACCGCGATTTTCAGTTCCTGTCCCAGCCGGTCGAGGCCGTAGGCGAGCGCAGCGGCGGTGGGCTCGTTGACCAGGCGCACCACTTCGAGGCCGGCGATCTTGCAGGCATCCTTGGTGGCGCTGCGCTGGTTGTCGTCGAAATAGGCCGGCACGGTGACCACCGCCTGCGTCACCGCCTCGCCCAGGAAGGCCTCGGCGTCGCGCTTGATTTTTTGCAGCAGGAAGGCGGAAAGCTGTTCCGGGGTGAACGACTTGTCGCGCAGCTTGATGCTTTCGCGCTGGCCCATCCTGCGCTTGAAGGCGGTGGCGGTGCCTTCCGGGTTGGCGGCCGCCTGGCGCCGGGCCGGCTCGCCTACCAGCATCTGCCCGTCGGCGGTCACCGCCACGTAGCTGGGAAAGGCCTTGCCGCCCAGGCTTACCCCTTCGGCGCTGGGGATGATGACGGGGCGCCCGCCGCGCAGCACGGCCGCGGCGGAATTGGACGTTCCCAGATCGATACCGATGATGGCCATCACATTTCTCCTTGCCTCCGATTCAATTTAGGACGTGTGGCCGGATGGTGCGAATCAATCCGTCATCGAGCCAGCACGACCGGGCATTCGATCGCGTCCAGCATGCGGTGGAAGCCCGCCTGGCCGAGGAAGCGCTCGCGGCCGGCCAGCACCAGGCACCCTGCCCGTTCGCGGCGTGCCGCCCGAACCAGGTTCTCTCCTTCGATGGCATCCAGGCGCACGCACCGCCCGCCGGTTCCATGCGCCTTCAACGCGGTCAGCGCGGCGGCGCAGGCGGCCCGGTACGCGTCGTCGTCGCCGTCCTTGACCAGCAGCACCAGTTCGGCGCCGCTGCCGCGGGCCAGCGTGGCGCCCGTCTCCAGGCTGCGGGCGGACGTCGGCAGATCCTCGAACAGCACCAGCACCGGCCCCACTTGCGGGTGGAGGTCGGCCAGCCGGGCCGTGGTCTGGACAACGGCCATGACGCCGATGCCGGTGCGCTTTCCCAGCACGATCAGGTCGAAGGCCTGCGCCAGCGTATTCACTTCCGCGGTCACCCTGCCGCGCGCCACCCGGAAGGACCAGCGCAGCCGCGAGCGCCCGGCGGTCTCGGCCAGCAGGCGCTGCGCGGTGGCGGCCTCGCGTCGCCAGATGCGCTCCATTTCGTCCGGCAGCAATGGGGTTCCGGCGCCCGTCAGCACGCTGAATTCGCGCGCGAAGGGCAAGCCGCTCAGATACTGCAGGTCGATATCCTCGACGAACAGTCCGGCCAGTTCTGCGCCGAGTTCGGACGCCAGCGCCGCGGCCGCCGCCAGCGCCGCGGCACTGCGCGGCGACTCGTCCAGCGCCACCAGAATGCGGATGCCGTCCGGCGGCTCACTCATCGTCGTTTTCCTGGCGGGCGCCGGAAGCGGATTCGGCTTTCTTCGCATACTTGCGCCGCAGTTCGGCCAGACGCTTGAGCCGCTGCGCCACGCGCTGGTCTAGGCTGCCCTCCGTTTCAGGCGGGCCGACCGGGATGCCGGTCAGCAGTTCGAGCGCCTCGTCCACCGTTTCCACCGCATAGATATGAAACTGCCCCGCCGCCGCGGCCTCCACCACGTCGCGGCGCAGCATCAGGTGCGCCACGTTGGAGGCGGGGATCAGCACGCCCTGGCTGCCGGTCAGGCCGCGCTGCCTGCAGATGTCGAAGTAGCCCTCGATCTTCTCGTTCACCGCGCCGATCGCCTGCACCCGGCCGAACTGGTCCACCGAGCCGGTCACCGCCAGCGACTGCCGGATCGGCGCGTTCGCCAGCGAGGACAAGAGCGCGCAGAGTTCGGCCACCGAGGCGCTGTCGCCCTCCACCTGGCCGTAGGTCTGCTCGAACACCAGGCTGGCCCCCAGCGACAGCGGCTGCTCGGCGGCATAGCGCGAAGCCAGGAAGGACGCCAGGATGAGCACGCCCTTGGAGTGAATCGAGCCGCCCAGCTTGACCTCGCGCTGGATGTCGAGAAGTTCGCCGTCGCCGAGGCGGGTATTGGCGGTGATGCGCGACGGCTGGGCGAAGCTGAAGTCGCCGAGCTGGAACACCGACAGGCCGTTGACCTGTCCGACCCGCTCGCCGTCGGTGTCGATGTGCAGGATGCCGCGCAGGATCGCTTCGTGCGAGCGCTCGCGCAGACGGTCGGCGCGCCTGATCTGGGCCTCGATCGCGCGTTCGACGTCGGCGCGCGTCACCACCTCCCGCCTGTCCTGCGCCGCCCTGTAATCCGCCTCGCGCACCAGGTCGGCCAGGCTCTGCATGTGGGTGGAGAGCTTCTCCGCATCCTCGGCCCGCCGCGCGCTGTGTTCGATCACCCGCGCCACCGCATCGCGGTCGAACGGCTGCAGCTTTTCCCGCCGCGCCATGGTGCCGATCAGGCGCGCGTACAGCAGGTCGTTGTCCGCGCTACGCGCCACCTCGTCCTCGAAATCGGCCGCCACCTTGAACAGCTCGCCGAACTCCGGGTCGTATTGCGCGAGCAGGTAGTACAGCATGCGGTTGCCGATCAGGATCACCTTGGCGTCGAGCGGGATCGGTTCCGGCTCCAGCGACACGGTGCTGACCAGGCTATACATCTGGCCGAGCGACTCGATGCGGATTTCGTGGGTGGACAGCGCGCGCTTGAGGCCTTCCCAGGAAAACGGCTGGGTCAGCAGCTTGATGGCGTCCAGCAGCAGATAGCCGCCGTTGGCCTGATGCAGCGCCCCCGGCTTGATCAGCATGAAGTTGGTGACCAGCGCGCCGAGTTGGGCCACGTGCTCGACCCGTCCGATCAGGTTCTGGTAGGTGGGGTGATCCTCGTAGACCACCGGTGCGCCTTGGGTCCCATCCCGCCCCACCAGCAGGTTGACCTGAAAGCGGCTGAAATCGGGCATCTCGCTGGTGAGCGCGGCAAGGCCGGACAAGCGTTCCTTGGGATGGCGGAATTCGTCGATGCTCTCGATGACGTTCTGCTGCACCTCGTTCAGGTAATCGCACACCATCGGGTAATCCGCGTAGTCGCGGCGCAGATCGTCGATCAGGTGGCCGACGGCGAACAGCACCACTTCCTCGTTGAGCTTGCGCACCCGCTCGATGCGTTCGCGCCGCCACTGCTGGACCTGGCGGATCGCTTTTTCCAGCTGCGCCTGCAGGTTGCCGATTTCCTGCTCGATGCGCGTCTTCTCTTCCGGCGGCAGCTTGTCGTAGTCGTCCGGGTTCATCACCTCGTCGCCCTTGGCCGGCGCGAACGAGAAGCCGTTCGGAGTGCGCAGCAAAACGATGCCGTGTTTGACGGCCTCGTCGCCCACCGCGCCGAATGCCTGCGTCTGGCGTTCGCCATACTCCTCGTCGATCTGGGCGAGGCGGCGGCGGTATTCCTCGCCCTCGAACACGGCCGGAATCGTGGCCTGCAGTTCCGCCACCAGTTGCTGCATGTCGGCATGGAAGCGGGCGCCCATGCCGGCAGGCAGATGGATCGCGCGCGGCTTGTGCGGCTGGCTGAAATTGTGGACGTAGCACCAGTCCGCGGGCTTGGCCTCCTGCCCCACGCGCTGGTCGAGCAACTGGCGGACCAGATAGCGCTTGCCGCTGCCGGGCGGCCCCATGACGTAGAGGTTGTACCCGGCATGGCGCATGCCGATGCCGAAATGCGCCGCATCGATGGCGCGCATCTGGCCGATGCCCTCGGAAAGGTCGTCGAGCTCGGCGGTGGTCGTGAACGTGAAATGCCCGGTATCGCAGGCGCGATACAGGCGGTCGGGGGAAAGTGGCGGGATCTGGCTCATGTTCTCAATCTAGACGCTGCGACAAGAAAATGTGCTGCGGTCGACTTCGGCAACGAGGTCGTGCAGCGCGGGGGCGATCTCCACCTGGTAGTCGAACGCTTCCAGACGGCGCAAGGCTTGCGGCAGCCGCGCGAGGTTTTCCGCGGCGTGGCGGCGCACTTCAGCAAAGGACGGGGCTGGCGCCACGCGGCGCCCGCCGCGCATCACAGGAATGAGCAACGGCTCGCCCGGCTGCGAATCGGTTTCCAGCGTCACCATATCGCCCGCCATGCGGCCGTCGGCGTCATGGCGGCGGTAGACCTGCTTGCGACCGGGCCAGGTGGCCTTGCCCTCGGAACGCTTGCGGCGCGCGCGGCCGGCGTATTCCTGCAGCTTGTAGGCGCAATCGAGGTAAGGCAGATCGCTCGACGTATCCATGCGGGTGCCGACGCCGAAGCCGTCCACCGGCGCGCCGGCGGCCAGCATGTCGCGCAGCGCGTATTCGTCGAGGTCGCCGCTGGCGAAGATGATGACGTGTTCGAGCCCGCCGGCGTCGAGGATGGCCCGTACCCGGCGCGCATGCCCGGCGAGGTCGCCGGAATCGATGCGCACGCCTTTGATGCGGATGCCGGCGCGGGTCAATTTCGGCGCCAGCGCGACCACCTTGCGCGCCGCGGCCTCGGTGTCCCAGGTGTCGATCAGCAGCACCACGTTGTCGGGCTGGGCGTGGGCGAAATGCTCGAAGGCAAGCGCCTCGTCGTCGTGCGCCTGCACGAAGGAATGCGCCATGGTGCCATACAGCGGCATGCCGAACAGTCGGCCTGCCTGCACATTCGAGGTGCCGGCAAAACCCGCGATGTAGCTCGCGCGCGCCGCCAAGAGGCCCGCTTCCGCCCCGTGCGCGCGGCGCAGGCCGAAATCCACCAGCAGCCTGTCCGGCGCCATCAGCACCGAACGCGCGGCCTTGGAAGCGATCATGGTTTCGAGATGCAGCAGGTTGATGAGGCGCGTCTCCACCAGCTGCGCCTCGGCGATCGGCGCGGTCACGCGCAGGATCGGCTCATCGGGAAAGAACACTGTGCCCTCCGGCATGGCATGCACGTCGCCGCTAAAGCGCAGGTTTTCCAGCGAGGCGAGGAAGGCCGGGCTGAAGCGTTGGGTCGACGCCAGCCATTCCAGCTCCTCGGGGGTGAAGTGCAGCCGCTCCAGAAATCCCAGCGACTGTTCGAGCCCCGCCGCCAGCAGGAAACCGCGGCCCGGGCGCAGCCTGCGCACGAAGAACTCGAATACGGCAGTCTCTTCCATGCCGGCGTCGTGATAGCCCTGCAGCATGGTGAGTTGGTAAAGATCGGTGAGCAGGACGCTGTTGGCAGGGTTCATGCATCCTGGCCGTCCAGCGTGATGAACTGGGCGCCGAGGTGGGCCATCTCTTCCTCGGCGCGCTGTCCGTCGCCCGGCCGGACGTCCACCGCCCGGATTGCGTCGGCCAGGACGAACACTTCGTAGCCGAGTCGCCGGGCATCGCGCACCGTGTTGAGCACGCAGTAATCCGTGGTCAGCCCGCCGATGAACAGCCGGCGGATGCCGGCCGCGCGCAGGCGGCTGTCCAGGTCGGTGCCCTGAAAGCTGGAATAGGCCTCGCGATCCCGCGAGGTCGCCTTGGAGATCACCGTGGTGTCGGGCGGCAGTTTGAGCAAGGAAGAGAAGTCCGCGCCGTGCGTGCCCGCCACGCAATGGACCGGCCACGGCCCGCCTTGCGCGTGGAAGGAGCAATGCCGCAAGGGATGCCAGTCGCGCGTGGCATAGACCGGCAGGCCCTGCGCCTGGAAAGCGTCGATATAGCGGTTGAGCACCGGCACCACCTCGTCGCCCCCCGCCACCGCAAGGGCGCCGCCCGGCAGAAAATCGTTCTGGATATCCGTGACCAGCAACACATCGCCTGGCTGAAGCTGCCAGCGTCCCTTTTTGGAAGACTTCATGTCAGCGTTCATGTCGGCGCGCTAATGCAGCTCTTCGTCCTGATCGTGGTGGAAGACCAGTTCCGCCAACTCGACCCCGACCGGTTTGCCCACTGGCTGCCCGTGCATATCCACCGCCTGAAACAGCCACCGCCCATCCGACAGCCAGCAGTAGCCGAACTGCTCCTGATAAAAACACTCCTTGGGTTCCATGGTTCCTGCCTTTCTGCTGGACCGACATCCCTTTGAGTCTGGCATATTATGAAAATGCTGCCAGCCGCCATTCGTTAAGGAGACGCCGATGAGCCCGGATGCGCTTTGCCTGTTCACGCTTGACGCCAGCCGCCCCTTCGGCGAGCGGGTGGCGACGGCGCTGGGCGTCGCACTGTCCAGCCACGAGGAACGCGAATTCGAGGACGGCGAGCACAAGGCGCGGCCGCTGGAAAACGTGCGCGGCAAGGATGTCTACGTGATCCACTCGCTCTATGGCGAGCCGGGCATGAGCGCCAACGACAAGCTGGTCCGCCTGCTGTTTTTCATCGGCGCCCTGAAGGATGCCTCGGCCGGCCGGGTCACCGCCGTCTGTCCCTATCTGGCCTATTCCCGCAAGGACCGCAAGACCAAGTCGCGCGACCCGGTCAGCAGCCGCTATGTCGCCCAGCTGTTCGAGGCCGTGGGCGCCGACCGCATGGTGACGCTGGACGTGCACAACCCGGCCGCCTACCAGAACGCCTTCCGCATCCCGGCCGAGCACCTCGAAGCCCAGGGTCTGTTCGTCGCCTGGTTCACGGCACGGCTGCAGGACGAGCCCGTGGTGGTGGTTTCACCCGACGCCGGCGGGGTGAAACGGGCGGAAGCCTTTCGCCGGGTCCTCGGCCAGACGCTCGGCCGCCCCATTGCCGCCGCCTTCATGGAAAAGCACCGTAGCGAAGGCGTGGTGTCCGGCGAAGCGGTGGTGGGCGACGTCGGCGGCAGAACGGCCATCATCGTCGACGACCTGATCGGCAGCGGCGCCACCCTGGCACGCGCCGCCGCCGCCTGCAAGGCGCTGGGGGCAAACCAGGTCTACGCGGCAGCCAGCCACGGCATGTTCGTCGGCGCGGCCGACGCGGTGCTGGCCGACCCGGCGCTGGACAAAGTGCTGGTCACCGACTCGGTGCCGCCCTTCCGCCTGCCGCCGGAACTGCTGGAAAGCCGGGTGAAAGTGCTGGCAGCCGCCCCGCTGTTCGCCGAGGCCATCTACCGCCTGCACAGCGGCGGCTCGCTGGTCGAACTGCTGCAGGTGTGAGCAAGTCGATTCGTCGAACGCAAATTACAGATGCTGCATCGCGCGGTGCGTATCGAGGACTTGTGCATTCCTCCGCAGAACAGGCTGGAAAAACTGAAAGGCAACCGCAAGGGAACCCGGCTCTTGATGTCATCGCATGCGAGCGCCGCGCGATCACCGCAGACACCGCCCTGAGACTGGCGCGCTACTTCGGCGCCAGCGCGGAGTCCTGGCCGGGTTTGCAATCGGATTACGCGATGAAGATCGCGCTTGCCGAGCACGGCGCGTACATCGATCAAGACGTGACGCCTATGGAGCAGGCGGCATGAATGCGGAAAGGTGGCGTGCGTAGGGTGCACTCTGTGCACCGGTTGACGCTCGGAGGTGCACGCAGTGCACCCTGCACCAGGCATCTCGCCCTCCAATGAACAATCAGGCCTCCGAATGCCGCTGTTCGCGGAAGCCATCTGCCGCCTGTACAGCGGTCGAACTGCTGCACGCCTAGTACCATGTAACATTTATAATTTCGGATAAAGGCGCGTCAGCTTGATCCGCGCATCCGAAGTTGTAAATTGCCAGTTAATCTTCTTCAAGCTGTTGTTTCGGTCTTGCTCCCATGCAACCACTTCGGCCTTCATACT
>JAJPEP010000110.1 GCA_021166845.1 Thiobacillus sp.
GAACGACCAAAAACCAGCAGAAAGGAGAAAAACACCGACCCATCGTGACCGACGGCATTACAATTTAACCGCGTAACACCACCTGATGCGCAGCGGTCACGTTCGACCGGAATGAGCGGTCACGTTCACCGGAATACGCAGTAGCGGATTAAACGGATATGGGTGTAGCTTTAGTCTCTTTCAAACATCAAGGGATGGGTTGCGATGAGAAAGATGCCTTCTGACGAGTACCTTGAAAAAGCCAGGCTTTTGAGCGAGGAAGAAACCGAGCGTTTGCTGTCGAGGACGCGATCAAAATTACTGCGCAGGCTGGAAAATGAAAAAATGACTGCGCTGGAAGTCGTGGCATTACAGCTTGAAATAGAGGATGAGGATCTGAGCGAATGGCGGGAGAAGATGGCTGAAATGAGGAAAAAATCGAAAGCCAAATAACCGGGCTGCAAGCCGGGGACAAACACTGCTTGCCGCTGCGCTTCATATTTGGGGCGGCGCTTATCGATGGAACGCGCGATGGCAGAAGCTGCGAACAAGACCGAAAAATTCACCCACAAGCTGCGGGTCGCCTATTTCTCCATGGAGATCGCCTTGGAGAACGATATCCCTACCTACAGTGGCGGCCTGGGCGTGCTGGCGGGGGACAGCCTGCGCGCCGCGGCAGACATCGGCCTGCCGATGGTGGCGGTCACCCTGGTGTCCCGGGCCGGCTATTTCCGCCAGGAAATCGACCCGCAGGGCAGGCAGATCGAGCATGCCGACGACTGGGATCCCGCCCGCTACGCGACGCGGCTGCAGGCCACCGTGGCGCTGGAGCTGGAAGGTCGCCTGGTGTGGGTGGGGGGCTGGCTTTACGTGCTGAGCTCGCTGGTCGACAGCGGCATCCCCGTCCTGTTGCTGGACACCGACCTGCCGGTGAACGACCCGTGCGACCGCGACATCACCCATCACCTGTACGGCGGCGATGAGGCTTATCGGATCAAACAGGAGGCGGTGTTGGGCGTGGGGGGCATTGCCATGCTTCAGGCCCTGGGCTTCAAGCTCATGGGATATCACATGAACGAAGGCCATTCGGCTTTTCTCACCCTGGCCCTGCTGCGACGCCACGCCCATTCCAGCGAAGGCCTTCGGCCCGGCGAAAGCCCCTACGATCTGCCCCGGGTGCGGGAGCTGTGTACCTTCACCACCCACACGCCGGTGGAGGCGGGCCACGACAAATTCGACTATGAGCTGGTGCGGCGCATCTACGGCGATCCGCTGGATCCGGGCACGGTGAAGCTGCTGGCCGGCGAGGACAGTCTCAACATGACGCGCCTGGCCCTGAATCTGTCCGAGTACGTCAACGGTGTGGCCAAGCGCCACGCCGAGGTTTCCCGGCTGATGTTCCCGGGTTATGCGGTGCACGCGGTGACGAACGGGGTGCATGCCGCCACCTGGACCAGCCCGTCCGTCGCAAAAGTGTACGACCAGCTTGTGCCGGGCTGGTGCCATGAGCCGGAACTGCTCTCCCGCGCCGACCGCATTCCGGACGGGAAGCTCTGGGCCGCCCACCAGGAAGCCAAACTGGCGCTGGTCGACAAGGTGCGGGAACTGACCGGGGTGGCGCTGAATCCGGACCGGCCCATCCTCGGCTTTGCGCGGCGCATGACCGCCTACAAGCGGGCGGATCTGCTGTTTGCCGATCTCGCGCGCCTCAAGGCCATCGCCCGGGAGCGTCCCTTTCAGATCGTCATGGGCGGCAAGGCGCACCCGAAGGACGCGGCGGGCAAGCAGCTCATCGAAGCGCTGCATGGCCACATGCGGGACCTGGCCGGGGTGGTCCCCATGGCCTTCCTGCCCGATTACGATATGGCACTGGCACTGCTCATGGTGTCCGGCTCGGATGTCTGGATCAACACCCCCCTGCGACCGCTGGAGGCTTCCGGCACCAGCGGCATGAAGGCGGCCTTCAACGGCGTGCCCCAGCTCTCGGTGCTGGACGGCTGGTGGGTGGAGGGCTGCCTGGAGGGGGTGACCGGCTGGGCGGTGGGGGACGATTCGCCCACCGCCAACGGCCACGATGCCGTGGCCCTGTACGACAAGCTCGAACAGGTGGTCCTGCCGCTCTGGCATGACGAGCGGCCCGGTTGGATCGCCGTCATGAAGGGCGCCATCAGCAAGAATGCCGCCTACTTCAACAGTCATCGCATGATGCGCCGCTACGCCACGGAGGCGTACCTGAGGTGAGAACAGCGATGATCGTTTTCCGGGATTGTGAATTTTTTATTCCAATGGATCAATCGCTTGAACATTGGAATTAACTAAATATACTGTTTATTCCGTATAAATCATCTATGGGAGATTGATCATGGCCGACGACACCAACAAACCCGCTGAAGCAAAATCCGCTGAAGCAAAACCCGCGACGCCCACGGCGCGCACCACGACTGCTGCCCGTGCCAGGCCGGCCGCGCGGGCAAGGACCGCCAAAGCTGTTGCCCCTGCGGCTGGAAGCGCCGCCGCGCCAACCAAGGCTGCGCCTGCGGCAGCAAAGAAAACGGCGGTGCGTCCTGCCGTCGCCAGGAAATCGCCTCCGGCAAGGAAAGCGGTCCCGTCAAAGAAGGCGGCGCACGAGCCAGCGCCGTTTGTCGCCAAGGACAAAAAGGCGGGCAAGCCTGCCAAGGCGAAAAAACCCAAGCTGGTCCGCGACAGCTTCACCATGCCGGATGGGGAGTACGCCCTGATTGCAGCGCTCAAGAAGCGCTGCCTTGATGCGGGGGTGTCGGTGAAAAAAAGCGAGATCCTGCGTGCGGCGGTTGCGAATCTGGCGAAACTGAGCGACGCCTCGGTGCTTGCCGCGGTTCGTCGCCTTGAAGTCATCAAGACCGGGCGACCCGCCAAGGGCTCAAAGTAAACGCTTCGAAAAGGGAGAGCGCCGGCGCATCCGGGGTGGCCGAGCCGCCTGGCGCGACGCCGTCAGCGACGCTCAGGCCGCGGGCATTGCTGGCCGTGCGCCTGCCCAATCAGATTGCCGGGGCGAGGGACTCGGTCTGAGCAAGAGGCTGGCAGTTCGTTCTTCTGTCGCGCTTTCTTTTGCCGGCTCGTCCTGCCCGATGGCGCGTGCGTCATCCACCGGCTGCCGGCCAAAGGGCAAGCGGCGCTGGTCGATGAACAGGTTGCTGCCGTCGATGCGCTTGGCTATATGTTTGGCTTCAGAGGCGGCACGCGCCACTTCCTGGTACTGGTGGAAATGGGCGGGGTCGATCAGGACCGCGCCGATGGACAGCGATGTCAGGGCATGAAAGGCCATCGCGCCACGCCGGTCTTCGCTGTAGTAGCCGCCGGCCTCCACATGCTCGGGTTTGAACAGGGCCAGGCATTCGCGATCGAAGCGCGTCAGCATGCCGTGGCAGCGTATTTCCCAGTCGAGGCTTTGAAACAGCACCACGAAATCGTCGCCGCCGATGTGGCCGATAAAATCCAGTTCGGCGTTGCAGCTTTCGCGCAGGATGCGTGCCAGCAACTGGATGATGACGTCGCCGCGGCGGAAGCCGTAGACGTCGTTGTATGGCTTGAAATGATCGAGGTCGAAATAGGCGGTGACAAAGGACTGTTCGTTGACCAGCAGGCGCTCCATGTGTTCCTGGATCGGCACGTTGCCGGGCAGGCCGGTCAGCGGGTTGGCATAGCGCGCGGCGACGATCTGCATTTCGGTAACCTCGCGCATCAGGTCGAAGCCTGACCCCATCCCCAGGTAGCGTCCCTCGGAGGTGATGACAAAGCCCTGGGTGAAGGCCGCCTTGCCTTTATTCACCACCAGTTCCGACAGTTCGGTCATGCGCGTGGCCTTGTCGACGACCAGCGGATTGGCGTCCATCAGGTCGCGGCATGGCTTGCGGCCATGAAGCTCGCGGGCGTACAGGCTGATAAAGCGGTCGAGCAGGGCGGGGCGATGAATGATGCCGACCGGCGTCCCATTGTCCACCACCGCCACCGCATGGAGATCGGGATGCTTCATCATCAGGTCGAGCACATCCTGGCTGGCGGTCAGCGGGGTGACGGCCGGCGCGGAGGCCACCAGCTTGCCGGCCGATATGTGGAGGCTGTCGCGTGCCCGCGGCATGGGGAACACGCTGACCGTGCCGGACTCCAGGCACGCCACCACTTCGCGCGGCAGCAGACGGACCGGCACGGGTGACGGGCGGCCGATCAGGTAGCCCTGCGCATAGCGGATGCCGAGGTCTTTCAGCACCGCCAGCTCGGATTGGTTCTCCACACCCTCGGCGATCACGCACGAGTGGGCGCCTTCGGCCATTTGCCTGATCGAGCGCACGAACTGGATCTTGTGGGGGTCCTGGTGAATGTCGGCGATGAAGTGCTTGTCGATCTTGACGAAGGCAGGTTTCAGCTCCGACCAGAGGCGCAGACTGGAAAACCCTTCCCCGAGATCGTCGATGGCCACCTCGATCCCCGCCGCGTGCAACCGGGACGCGGCTTGCCGCAGATCCCCGTAATCGAGTGAGGTTGCGTTTTCGGTGATTTCGATCACGATCTGGCTGCCATCCAGGCCGAAATGATTCAGTTCGGCCAGCAGCGCATCCGGCGCGAAGATTGGATCCAGCAGGCTGCCCGGCGACAGATTCACAAACAGCCGTCCCGTCAGATTCAGCCGCGCGAAGGTCTTCAGCGCCATGCGCACGCAGGCCCGGTCCAGCGCCGTCAGCAGGCCGTGTTGCCCGGCAACGCGGAACAGCGCCTGCGGGGCGTGCAGCGGGCCGCTCGACGGCCCGCGCGACAAGGCCTCGTAGCCCATCACCCGCCCTTCGACCATGTCGAGAATCGGCTGCAACAGCGTCATCAGCCGGGCGTTTTCCAGGATATGTTCCAGGTGCTGGCGCATTTCTTTTTGGCTCACGGAGGGGGCGGGAGGTGGCAGAGATCCGGACGATAGGCGGGATGTGTTACGTGTGTGTGAAAGGGGCTGGGAGGGTCGTGAGGGGCCGCTCGCTATGGAAGGTCGAGCGCGGTCCCTGGAGAAAGCCGGGAAGGAAAACTGTTGCGCTGAACCAAAATGCCCGTATGGTGTGCTCGCTACCCCGCACCCGCGATTGGCGGGACGCAGGGTAGCGAGGCAATTTTTCTCTGCTTTTGGCCCCTTATCCATCGAATATCCATCGAATGCGTTGGCCCTACTTCCAGCAGGCTTGAAAATTCCCCGCATCATCTCAAAATAAGGCCAGTAATTGAGGCTTAATCCGGCTATGGCAACCAAGCGAGAAAGCAGTACCCTACTGGAACCGACTGCGGCAAGAGTGAAGCCGCCGCCCCTGTACAAGGTGCTGCTGCTGAACGACGACTACACCCCGATGGAATTCGTGGTGCTTGTCCTGAAGAAGTTTTTTGGTATCGGCCAGGAACAGGCTACACAAATCATGCTCAAAGTCCATACTGAAGGCGTAGGGGTGTGCGGGGTGTTTACGAAGGACATTGCGCATACCAAGGTGGAGCAGGTTGTGGATTTCGCGCGGCAGCATCAGCATCCGCTGCAATGTACGATGGAGGAAAGTTAGATGATCGCCCAGGAACTCGAAGTCACACTGCATATGGCCTTCATGGATGCCCGGCAGAAACGCCACGAATTCATTTCGGTGGAGCATCTGCTGATGGCGATGCTGGACAATCCGTCCGCGGTGGAGGTGTTGCGCGCCTGCGGCGCCAATATCGAGGCCATGCGCGAACAGCTTGGCGCCTTCATCGAGGAACACACCCCCAAGGTGGTGGGCGAGGGCGAGGTCGACACCCAGCCCACGCTCGGTTTCCAGCGCGTGATCCAGCGCGCCATCCTGCATGTGCAGTCGTCCGGCAAGAAGGAAGTGACCGGCGCCAACGTGCTGGTGGCGGTGTTCGGCGAGAAGGATTCGCACGCGGTGTATTTCCTGACCCAGCAGGGGGTGACGCGGCTCGATATCGTCAACTTCATCTCCCACGGCATCACCAAGACCCCGCAGGGCGAGCCGTTGCCGCGCTCGGATGAGCCTTCCGAGACCAGTTCCGAAGCGCCTGCCGCTTCGCCGCTCGACAGCTTTGCGCAGAACCTGAACACGCAGGCGCTGGCCGGCCGGATCGACCCGTTGATCGGACGCGACCAGGAACTCGTGCGCGTGATCCAGACCCTGTGCCGTCGGCGCAAGAACAATCCCCTGCTGGTGGGCGAGGCCGGCGTGGGCAAGACCGCCATTGCCGAAGGCCTGGCGCGCCGCATCATTGAAGGCTCGGTGCCCGACATCCTGGCGCAAAGCACGGTATATGCGCTGGACATGGGCGCCCTGCTTGCCGGCACCAAATACCGCGGCGATTTCGAGCAGCGCCTGAAGGGCGTGCTGAAGCAGTTGACCGAAAATCCCAGGGCAATCCTGTTCATCGACGAAATCCACACCCTGGTCGGCGCCGGGGCGGCTTCCGGCGGCACGCTCGATGCATCCAATCTGCTGAAGCCGGCGCTGTCGTCGGGCAACCTGCGTTGCATCGGTGCGACCACGTACACCGAATATCGCGGCATTTTCGAGAAAGATCACGCCTTGTCGCGGCGTTTTCAGAAAATCGACGTGCCCGAGCCCTCGGGCGACGAAACCGTGGCAATCCTGCGCGGCTTGAAATCGCGTTTCGAAGACCATCATGGCGTCAAATCCACGGCGGCCGCGCTGACCACGGCGGCACAGCTGTCGGCGCGCTACATCAACGACCGCCATCTGCCGGACAAGGCGATCGACGTGATCGACGAGGCGGGCGCAGCGCAGCGCATCCTGCCGAAATCCAGGCAGAAACGGACGATCACCCCGCGCGAGATCGAGGACATCATCGCCAGGATTGCGCGGATTCCGCCCAAGACCGTGTCGTCCGACGACAAGAGCTCGCTGAAGACGCTGGACCGCGACCTGAAGGCGGTGGTGTTCGGCCAGGATGCGGCCATCGATGCGCTGGCCACCGCGATCAAGATGTCGCGCAGCGGCCTTGGCAATCCGCAGAAGCCGATCGGCAACTTCCTGTTCTCCGGCCCCACCGGGGTCGGCAAGACCGAGGTCGCTCGCCAGCTGGCTTATGTGCTGGGGGTCGAGCTGATCCGCTTCGACATGTCGGAATACATGGAGCGTCATGCGGTGTCGCGGCTGATCGGCGCGCCTCCCGGCTATGTCGGATTCGATCAGGGCGGACTGTTGACGGAATCTGTTAACAAGCACCCGTATGCTATTGTTTTGCTTGATGAGATTGAAAAGGCCCATCCGGATATCTTCAATGTGCTGTTGCAGGTGATGGACCACGGCACGCTGACCGATGCGAACGGGCGCAAGGCCGACTTCCGCAACGTGGTGCTCATCATGACGACCAATGCGGGTGCGGATATGCTCAACAAGGCGACCATCGGCTTTTCGGGTTCGCGTGAAAGCGGAGACGAAATGGGCGAAATCAAACGCATGTTCACCCCGGAGTTCCGTAACCGCCTCGACGCGATCATCCCGTTTGCTTCGCTTTCCGAGCCGGTCATTCTGCAGGTGGTGGACAAGTTCCTGATGCAGCTGGAAGAACAGTTGCATGAGAAGAAGGTCGAGGCGGTGTTTACCGACGCGTTGAAGGCCCATCTCGCCAAGCATGGCTTTGATCCGCTGATGGGCGCGCGGCCGATGGCGCGCCTGATCCAGGACACGATCCGCAAGGCGCTGGCCGACGAGCTGCTGTTCGGCAAGCTGGCGCATGGCGGGCGGGTGACCATCGATATCGACGCCAGCGACAAGGTCTGTCTGGAGTTCGAGGAGGCGGTTCCAGCGTAAAGCGGTAAAGATTTTGGATGCGTGGCCGTAAAACGAGTACGGCGACAGGTACGTATTCAGCCGTTACTGAGGATTCTTCCGGCTTCATGCCCATGACGTCAGGAAGCCCGGGGAATACAGCGCCTGTTGCATATTCGTCAACACGGTAAGGAACAAGCATGAACCCCAACCACGCATCGCGTATCGCCATTGTCGCGCTGATCACCCTGTTGCCAGTCTGCGCGCTTTCGGCCGAAACGGGACACGATCAGGCCGCTTCTGAAAACCCCGCCGCTTCTGGCGAGGATCTGGCGGCAATTGGCGAGCGCATCCGCCAGACAGGGGAGAAGATGCGCGAGGACATCAAAAACGCACGCGCGCGCCTGGAAGCCAAGAAGGCCATTCAGGAAGCGGAGCGCAAGCGGGAAGCGGAGCGGGCGCGTCAGCAGGCCATGAAGGAAGCGGCTGAGCAGGCCGCGATCAAGGAACTCAAGCAACGTCAGGCCAGGGAAGCCGCCCAGCTGCAAGCCAGCCAGCGGGCTGAGCGTGAACGCCAGGCGGCTCTGGCAGCGCAACGCGTCCGGGACGAAAAGGCGGCCAGGGAGAGGGCGGCCAAGGCGCTGATGGAAGCCCGAAAATCATCCGATGTAAAAGCTTTTGCCGACGAGAGCAAAAAGGAAAGGGCGGCCCGCGCGTTGCTGGAAGCCCGTCAATCGGCTGGTCCGAAAGCGATGGCTGACTGAAGTCTCTGAGTTGCTTGCGTCCGCAGGCACAAAGCAAAAGCGGCGCCGGAAGGCGCCACGAAAAATCCCCGGTGTGGCAGGGAGGAGCGCTTGGGGATTGACCCCATACCGGAGAATCCACAGGCAATGCATAGAACCAAATAACGGAATAACGGTATCAATTCATTTTTCTTTGACCTAGATTGTTCTTTAGACGATTTATCGCGGGGTGCTTCTGTGCACCGATACACGCCCGAAGATGCACGGAGTGCACCCTACGCAAAGCATCTCGCCTTAATGAACAATCGGGCCTGGAATCGTCCGGGCACGGGTGATTTCCCATCTTGTGTGAATTCGCGGCTCAAACCCGCTTGCCGAGTCCGGCGGAATCCCGCACCATACGACCACATTTTGCAATGAGAGTATTCATGAAATCCAAGCATGCATCGTTTATCGCGTTGGCCCTCCTGGCTGTGCTGGCGTCGGGCTGTGAAAAGCCTGCCATTGCTGTAAAAAGCGAGACGGTGGCAACGGTGGACGGCGACAAGATCGGCGAAGCCGAATTGAACCTGGCGCTTTCCGGCCTGGGCGCGCTGGGCGAGGCGCAGGCCGCCGAGGCCAAAATCAGGCTATTGCAGGCCTTGATCGATCAGCGTCTGGTGGCGCAGGCTGCCAAAAAAGCCGGGCTGGACAAGGCGCCCGAGGTGGCGATCGCAATGGAGCAGGCCAGCCGCCAGGTGCTGGTGGAAGCCTATGGGGAACGCAGCTTCAAGGGTGTCGAGAAACCCTCGGAAACCGAGGTCGCCGAGTATTACAACCAGCATCCCGAACTTTTTTCCCAGCGGCGGATCTACCGCATCCAGGAACTCGATCTGACGCTTGAGCCGTCGCGTTTGCCGGAAGTCGAGACCAAGCTTAAAAGCAGCCATTCCATGGGCGACTTCGTCAGCTGGGTCAAGGAACAGGGCATCAAGGGCAAGACCGCCGTGGCCGTCAAGCCGGCCGAACAGATTCCGGCACCCCTGCTGGGCCGCCTCAGCCAGATGAAGGACGGCCAGGTGATGATTTTACAGGGTCGCCCCGGGCATGTTCTGGTTCAGCAGTTGCAGGAAAGCCAATTGCAGCCTGTTTCGCTGGAACAGGCGCATAACGCCATCGAGCAGGCTATTGTGGTCGAGAAACGCAAGGTGTTGATGGCGGCGGGTCTGAAAAAGCTGCGCGAAACTGCAAAAATCGAGTACACAAGCGGCTATGCGCCGGCTTCGGAAGCAAACGCCGAGGATGAAAAGGCCGATAGCGACAAGGCTGACGAAGAACCTGCCAACTGAGTATCCAAATGATTTTAGTGACCGGAGGCGCCGGTTTTATCGGCGCCAATTTCATTCTGGACTGGCTGGCGGCGAGCGACGAAGCCGTCGTCAATCTCGACAAGCTGACGTATGCGGGCAACCTCGAGAACCTGCGATCGTTGCAGGGCGACGCCCGGCATGTTTTCGTGCGGGGCGACATCGGCGACCGCGCAACGGTCGATGCATTGATGCAGCAATACCGCCCCCGCGCGGTGATCAACTTCGCGGCGGAAAGCCACGTCGACCGTTCCATCCACGGTCCCGCCGAGTTCGTCCAGACCAATGTGGTCGGCGCCTTCAAGCTGCTGGAATCGGTGCGCGCGCATTGGTCGCAGCTGCCGGCGGACGGGCAGACGGCGTTCCGCTTCCTGCACGTGTCGACCGACGAGGTGTATGGCTCGCTTGGCCCCACCGATCCGCCGTTTTCAGAAACCACGCCGTATGCGCCGAACAGCCCGTATTCGGCGTCGAAAGCCGCGTCGGACCATCTGGTGCGGGCCTACCATCACACCTACGGCCTGCCGGTGCTGACCACCAACTGCTCGAACAACTACGGGCCGCTGCAGTTTCCGGAAAAGCTCGTCCCGCTGGTGATCCACAATGCGCTGGCGGGCAAGCCGCTGCCGATCTACGGCGACGGCAGCAATGTCCGCGACTGGCTGTACGTCGGCGACCATTGCAGCGCGATCCGACGGGTGCTTGAGGCCGGCCGGGTGGGAGAAACCTACAACATCGGCGGCTGCAACGAAAAAACCAATCTGGAGGTGGTGAAGACGCTGTGCGCCATCCTCGACGAACTGCATCCCGGTTCACCGGTCACTCCGCATGCCAGCCTGATGACCTTCGTCAAGGACCGGCCCGGCCATGACCAGCGCTATGCGATCGATGCCCGCAAAATCGAGCGCGAACTCGGTTGGACGCCCGCCGAGACTTTCGAGAGCGGGATCCGCAAGACGGTAGCCTGGTATCTGTCCAACCAGGACTGGGTGGATCACGTGACCAGCGGCGAATACCGCAACTGGGTTTCCGAAAACTACGCAGCACGCTAGACATGACCTCACGCAAGGGCATCATCCTCGCCGGAGGCTCCGGCACCCGGCTCTATCCCATCACGCAGGTGGTATCCAAGCAGCTGCTGCCGGTCTACGACAAGCCCATGGTGTATTACCCGCTGACCACGCTGATGCTGGCGGGGATCCGCGACATCCTGCTGATTTCCACGCCGCAGGACACGCCGCGTTTCGAGCAGCTGCTGGGCGATGGCGCGCAGTGGGGGCTCAACATCCAGTACGCGGTGCAGGCCGCGCCCGAAGGACTGGCGCAGGCGTTCCTCATCGGCAGCGATTTCATCGGCAAGGCCCCCTGCGCCCTGGTGCTGGGCGACAACATCTTCTACGGCCACGAGCTGAGCCAGGACATGCAGGCGGCCGGGCAGCGCACGCACGGCGCCACCGTGTTCGCCTATCCGGTGACCGACCCCGAGCGCTACGGCGTGGTTGAATTCGACGCCGCCGGGCGCGCGGTCAGCCTGGAGGAAAAGCCCGCCACACCGAAATCGCGCTATGCCGTCACCGGCCTGTATTTCTACGACAACCGGGTGATCGACATCGCGCGTGCCTTGAAACCGTCGCCGCGCGGCGAGCTGGAGATCACCGACGTCAACCGCCAGTACCTGGAATGGGGCAAACTCGACGTGCAGGTGATGGGGCGCGGCCAGGCCTGGCTCGACACCGGCACCCACGACTCGCTGATCGAGGCGGCGCTCTACATCCAGACCATCGAGAAGCGCCAGGGCCTGAAGATCGCCTGCCCCGAGGAGATCGCCTACCGCCAGGGCTTCATCGACGCCGCCCAACTGCAGGCGCTGGCGCAGCCCCTGCTGAAAAACGGCTACGGGCGCTACCTGATCGACGTACTGAACGACCGGGTGTTCTGATGCAGGTGACTGCCACCCAGCATCCCGAGGTGCTGCTGTTGCGTCCCCGTGTGTTCGGCGATGCGCGCGGTTTCTTTTTCGAGAGCTACAACCGCAAGGCTTTCACGGAGATCGGTATCGGTGCCGAGTTCGTGCAGGACAACCATTCGCGCTCGGCAAAGGGTGTGCTGCGCGGCCTGCATTACCAGATCAACCAGCCGCAGGGCAAGCTGGTACGCGTGGTGGCGGGCGAGGTGTTCGACGTGGCGGTCGATCTGCGCCGCAGTTCACCGCACTTCGGCCATGTCGCCACGATGCATCTGTCGGCTGACGCACATGAGATGGCATGGATTCCACCCGGGTTTGCACACGGGTTCCTGGTGCTCTCCGAGCATGCCGAGTTTCTATACAAGACCACTGACTACTATGCGCCGGAGTTCGAGCGCAGCCTGCGGTGGAATGACCCGACGCTGAACATCGCCTGGCCGCTGGGCGGCGCGCCGCTCTTGTCCGCCAAGGACCAGGCCGGCTTGCCGCTCGCCGAATGCGAGGCGTTCGCGTGAGGATCCTGCTCACCGGCGTCAACGGCCAGGTGGGTTGGGAGTTGCAGCGCACACTGGCGCCGCTGGGCGAAGTGGTCGCGGCCGACCACGGCCGCCTCGACCTCGCCGATACCGCTGCCATCCGCCGCGCGGTGGACGCGATCGCACCGGACCTGATCGTCAATCCAGCCGCCTACACCGCGGTCGACAAGGCCGAGACCGAGTCCGAACTGACGCACGCCATCAACGCGGCTGCGCCGGGCGAACTGGCGCAGGCCGCGGCGGCGCGCGGGATTCCGCTGGTGCACTTTTCAACCGACTACGTGTTCGACGGGCGCAAACCAACGCCCTATACGGAAGCCGACGCGCCGAATCCGCTGGGCGTGTACGGCGCCACCAAGCTGGCGGGCGAGCGGGCGGTTGCGCGCGCCGGCGCGCCGCACCTGATCCTGCGCACCAGCTGGGTATACGGCCTGCGCGGACGCAATTTCCTGCTGACCATGCAGCGGCTGCTGCGCGAGCGCGACGCCCTGGCGGTGGTCGACGACCAGTTCGGCGCGCCGACCTGGTCGCGCCTGATCGCCGAGGCGACGGCGCTGGTGGTTGCGCGCTGGCTGGATCGGTCCGATCAAGCTGCAACGTCCGGGATATATCATCTGAGCTGCGGCGGGTGCACCAGCTGGCATGGCTTCACCGCGGCGATCCGGGCGCACCTGGTCGAATCGGACGCGAAACTGGCCCGCCTCACGGCGATCCCGACCTCCGGCTATCCCACGCCCGCGGCGCGCCCGGCCAATTCGCAGCTGGACTGCGACAAGCTGGCGGCGACCTTCGGCGTGCGGCTGCCCGACTGGGAAAGCGCGCTGGCCCTGTGTCTGGAACAATTTGCCTCAGGCAACGAAATGACTTCTTAAATAGAGCACACGACATGACCCCTATTCATCCCGTGATTCTTTCCGGTGGCTCGGGCACCCGCCTGTGGCCCTTGTCGCGCGCGGCGCTGCCCAAGCAGCTGCTGCCGCTCGCCAGCGACCACAGCCTGCTGCAGGACACCGTCAGCCGCCTGACGGAGATGCCGGAAATGACCGCGCCGCTGATGGTGTGCAACGTCGAGCACCGCTTCATGATCGCCGAGCAGATGCGCCAGATTGGCATCCAGCCGCATGCCATCGTGCTGGAGCCGGTGGGCCGCAACACCGCGCCGGCGATAGCCGTGGCCGCGCTGATGCTGTCGCGCGACGACCTCGACGCGCTGATGCTGGTGCTGCCCGCCGATCATCTGATCGGGGATGTGGCGGCGTTCCATGCGGCCATCCTCACGGCGGCGCAGGCGGCGCGGAACGGCCACCTCGCCACTTTCGGCATCGTCGCCGCCACGCCGGAAACCGGCTATGGCTACATCCGTCGGGGCGCGCTGCTGGCGGATACCGCCGGCGCGCACCAGGTGGCAGCCTTCGTCGAGAAGCCTGACCTGGCCACCGCGCAGCAGTATGTCGACTCCGGCGACTATTTCTGGAACAGCGGCATGTTCCTGTTCCGCGCAGCGGATTTTCTCGACGAGCTGCAGGCGCTGCGCCCGGACATTCTGGACGCCAGCCGCGCTGCGCTCGATGCGGCCACGCCCGACCTCGATTTCGTGCGGCTGGACCCGTCGGCATTCGAGGCCTGCCCGTCCGAGTCGGTCGACTATGCGGTGATGGAGCACACCCGTCGCGCTGTCGTGGTGCCGGCCGACATCGCCTGGAACGACATCGGCGCCTGGACCGCGCTATGGGATGTGGCGGCAAAGGACGGGCAGGGCAACGCCACGCGCGGCGACGTCATGCTGGAAAACGCTCACAACAACTTCGTCCGCGCCGAAACCCGCATGGTGGCCATGCTCGGCGTGTCGGACCTGGTGGTGGTGGAAACCGCCGATGTGGTGCTGGTGGCGCACAAGGACCAGGTGCAGGACGTGAAGAAGCTGGTCGACCGGCTGAAGGCCGAAAAACGCTGCGAGCATCTGGTCCACAAGCAGGTTTACCGCCCGTGGGGCTGGTACGAGGGCATCGACGAGGGCGAGCGTTTCCAGGTCAAGCGCATCATGGTCAAGCCGGGCGAAAAGCTCAGCCTGCAGATGCACCACCACCGCGCCGAGCACTGGATCGTGGTGTCCGGCACCGCCAGCGTCACCTGCGGCGAGGAGATCATGCTGCTGACCGAGAACCAGTCGACCTACATTCCTCTCGGCACGACGCACCGGCTGGAAAACCCCGGCAAGATCGACCTGCACATGATCGAGGTGCAGTCGGGCACCTATCTGGGCGAGGACGATATCGTGCGCTTCGAGGATATCTACAAGCGCAATTGAGGCGCCTTCCTCTTCCCATGCTCCGTCATCGCGAGCGCAGCGCGGCAATCCAGCGCATTGATCAAGCAGGCTTTCTGGATTATCGCGCTACGCCTGGGAAGACGGCAGCTACCTCGATATGCGCAATTTTGTAAGACGGATGCCTACACTGGAAATCTGCAATATCCGACTGCGAATACAGTGCTAGTCCACGTTAACTTTGTCGGGTGTCGTCCGATAACGAATTCACCACGCTGACTTAAGTGTGAAATCGAAAAAAAGTTCAACGAAGAAGGACAGACAAATGAAACTGGACGAAATGCTGGACGAAATGCGCGATGTCAATCTCAACTACCTGATGCTGGCGCAAAGCATGATCCAGCATGACAAGGCGACCGCCGTCTTTCGTCTGGGCATCAGCCAGGACGTCGCCGAGTTGATCGAGGCGCTGTCTCCCGCGCAGCTTCTCAAGCTTGCCGCCTCCGGCATGATGGTGTCGCGCTTCCGCTTCGACGACGGCATGGTGCTCAACATGCTGACCAGCTACACCAAGGATCGCGCCATGGCGCAGTCTCACGCCGCCATCCTGATGGCAGGTCAGGCTGTGGAAGCCTTCGCCTGATTCTGCCGCACAACGAAAAAGGAAAGAAAGCGCATCCCAATGAGCAAGAAGAGTCTGCTGACCGAAATGCGCGACACCCAACTGGCGATCGAAATGATCGAACTCGGCGCCCGTCCGCAAGTGCTGGAATCCGAAACCACGCTGTCGCGCGAGCGCTTGCTCAAGCTGTACAAGGAAGTCAAAGGCGTGTCGCCGCCCAAGGGCATGCTGCCGTTCTCGACCGACTGGTTCCTGACCTGGCTGCCCAACGTGCATTCCTCGCTGTTCATCAACATTCACCGCTACATCACCCGGAACAGCGATTGCAGCGGCATCGAAGCCGTGCTCAAAAGCTATCGCCTGTATCAGGAATACCTTCACACCAATCAGGCCGAAGCCGTGCTGAGTTTCACCCGAGCCTGGACCCTCAACCGTTTCTTCGAAAGCCGCATGCTCGAAACCGCTGTCTGCAGCGGATGCGGCGGCCACTTCGTGGTGCATCCGGACGACCTGCATGACCAATACGTGTGCGGCCTGTGCAACGTGCCTGCGCGTGCCGGCAAAACCCGCAAGGCCAAGGCTGCGGAAGGGTCGCTGCGCAGCGGCGGGGCACCCGCCGGCGGTGTCAATTCCGCATCGGCTTTAGCCGATAGCGGATTGCCTACCTTGGGTGTACCCCTTGCGGGTGCTGCGGAAGGGTCGCTGCGCAGCAGCGGGGCACCCGCCGGCGTACCCCTTGCGGGTGCCAAAATCGAACTGACCGCCGCCTGACGGATTCCCCTGTCGCCCGGTGATGGCGCGCCTGCCGGTCAGCCTCCAGTCGCTTACCATCCAGTGCGTTGCCCTGCTGCTGGCCGCATTGCTGAACCGCCTGCTGCAATCCCCTTTTTCGTATCAACCCGCCCTGTGGCAACTTGCCCTCGTCCAGGGGGCGATCGCCGCCGGGCTCAGTCATCTCTGGCGGCAACCTGCCTGGTGGCCGCCGCTGCATTTCATTTTTTTGCCCGCCATCCTGCTGGCCCGGCAGGCAGGCGTGCCCGCCTGGATCTATCTGGCGGCATTCCTGCTGCTGGTCCTTTTTTACTGGAGCAGCTTCCGCACCCGGGTGCCCTTGTATCTGTCCGACCGCAAAGCCTGGCAGGCTGTGGCATCCTTGCTGCCCACGGGGCAGGCGTTCCGTTTCATCGACCTCGGCAGCGGCCTGGGCGGTGTGCCGTTTTACCTGGCACAGCGTTTTCCGCAGGGTCTTTTTTACGGCACGGAAACGGCCCCTGCACCCTGGCTCATCAGCCGTTTGCACGCAAAGTTCAAGCGCAGCCGGGTGACCTTCATGCGGCGCGATTACGCGACCCTCGACCTGGCCGATTTCGACGTGGTATTTGCCTTTCTCTCGCCTGCGGCCATGCCCGCGCTGTGGTTGCAGGCGCAGGCCCAGATGCGCAGCGGCAGCCTGTTCATCAGCCTGTCGTTCCTCGTGGAAGGGCGGCTGCCCGATCGCGAAGTATCCCTGGCGGATGGCGCCCGTCACACCTTGTATGCGTGGCGGATGTGAGGCGTCGCCACGCGGAAATACTCACGCTTCGCCATCAAGTTTCCTTCGATTCGGTCGAATCTTCATGCTGAGAGTCCTGGCTTTGGGTACAGAAAAAAACCGTGACAGGACGGGGCGGCTTCAGCCTGAAAAAGCGATGAAAGGAACTGACAGTCGTGCTAGTCATTGTTGGATATCTTGTGGTGGCCCTATGCGTGTTCGGCGGCTATGCGCTGGCCGGCGGTTACCTGGCGGCACTTTGGCACCCGATAGAACTCATCATCATTGGGGGCGGGGCGATCGGCGCCTTCGTCGTTGGCAACAATAGCAAGGCCCTTAAGGCGACCCTTAACGCGCTGCCCACCGTGTTCAAGGGCTCGAAATACACGCGGGCGCTTTACCTGGATATGATGGCGCTGCTCTACGAGTTGCTCACCAAAATCCGCAAGGAAGGCCTGATGTCGATTGAAGCCGACGTCGATTCGCCCGAAAACAGCCCGCTATTCACGAAATACCCGGCGATCATGGCTGATCACCACATTGTCGAATTCCTCACCGACTATCTTCGTCTGATGGTTAGCGGCAGCATGAATGCCTTCGAAATCGAAAACCTGATGGACAATGAAATTGAAACCCATCATCACGAGGGCGAGGTGCCGGTGCATGCCGTCGGCAAGGTTGGCGATGGCTTGCCGGCTTTCGGCATTATCGCGGCGGTCATGGGCGTGGTGAAGACCATGGGGTCGGTGGGTCTGCCGCCCGCGGAACTGGGGATTTTGATCGGGGCTGCGTTGACCGGCACTTTCATCGGCATTTTGCTGGCCTACGGTTTTGTAAGCCCGCTTGCCACGCTGCTCGAACAAAAACTCCACGAATCGACCAAAATGTTCCAGTGCGTCAAGGTCACCCTGCTGGCCAGCATCAACGGCTATGCGCCGGCGATTGCGGTCGAGTTCGGGCGCAAGGTGCTGTTCTCGACCGAGCGGCCGTCCTTTATTGAACTGGAAGAGCACGTCAAGGGCGCGAGATCGCGCTGATTTTTCGCTGCCAGGCCTGCATAAAATCACCTCATGAGCGAGCAAAAAGCGCCCATCGTCGTCAAGCGCATCAAGAAGGCGGCGGGCGGGCGTCATGGCGGCGCGTGGAAAATCGCCTATGCTGACTTCGTGACAGCGATGATGGCGTTCTTCCTGCTGATGTGGTTGCTGGGCTCGACCACCAAGGGCGATCTCGAAGGCATTGCCGAGTATTTCAAGACGCCGCTCAAAGTGGCCATGCAGGGGGGCTCAGGCAGCGGCGACAGTTCCAGCGTCATCAAGGGCGGCGGCGCCGACCTCACACGCAAGGCCGGACAGATCAAGCGGGGCGAGACCGAGGCCGAGAAAAAGTCCTACAACCTGAAGGCGGCGCAGGCCGAGCTCGAACGCCGTGAAACTGAAAATCTGAAGCAGTTGAAAAAGCGGCTGGAAGTGGCGATCGATGCCAATCCCACCCTGAAACAATTCAAGCGGCAGCTGCTGATCGATATCACCAGCGAAGGCCTGCGCATCCAGATCGTCGACGAGCAGAACCGGCCCATGTTCAACCTGGCCAGCGCCGAGTTGCAGCCTTACACCAAGATCATCCTGCACGAGATCGGCCAGGTTCTGAACGACGTGCAGAACCGCGTCAGCCTGTCGGGCCACACCGATGCCAAGCCGTATGCCAATCGCGAACGCGGCTACAGCAACTGGGAGCTGTCGGCCGACCGTGCCAATGCCTCGCGGCGCGAATTGATCGCCGGCGGCATGGCCGAAGAGAAGATGCTGCGGGTGGTCGGACTGGCCTCATCGGTGCCGTTCAACAATGCCGGACCGCACGATCCGGTCAATCGCCGCATCAGCATCATCGTCATGAACAAGCGTACCGAAGACGCTGTCACCAAGGAAGCTTCAGGCGTCAGCGTCGCCGACGAGACCGGGAATGGCGGCACGCCTCCCGCGCCTCCTTCCGCGCCGCCTGGCGTTAAATAGCAGGCCAAATCCACCCTTATTCCCCTGATTGCCCGTGCCGGGCATGGCCAATAATTCAGCCTGAAGAAAGCCCGCTTCTGCTTAACGTGGATGGCAGGGCCCCCACCAACGGGTGAAATCAGGGATGGCTGAAGAAAGCGATCAGGAAAAAACCGAACCAGCCTCGCCACAGAGGCTGCAAAAGGCACGTGAGGAAGGGCAGGTCGTGCAATCGCGCGAATTGTCCACCTTTGTCGTGCTGATGATGGGGGGCGCGACCCTGTGGACGATGGCCAGCGGTCTCGGCCAGACCCTGTCGCATATCGTGCGCGACGGCCTGCAGTTCAATCCCGGCATTGCCCGCGACAGCGCGCACGTCATGGCGCAGCTGTCGAACCAGTTTCTTGAGGCGACTCTGGCATTGTCGCCCTTTCTGGCGGCGGTGGTGGTTGCCACCGTGGCTACCCCGTTGCTGCTGCGCGGCTGGCTGTTCAGCGCCAAGGCCTTTGCCCCGAATTTCAATCGCCTGAACCCGTTTTCCGGCATCAAGCGCATGTTTTCCAGCCAGGGACTGATCGAGCTGGTCAAGGCGCTGGCCAAGGCCGGTCTGCTGGGCGGGGTCGCCGTGTGGCTGATCTGGTCCAATGTCGGCGCGATTTTTTCGCTCAGCCTGGAGTCGCCTTCAGTCGCCATCCTGCACATGGGCGACCTCATCGGCAAGGTGTTCCTGCTGGTCTCGGGGGCGATGATTTTCGTCGTCGTGATCGACCTGCCGTACCAGCTCTGGAGCCACTTCAAGAAGCTGAGGATGAGCAAGGAAGAGCTGCGCCGGGAAAGCAAGGAGTCTGAGGGCGACCCTCACCTGAAGGCGCACATTCGCGCCCAGCAGCGCGAAGTGGCGCGTCGCCGCATGATGTCCGAGATCCCCACAGCCGACGTGGTGGTGACCAACCCGACCCATTACGCCGTCGCGCTCAAATACAGCGAAGGCAAGATGGGCGCGCCGCGCGTGGTGGCCAAGGGCGCCGACGCCGTCGCCGCGAAGATTCGGGAGCTGGCCGCCGAGCACAAGGTGCCCTTGCTGGAAGCGCCACCGCTGGCGCGCGCGTTGTTCCGCCACACCGAACTCGGCGACGAAATTCCGGCCACGCTCTACGCAGCGGTGGCCGAAGTGCTGGCCTACGTGTTCCAGCTGCGTCATTTCCAGCAAGCCGGCGGCGCCTACCCCAATGCGCCGACCGCCTTGCCGGTGCCGCCCGAACTTGATCCGTTGCAGGCTGGCGCTCAGGCATGAACGGCACCCTGAGCCTCTCCGGCCTGTTCAGCGGCGCCAACGCCCGCGCGATGGCCGCGCCGATTTTCATCGTCCTCATCCTGGCGATGCTGGTGCTGCCGCTGCCGCCGTTTGCGCTGGACATGCTGTTCACCTTCAATATCGCACTCTCCATCATGGTGCTGCTGGTGGGCCTGTCGACCAAGAAGGCGCTCGAATTTGCGGCCTTTCCCACGGTGCTGCTGCTCTCCACCTTGCTGCGCCTGTCGCTCAACGTGGCCTCGACCCGCGTCGTGCTGCTGGAAGGCCACACCGGACCGGATGCGGCGGGCAAGGTGATCGAAGCCTTCGGCCATTTCCTGGTCGGCGGCGATTACACGGTGGGCATCATCGTGTTCGTCATCCTTGTGGTGATCAACTTCATCGTCATCACCAAGGGCGCCGGGCGCATCGCCGAGGTCAGCGCGCGCTTCACCCTCGATGCGATGCCGGGCAAGCAGATGGCGATCGACGCCGACCTCAATGCCGGCCTGATCAATGAGGACGAGGCGCGCAAACGGCGTGCCGAAATCTCCCAGGAGGCCGATTTTTACGGCTCGATGGACGGCGCCTCGAAATTCGTCCGCGGCGACGCCATCGCCGGCATCCTGATCCTGCTGATCAACATCGTCGGCGGCCTGCTGGTCGGCGTGATGCAGCACGACCTGACGGTGGCCGATGCGGCGCGCAACTACACCCTGCTGGCGATCGGCGACGGCCTGGTGGCGCAGATTCCGGCACTGGTGATTTCGATCGCCGCCGGCATCATCGTCAGCCGCGTCAGCACCGATGAGGACATCACCGGCCAGATGATGTCCAACGTCTTCAACAAGACGCAGGCGCTCTACATCACCGCCGCGATCCTCGGCATGATGGGCATGATCCCGGGAATGCCGAACTTTGCCTTCCTGCTGCTGGCGGGCGGCATGGTCTGGCTGGCCTGGAAGAACGGCAAGCGGCAACAGGCGGTCGAGGCCGCGCCGGACGTGCAGGCCACGCCCGTCGCCGCGGCCGAGTCCCAGGAAGCCAGCTGGGAAGACGTCGCGCCGATCGACACCCTGGGGCTGGAAGTCGGCTATCGCCTGATCCCGCTGGTGGACAGCGCCGCCGACGGCGAACTGGTGCGCCGCATCAAGGGCATCCGCAAGAAATTCGCCCGCGAAATCGGTTTCCTGCCGCCCGCCGTGCATATCCGCGACAACCTGGAAATCAATCCGAACAGTTACCGCATTACCTTGAAGGGCGTGGAAATCGGCAGCGGCGAAGTGCGCACCGGACTGTTTCTTGCCATCGACCCGGGCAGCATCACCGCCAGCCTGCCGGGCGTCGCCACGACGGATCCCGCGTTCGGCCTGCCGGCGGTATGGATCGAACCCAATCTGCGCGAACAGGCGCAGGCCATGGGCTACACCGTGGTCGACCCCGGCACCGTGGTCGCCACCCATTTGAATCATCTGGTGACCCAGCATGCCGCCGAACTGCTCGGCCGCCAGGAAGCGCAGGCGCTGCTCGACCACCTGGGCAAGAGCGCGCCCAAGCTGGTGGAAGACCTGGTGCCGAAACTGCTCACGCTCTCCACCGTGCAGAAGGTGCTGCAGAACCTTCTCACCGAAGGCGTGGCCATCCGCGACATGCGGACCGTCATCGACACCCTGCTGGAGAACGCCGCACGGGTTCAGGATCCGCACGAACTCACCGCGCTGGTGCGGGTGGCGCTGGGCCGCTCGATCGTGCAGCAGATTTACGGCTCGGCCAGCGAGCTGCCGGTGATTGCGCTGGACCAGGGGTTGGAGCGCCTGCTGCTGCAAACCCTGCAGATCGGCAACGACGCCGGCGGCATGGAGCCGGGATTGGCCGACACCCTGCTGGAGCGGACCCAGACTTCGACGCAGCGGCAAGAAGCGCTGGGCCATCCCCCCGTATTGCTGACGCCGGCCGTTTTGCGTCCGCTACTCGCACGATTCCTGCGGCGCACCGTGCCGCAACTCAAGGTGCTTTCGCACGCTGAAGTGCCCGAAGGCAAGCAGATCAAAGTGACTTCCCTGATAGGAGGAGCAGCATGAACGTCAAGCGTATCGTTGCAAAAACATCCCGTGAAGCCATGCGCCAGTTGCGCGAGGCGCTCGGACCCGATGCGGTCATCCTCTCCAACCGCGCCGTCGAAGGCGGGGTCGAAGTGCTGGCCCTGGCGGCGGACGACATCGCCGCGATGGCGCCGCCAGTGAACGATGCGCCCGCACCGGCTGCCGCCGCGCCTCGATCCCCGGCAGTGTGGCCGCCGGCGCCGGAAGAGCCGGCCGAGCCGGCGCCCGCGGTCACCATCAAGCGCCGCCTGATCGAGCGGGTCGCCGTGCCCAGCCAGGACAGCGCCCAGCTTGCACAAAGCGTCATCAGCGAAATCAAGTCGATGCAGACGTGCCTGGAGAGCCAGCTCGCAGACCTGGTGTGGCGCGACCTGCCGGGACGCGATCCGTCCGGCGCCACGGTGATGCGCGACATGCTGGCGGCCGGATTTTCCGCCACCCTGGCGCGCGAACTGCTGGAAAGCCTCCCCAAGGGCGGCGCCGAACAGGCGCAGGCCTGGATGAAGAACACCCTGATGCAGCGCCTGCAGGTGATGCAGAGCGAAACCGACATGCTCGACGGCGGTGGCGTGTTTGCCCTGATGGGACCGACCGGGGCCGGCAAGACCACCACCACCGCCAAGCTGGCCGCGCGTTTCGTTGTGCGCCACGGCGCCGACAAGCTGGCGCTCCTGACCACCGACAGCTACCGGATTGGCGGCCACGAACAGCTGCGCATCTACGGCAAGATTCTCGGCGTGACCGTGCACGCGGTGCGCGACGCCGCCGACCTGCGGCTGGCGTTGTCCGAGCTGCGCAACAAGCACACCGTGCTGATCGACACCGTCGGCATGAGCCAGCGCGACCAGGCCGTCGCCGAGCAGGTCGAAATGCTGTGCCAGGCCGGCAAGCAGATCAAGCGTCTGCTGGTTCTCAACGCCACCAGCCACGGCGATACGCTGGACGAAGTGGTGCAGGCGTACCGGACCCGCGGGCTCGACGGCTGCATCCTGTCGAAGATCGACGAGGCGGCGAGCCTGGGCCCGGCGCTCGATTGCGCGATCCGCCACGACTTGAACGTGCACTATCTGGCGACCGGTCAGCGCGTGCCCGAAGACCTGCACCTGGCCAACCGCCAGGCTCTCATTCACCGCGCCTTCAAGGCTCGCACGCACGCCTCGCCCTGGCAGCTGGACGACAGCGAACTGGGGTTCGCGCTCTCCGGCATGCAAACCATGCAGCGTGAAAGCGCGGTGTCCCTTGGATAAATTCGTCAGCGATCAGGCCGCCGGATTGCGCCGCCTGCTGGGGCAGCCCGGGTTTCAGGTCATTACCGTGATGTCGGGACAGCAGGGCGCGGGCAAGACCGCCGCGACCGCCAATCTGGCGGTCGCCCTGGCGCGTTCCGGGCGCGACGTGCTCATCGTCGACCAGGACCGGCATGGCCGCGGCGCCTGCGCGGCGCTGGGGCTGACGCCGCGCTACGACGTGGCGGACGTGCTCGAAGGCCGCTGCACCCTGGATGCGTTGTTGCTCAACGGCCCCGACAATGTGCAGGTGCTGCCGATCGGCGGCGGCTTCAACCGGCTGGGGCGATTGTCCGAGCGTGACCAGGAATGGCTGGCGCAGAGCTTCAACCGTCTGCAGTGCGGCGTCGACGTGGTGCTGGTCGACATGGAAGAAGCCACCGATCCCGATGCGCTGCCGCTGGGTCTTGCCGCCTCCGAGATCATGGTGGTGCTGCCGCCCGGCGGCACGGCGATCACCCGGGGCTACACCCTGGTCAAACGGCTGGCGCACAACTTCGGCAAACGCCAGTTCCGCCTGCTGCTCAACCGCATGGAGTCGCCGGAGCAGGCGCAGGCCGTGGCGCACAATTTCGCCCACACCGCCGAGCGCTATCTGGGCGTGTCGGTCGATTATCTGGGTTATATTCCGCTGGACGAGCGCCTTGCCCGTGCGGGTCATTTGCATACCTCGGTGGTGGACGCATTTCCGGTTGCGCAGTCCACCTCGCAGTTTCGCAAACTGGCCGACGGCCTGCTGCGCTGGCCGCAGCCGCCCACCCTGGGCAGTGTCGGCGGATTCATGCAGCGCGTGATACAGGGCAGCAGCCTGGCGGACGCCTGCAGAAGGGGATAATTCAGGATCATGTACACCGCAAGCGGCAAAAGTGAGAGAAGCGATCTGCTGACGCTGCACATGCCCATGGTCAAGCGGTTGGCTCATCACATGATGGGGCGGCTGCCGCCCAGCGTCGAGGAAGACGACCTGGTGCAGGCCGGCATGATCGGCCTGCTCGACGCCATCAGCCGCTACGACGAGGCGCAGAGCGCACAGTTCGAGGCCTACGCCATCCAGCGCATCCGCGGCTCGATGATCGACGAACTGCGCCAATCGGACTGGCTGCCGCGTAGCGCGCGGCAGTCGATGCGGAGGATCGAACAGGCCATCGGCGCCTTGCAGCATCAGCTGGGACGCCAGCCCAGCGAAACCGAAATCGCCGCGGCCATGAAAATCCCGCTGGCCGAATATCAGGCCATGCTGGCCGACGCGCGCGGCCATCAGTTGCTGTATTTCGAGGATTTCGGCGACACCGACGAGGACGATTCCTTCCTCGACAAGCAGTCGGCGAACGAAGCCAGCATGCCCTTGCCGCAATTGCTCGACGCCAACCTGCGCGCCTGCGTCATCGCCGGGATCGAGAACCTGCCCGAGCGTGAACAGCTGCTGATGTCGCTGTATTACGAACAGGAACTCAACCTGCGTGAAATCAGCGAAGTGTTCGGCGTCACCGAATCGCGCGTCTGCCAGCTGCACGGCCAGGCCATCGCGCGGCTGCGCGCCAAACTCAAGGAAGATGCATGGATCGCGGCAGCCTGATCGGGCTCGGCCTGGCCGGGGTCGCCATCCTCGGCGGCCAGGCGATGGAAGGCGGGCAGATCGACCTGTTTCTGCAGCCGGCCGCATTCGTCATCGTGGTGATCGGCACCCTGGGCGCGGTGCTGCTGCATCATCCGCTGCCGGTTTTCATGCAGGGGCTGCGCATGGCGAAGTGGGTTTTTCGTCCGCCCGAGGCGGAAGCCGGCTCGCTGATCCGCCGCGTCGTCCAGTGGTCGCATACCGTGCGCCAGGAGGGCGTGCTGGCGCTGGAGAAATACGTCAACATGACCCAGGATCCGTTCCAGAAGTCGAGCCTGCAGTTGCTGATCGACGGCGCCGACGCCGACAAGCTGCGCGACACGCTCGACGTGCAGATCGCCAGTTTCGAAACGTCCGAGCGCCAGGCTGCGCGGGTATGGGAGGCGGCGGGCGGTTATGCGCCCACGCTCGGCATTCTGGGCGCGGTGATCGGCCTGATCCACGTCATGGAAAACCTGGCGGATCCGGGCAAGCTGGGCGCCGGCATCGCGGTCGCCTTTGTCGCCACCATCTACGGCGTCGGGCTGGCCAACCTGGTGTTCCTGCCGATCGCCAACAAGATCAAGTTCACCATCGCGCGACGCGTGGCCGAGCGCGAGATCATCTGCGACGGCCTCATTGGCATTGCCCTGGGCGACAATCCGCGCATCATCGAGGCGCGCCTCAAAGGCTACCTCTAGGATCATGCGCCGTCGCCGCCGCATCGCCGCCGACCACGACAACCACGACCGCTGGCTGATTTCCTACGCCGACTTCATCACGCTGCTGTTCGCTTTCTTCGTGGTGATGTACGCCATTTCGGCGGTCAATGAAAACAAGTTCCGCGTGCTGGCCGGCGCGCTCGGCGACGCCTTCGGCAGGTCGCCGACGGGCGATGCCCCGGTGCCGCAGCTGACTCCGGCCGCGCTGCCGCCCGAGGTCAGGCAACGCACCCTCAAACAGCAGCAGGCGATCGAAGAGCAGGCGCACATGACCGAGGTGGCGAGCAGCCTGCTCGACGTGATGGGCCCGCTGGTGAAGGAGGGCAAGGTGCGGGTCACCCAGAGCCGGCGCGGCGTCAGCATCGAAATCAATGCCAACGTGCTGTTCGAGCCGGGACGCGCCGAACTGGACCCGGGCTCGCTGGAAGTGCTGCGCGCGGTGGCGGAAACCTTGAAGAACGAGCCGTTCAACCTGGAAATCACCGGCCACACCGACGTCGTGCCGATCAGCAATTCGGTGTTCGCCTCCAACTGGGAATTGTCGGCGGTGCGCGCCAGCAGCGTGGTGCGCCTGCTGGCCGACAGCGGCATCGCACCGGCGCGCCTGCTTGCCATCGGGCGCGAGGCCAGCCAGCCGATTGCCGCCAACGACACGGCCGAAGGGCGCGCGCGCAACCGCCGGGTCGAACTGATGATCCTGTCCGGCCTGCCGGACACGGTCGAGGAAATTCCGCTGCGGCCCGACGCGGTCAAGCAACCGCTCCAGCCAGAAGACGAACCCATACTCAAAAGGGTGCTTTGAACGAGAAAAGTCCTGCCGGAAGGATAAGCCCCCATTCAATCGAATTCCCTTCAGGCGATCCAGATCAGATAGACGCCCGCCGCGAACAGCATCAACCCCATGCCTTGTCGAAGGATGCCGTATGCCACCTCGCCAAACAGGGCAAGCAAAGCAGCAGGTCTCATTTGCCCTCGAACTGGATATAGGTCTGGTTGATGTTGCGGCGATGCCAGCCGTCGTAGTGTTCCAGATGCTTGAACCCGGGCTGATCGGCCAGGCGCGCGGTCACGTCGTCGAGCGGTTCCCAGTCGCGCGCGGCGCGCGCCACCTTGTCGACGAGAAAGTCGAGGTAGTTGCCGGTATCCTTGCGCGCCTTCGCCATGTCGCCCGGATAGCCGTGCCCCGGCACCACGACCCGGGCAGGCAGTTTTTCCATGGCACGGAAGGTGTCGCGCCAGTCTTCCACCGGGCTGTGCGGCCACACGCCCAGCATGCGGTCGTGGAACACCACGTCGCCGGCGAACAGCACGCCGCTTTGCGGCAGGAACAGCACAGCGTCGCCGCGATAGTGCGCATCGCCCAGCCATTTGAGCTCGAACTTCACGCCGCCCAGTTCGAAATCGGCCGCATCGGCCTCGACAGGTTCGGGCGCGGTCAGCGCGCGCGTGCCGGCAAAACGATCCTTCAGGACATTGGACACCAGCGCGAGGTGATCCACCGCGTGGTGTTTCTGCGAATCGACCGTGCGCTTGAGCGCGATGATCTTCGTACCCCGGTCGGCGAAATAGGCATTGCCCAGCCAGCGGTGATCCTGCACGCCGAGATTGATCACCCAGCGGATGGGCTTGTCGCAGACCTTGCGCACCGCGGTTTCAATCAACTGCGCGCCCTGCGTGCTTGCGCCCGAGTCGATCAGCGCCACGCCGTTCGCCGTGACGACGAATCCCAGCGTGTTGTTGAGTGCGTGGTTGTCGTAGGTCCGGTTCTGCGTCGAGCCGACCAGCGCGTACACGCCGTCGGCGACCTGGCGCGTTTCCAGCTGGAAAGCCTGCGCCCATCCGGCCAGCCCCAGCAAGCCCAGACCCAGGAAAAAATTTCTCACCGCGAACATGATGCTCCTCAAAAAAAACGGGCGGCCCCCGGGCCGCCCAGATCAACCCTGATCGATTGGTATGTTATTTACTGCTGAAGTTCGTGACCAGCCCGATCGACAGCGTATCGAACTTGTCCTGGACGCCGGCCATGTTGCTGTTGGTATCCCGATCCTGCTTGCGGCTGTTGTACACGGCGAAGAGATCGGAATTCTTCGCGATGCGGTAGCGCGCACCCAAGCTCCAGGTCTTGGCGTCGTTGTAGGTATTTGCGGCAGTCATGAAGGTGCGTGCATCTTCGTTTACGCCATAAGTGCCGATCAGCCTCAGCTTGTCGATGACATAGATGCCGTTGAGATAGTAGTTCTTGCCGAGACCGGTATCTTCCGCATCCTCGTAATGCGCGGCGACCGACCAGGCCTTGGTCTTGTAGCGACCCGTCAGCTTGTATGCGGCGTCATTCGCCAGACGCTTGTAAACCGCAGGCGTGGTTGAAATGGCATCGGCGTCGAATTCCACCCAGTCAAGCGAGGCCAGCCACGGGCCTTTCTCGAATTTCGCGCCCAGGCCGTAGGCGCTGCCGCCCTTGTACTGCGTGAGCGAGCCTGCGTTGTGGAGGAAGCCGGTCGTGGTGGTGTCCTCATCGTCGAACTGCTTCGAAACCCAGCCCGACAGGTTCACCATGTCGCCCAGCTTGGGGCTGACATATTCGAAAGTGTTGTTGAAATAGTTGGCATTCAGTGCCGACGCGCCTTGTCGTCCGCCTTGCCGTGCCTGGGGGACATGATCGGTCCAGGGATCAATGGCGGCGTAGACGCCCTTGTAAGGCACGGTCACACGGCCCAGACGGGTCTGCCCCCAGTCGCCTTTCAACCCGGCAAAAGCCTCCCGCATCAACCATTCATTGCTAGCGTCCGGTTCATCCGCTGCACCGTATTGCACTTCTGCCGTGTAAATAATGTTGGTATTGCCGGGTAGCGTAGTTGGGACGGTGCCGCGAAAGCCGAAACGCGAAGCATTGCTCTTGATGCTGACACCATTGGTGCCCGCACCATTGCTGTCCGCACCGAAGTCGTCGGAATTGTGATCAGCCGAGAGACTCAGACGGCCGTACACCTCGGCCGCCGCGTTGCGCGCCTTTTCTTCCTTCTCGACCTTGGCCACCGTATCAACCACTTTTTTCTGGCTCTCAGCCTGTTCGGCAAGTTTTCCTGTCAGCGCGTCGATCTGCGCCTGCATCTGTTTCATCTGGTTCTGCATCTGCCGCAGCAGGGCTGCGTCATCGGCATGAACGGGGGCGCTCAGGCCGGCGGCCAGCAATGCCAGCGCGATGGGGCTAAGAATTCGGGGCATGTGTACTCCTCTCCGGTTATTGACTTGTTCGCAAATGCGAGCGAGGAGCCTACCAAGTCAGGTCGCAATCAAACATGATTCAAATCATATTGGTCTGCGCCATATTTGATGTATCGCTCAATCGCAGCATCAGCTTGCAGCCAGGGGAAAAAGCCGCCACGGGATCGGAGAATGGAGGAGAGCCCCCGGGGCGGAAACCTGGCGTCGAACGTGCAGCGATGGCGTCAGAGTTGCGGTGCGGTATGCGGGCCGACGATTTCAGCCAGGCCCTTGGTGCCGGGGTGCAGGTACTTGGTGTTCTTGAAACCGATGTTTTGCAGCATGACGTGCACCATGGGCGAGCGGACGCCGCTGGTGCAAACCGCCACGACCATGCCGTCCGTCGGCAGTTTGCGCAGGTTGTCCGGTTTGAACACGTCGGTCATCGGAATGCACAGGGTATTCGGTAGGGTGTGTGATGCCGTAGATCGCGGCCTCGTTGGGCGTGCGAATGTCGAGCACCGTGATCTTCTTGCCGGATTTCAGGGCTTCCAGGAATTTCGCCGGCGGGATGCCGCCGGCGGTCAGACCGTCCTGCGTCATCGGCGCCACGTACCCGTCGAATTGAGCGGCCAGTTTGGCGTCGTAGGTCAGGGCTGCGTGGGAGGCCAGCGCGACGGCCGAGAAAATTGCGAGACCGCTGAATTTCATGACCACTCTTTTGGGTACTGCGGTTGAAGAACACCAAAAGCGGCAAGATTTATTTGGCCTCAATGCGAATGCCGCCCGGTCAGGGGCTCTCCCGCCGAACGCTGACGCGATAGGTGGCGTGACAGCGCACGCAATGATTCAGGGTGGCGGCGAGTTGATTCAGCGTATGACTAGGCCGGCCTATCGCGCGCGCGTCGCGGGCGATACGGTCGAAGCCTTGGTGAACCGATTGACCGGTAAGCAGAAAATCCACTGGCAGGCGATTGCAGAAATTTCCCCTCTCGACCTGGCGCGTCATGCTCGAGCCCAGTTTGCCGGCATGACGGGTGACGCCACGCATGTCCCTGCGCGCGAGGGCGTCCAGGATGGCCTGGGCGCCTGTCAGCAATGCGCGCATTTCCTGCTTCAGGTGCGCGCGTTCGCCCTCGCTCAATTCGACGACGCGCGAATTGGCGGGCTCCCGCGCGTGCGCGGACAGGCTCGCGGCCATGAGCGACAGTACAAGTATCCGGCGCATCGTCACCGCCCGGAACACTCAGCTCGATCTGCAGGACGGCGGCACGCTGTGCCCCGCCGCATCCTGGCCGGGGATGACGACGTGCGCATGGATGTTGTAGCCCTTCATCATGTGCAGGCTTTCCTTGTCGGTTTTCGAATAAATGCCGACCACCGTCACCCCCACGTCCTTGCTGGTGACGATCTTGTCCTTGCCGGAGCCGTCGACCACGCTCCAGGTCACCGAGTTGGCGTGGGTGGTGGTCTTGAACGGCACGCGCGCGCTGTCGTCGCACTTCACGTCGTCCACGGCGTCGAGCAGGAAGTTGAGCCCGTCGAAGGAGCCCACGCCGTCCGCCTTGCCGAATGCCTTCCATGCGGCGGGCGCGCCCGCCACCAGCACGACGGCGCCTTCGCCCTTGTCCGCCTTGTGGCGGGTCTTGAGCGATTCGCCCTCGCTCTTGACCAGGAACAATTTCCCGTCGACCAAAGTAATTTCCTGCGAACGCCCGGTGGTGGCGCCGAAGCCGACCATGGTCGGCTGAATTTTCAATGCGTCGAATTTCACCGAAGGCGAAAAATCGCCCTTCATCACGTTGGGATTGTCGTGCGCGATCATCGGCGAATTGCAGGTAAAGCCAGACGCCATTGCAACGGGCGCCAGCGCCAGCAGGGGCAGCGCGATAAAACCGGGGCGAAATTTCTTTTTTATTCCTTTACGACCGGACAGCAGTGATTCGGTGGGTTTTTTTAGCGTGAAAGTCGAACGAAACCTCGCGCGCGACAAGATTTCGCGCCTTGCGATACACGCAGCGGGGCAAACGAAAAAACGAAAATCGCGCATCAGACGATGTGTGCGTAATGCATGCCCGTCGGGCAGGCCAGCCGGATACGCCGTTTGTCGCGCACGATCTTGCCGGTTTCTTCCAACTGCGACAGGGTACGGTATAGCGTGGCTGGTTCGAGCCCCAGTTCGCAGGCCCATTCCTGGATTGTGCCGGGCAGCGCGATCCAGTTTTCCGCGTCGGCGCCGCAGGTCATGTAGTGCAGCACGCGTTCGTGTGCGTGCTTGAGGCGCAGGCGTTCGAGGCGCGAACATTGCAGCCGCATCTTGGTGATGACGTGCTGCATGAACGCCAGCGAAAACGCGGGGTCGTTGAGCAGCGCGTTTTTGAAAGCGGCCAGCGGCCAGGCGATCAGCAGGGAATCGGCCAGCGCACGCGCCTCGCAGGTATGGCTCGCCATGAACAGGCTGGGCTCGCCGAAAAATTCGCCCGAGCGCGCGGTCAGCATGATGGCCTCGCCGCCGTCAACCATGGGCCGGATCGCGGCAAGCTCGCCGTGCCGCACGAAATACAGTTTTTCGACCGTGCCGCCATGGCAGAACAGGTTGTCACCGCGCGCGAGTTGTAGCTCCCCGGCCTGCGCGGCCAGTGCGTCGGGGATGGCGATGGGCGGCAGGCAGGGGCCGCCGCGCGGCGAATGACAGGATGTGTTTCCCATGATGCGCCTCTCTCAGCTGCACTTGCCGCCGCTGCAGCAGCCGCCGGCGGGTGCGGCCGGCGGCGCGGACAGGCTGCCCGCCAGCCAGCCGGCGATCTTCTCGCGGCTGGGCACGCCGCCGGCATGCACCACCTTGCCGGCGATGACGACGCCGGGCGTAGACATGACGCCATAGCCCATGATGGCCTGAATGTCCTCGACCTTTTCGAGTTGCACGGCCGCGCCCTTCTCGGCGGCGACGTCCTCGATCAGCTTGAGGGTGGTCTTGCAGTTGGCACAGCCGGTGCCCAGTACCTTGATGTTGGTGCTCATGGTTTTCTCCAGTCAATAAAGGGTTAACAACAGGATTGCCCTGACGTGGTGGGCGTGCAGCAGGCCCCGTCCTCGGCGGGTGCGGCGACGACGCCGCCCATCGCCTGGTCGAAGCTGAAATCGAGTTTCTCGCCAGCTTCGTTGCGGATGTGGCGAGCGATTTCGGCCACGGCGTCGATGTGCGCCTGCGACACGTCCATGGCCTTCAGCCGGTCGAGCTGGCACAGCCCCCTGTTTGGAGTGGTTGGCGGCGATGTTCGCGGCCAGCGACACCAGTGCGACGATGGAGGGATGCGGAGTGGCTTCGCTCATGGGGGTCTTCTGACGCGTCAATTGCCGCAGCACGCGCCGGATTTCTTCCCTTCGCCCAGCATCCTGCTGGCCGGGCAGAAGCCGGTGAAGGTGGCCTGGAAGGCCATGAAGCCGACAAAGGCGGCCAGCCACAACCAGGTGGGGGCGAACAGGTTCATCTGGCCGGTAAAGTGGGTCAGCGCCAGGGCGATCAGGATCATGGCGGACATCATGCGAACGGCTTTGTTGCCTTTCATTGCTTTAACTCCTTGTGTGAAAATCAAATCAATACGTTGAACACATAGCCGACCAGCAGGATGCCGGCGGCCACCACCCCCGCGAAGGTGGCGATCAAGCGGGGCTTGAGCACCTTGCGCAGAATGATCATTTCCGGCGCCGACAGCGCGATCACGCTCATCATGAACGCCAGCACGGTGCCCAGCGCCGCGCCCTTGGCGAGCAGCGCCTGGACGATGGGGATGACGCCCGCCGCGTTGGTGTACATCGGCACGCCGATCAGCACGGCGGCGGGTAGCGCCCACCACGGCGCATCGTGGCCCATGATCGAGGCCATGAAATCCTCCGGCACGTAGCCGTGGATGCCGGCGCCGAGCGCCACGCCCAGCACGATGTAGATCCACACCTTGGCGACGATCTCGCGCACATGGTGGAAACCGTTTTCGACGCGCTCGCCCCAGCCCATCGTGCCTTCGACCGCGGCGGACGGGATCTGCGAGTTCTGCATGGCGCGCACCCAGTCTTCGAGGTGGCGCTCCATGCCCAGCTTGCCGATGACGATGCCGGCGACGATGGCGACCGCGAGCCCCATGACCAGATAGAGCGCCGCGATCTTCCAGCCGAACAGGCCGAACAGCATCGCCAGCGCGATTTCATTGACCATCGGCGCGGCGATCAGGAACGAGAACGTCACCCCCAGCGGCACGCCGGCCTGCAGAAAACCGATGAAGAGCGGCACCGCCGAGCAGGAGCAGAACGGCGTCACGATCCCCAGGCTGGCGGCCATCGCATTGCCCGTGCCAAGCCGGCGGCCGGACAGCAGCGCGCGGGTGCGTTCAGGCGACACGAAGGTGTGCACGATGCCCATGACGAAGACGATGCCGGTCAGAAGCAGCAGCACCTTGGGTGTGTCGTAGAAGAAGAACTGCAGCGCGCCGCCCAGATGGCTGTCGCGTGCCACCGGCAACGCGGCGACCAGCGCCTCGGAAGCCGGGATCAGCGACTGATACAGGGCAAACCAGATCGCGGCGGCCACGACCAGGAACAGGATCGGCTGGCGGCCGGGCCAGCGTCTGAGTTGTAGGGCAAGGGGTTGCATGATGGTCGGCTTTCGTTCTGGTCTTGCTGAGAAGACGAACGATGCGGCAAAAGGATGCAGGCTTGCTGAAAATAAATCGCCGTCAGGGTTGGTCGTCGCGCGGCACGAAGCAGCAGACTTTGCCCGCTGCGTCGAATTTCACCTGGCAGGCGCCGCTGAGATGCTCGCGCAGCCGCTTGCGTGCGCGCTGCACGCGCGACTTCGCGCCGGGCAGGGTGATCCCTTTCAGTCGCGCGTAGTCTTCCTGGCTCAGGCCTTCGATGTCGCAGCGGGTGATGGCCTCGCGGTCCCCCTCCGACAGTTCGGACAGCGCGCGCGGCAGGCAGGCGGCCAGTGATTCAACGGCGGGTGTTTCTTCATGTTCGGCCGCCAGGTCGTCCGGCAATTCCACTTGCTCCTTCTTCAGGCGCAGGCGGTCGGCCATCGCGTTCCTCGCCACTTCGAACAGCCAGGCGCGGGCGTTGGTCAGCTCGCAGAACTTCCTGTCCTGACGCATCGCCTTGAGAAACAGATCCTGCAGTATGTCCTCGGCGTCGTGCGCATTGCCTAACCTGCCGCGCAGCCAGGCACGCAGCTCGGCCTCGTTTCCGTCCCAGGCCGTCATCAGGCAGCGCATGCAGCCTCCCCGTCACGGGCCTTACCAGTTCCGAATCGCGCACGCAGTAACGGTACAATCTCCTCGGTACGCATAAGCCCGCTGAACAGCAGCGCATTTCCCGCCATGACCGCCGGAGTCTGCGCGAAATCGAGGCCGCAGGCCTCGGGTTGTTTCGCTTCGACAATATCGAGCCGCAGTCCCAGCTCGCGGGCGGCACAGCCCAGGCGCTTGCGCAGGCGGATCGCGGATTCGCCCGTCCCCACCAGGGTCAGCCGGATTGCAGAATCATTCATGCCCCAAGGATAAACCATAAAAAAGCCCGTGCCGGGGCACGGGCTTACCGGCACACGTGGTTCTACTTGAGACGCGCGGCCTGGCTGCCCGATGCCTGCGGCACAGCGGCACGCACGGTCTTGAGTTTGCCCACGGCGAGGTTCAGGGTGTTTTCCGCCATGAAGGAGGGGCGTTCGTCCAGGCTCCAACCCTTGCGGTCGACGATGGGTTTGAACGCGTAGCGGTAGGCCAGCTTGGCCCGCACCTTGATTCCCTTCACGCCTTCGGGCAGCTCGAACTGGTACTCGCTGGTGTCCGGCGCGAAAGGTTCGAGACCGTTGTCCAGCACCACCGTGTCGGCGGCGAAGCCGCCCACGCCCAGCATGGGCTTGCCGGTCTGCGGATTGGGTTTGGAAGCGAAGATCTTGGCGTACATCTTGCCGGGCAGACCGGCCCAGTCGTTTTCGTCGCGCGCGCCGGTCTTGGGGTTGCCCATGCCGGCGAGCGGGTGCAGCTTGCCGCTGTCGGGGCCGGCGAAGACGAGCGGTTTGCCGGTTTCGTCCCAGGCGTCGATCTTCAGGATGACATTGCGGATGGGGCCGGAGCCGGGCACCTTGTGGCCGGCGCCGACGTTCTCCACCGTGGCGCGCACCAGCAGCTTGCCGTCCGGCGTCTTGCCCAGCGCGGTCTTGAGCGAGAGCGCTTTCTTGAGCATGTCGGAATCCCGCGCGCCGACGAAGGTGTGCGCGCGCACGCCGCTGCGCTTGGCCCCGCCGATCGCCAGCTCCTGTTTGTTCTTGTGCAGGGGCATGTGGCATTCCTGGCAAGTCTGCTTCACCTTGCCGGCGGTGAAGTAGCGGTTCCAGTCGTCGTAAGTGGAAATCGACAGGTGCTTCTCCTGGTTCAGGTGGCAGCTGGCACACACATTCGAGGATTTATGCAGCTGGGTTTCCACCACCGGGTGCGGCGCCTTCACGCCCTTGCGCGGGCCATAGCTCGATCCCGATTCCTGGTCGAGCGTCACGCTGTCGAAGATGCGCGTCTTGTATTTGCCTTCCGCGTCCTTCTCGATTTTGGCTTCTTTCATCGAGTGGCAGAAGTAGCAGGAAATGCCGTGGTCGGTCTTGTTCGCCATGGCGTGGCCCAGGTCGACCTCCTTGCCTGCCTTGTGGGCGTCGATGACCTGCACCGGCACGTGACAGTCGGCGCAGTCGCCCGCCTTGCCGGGAAACATGCCCTGATAGCCCAGGCCGTCTTTTTCACCCTTGGGATTGGTCGCGGTATAGAACTGGTAGACCTTGGGGTTGTCGAGGTCGTGCCCCATGGCCGAGGATTTCCATTCGTCGTAAATCCGGGTGTGGCAGGCGGCGCAGGTTTTCGGATCCTGGTCGGGGTTGGGCCGGTGGACGTCGTCCGCGGCGAGCGCCGGCGCGGCGAGGAGCCAGGCGGCGACAAGAGCGATGAAGCGTTTCATGTGCATCTCCTTACGATGATGGCCGGGCCGCGGGGCCCGGCCGGTTTCACAGCGGCAGGTACAGCAGGCCGCCGGGCTTGAGCTCGAAGCCGTCGACATGTCCGGCCTTCATGTGGATGTGCGCGCGAACCGGCGGGCTCATGCAGGCCGAAAGTCCGCGAGCGAGCGCGATTGCTGCCAGGTGTTTCACGCTCGCCTCCTCAGAACACGTAGGTCACGTTCAGGTTGTACTGGTTCTGATCCATCTCGATGGACTGGACGCCGTTGCTCACCTTGTTGTGGAAGGCGTGGGTGTAGGCGAAATTGCCGCGTACGCGCTTGCCCAGCTTGCGGGTCAGGCCGATGGAAGCGTGCTTCTCGACGATGGCGGTGGAGCCAAGATTGGTAGCCACATCCTCGGAACCGATCGGCGACTTGCCGTAGTTGAAGCCCGCCAGCAGCGTCATCTTGTCGTTCATGATCTTGCGTACGCCAATGGCGTAAACGGTCTGATCGTCCCAGCCGAAGTTAAACGAGGGAATGCCGGTCAGCCCGGTTACGGCGATGCGATCCATCACATCGGCAAACTGGATGCGCTTGATGTCGAATTCCACCAGCAGGGTATCGCTGGGCTTGAACGCCACGCCCAGGGAATAGCTTGCCGGCATGTCCATGTCGAAGCTGACCGGGCCCGAAGTGGTGTTGTATTCCATGTCATTGATATCGGTCTTGCTGGTATACACCGCACCCAGCTGGACCTTGTCGTTGACCTTGTAGACCGCGCCCAGAGTCGCGCCGAAGCCGAACTGCTGGTTTTGCGGCAGGGAGAAGCCAGCGTTGTAAAGCGCCAGGCTCTGGTAGCCGATGTTCAGCGACGCGCCCAGGGTCAGGTTTTCGTTCACCTTCAACGCAGCGCCGGGAGACAAGCGGAACACCTGCTTGGTGGTCACCATCGGCTGCGCGGGCGAACCTGACACGATATCGGGCACGTTCACGCCCATGCCGGACACCCCGCCCATGCCCATGCCCAGATACAGCCGGTCCGTCGCCTTGAAGGTCACCGCGCCGGTGGGCATGAGGTACCAGTTGGAATCGCTCTCGTTGCCGTTGACCTTGCGCGGCGGATTCAGCAGGCCAAAGCCGAAATCCATGCGCACCTCCTCGATGCCCTTGCCCTCCTCGGCACCCACCAGATGGGCAAGTCCGGCCGGGTTGAGCAGCACGGTCAGCGCGTCACGCGGCGCGGCCACGGTGGCGCCGCCCATCGCGGCGGTCGGCGCGGATAGCGCGATCATCTGGTCGCCGTTGGTGGCGAGGGCGGCGGCGGGAACGAGGGCCGCCACGAGGGCGGCGCTTAACGGGCGGAATTGCATGAGGATCTCCTGTGGTTTGTGTGCCGGCTGATGCCGAGCGCGCAACTTACAGAAGGTCGATTCGCCCCGGTATGATCGAAATCAGGTTTTGGGAGAAAGACTGGCGCAGGCCATCACGCTGTGTCCGAGCAGGCGCAGACGGCGCTGTTCGCGCGCCAGCGTGCCTTCCTTTTCCAGCTGAGCCAGGGTGCGATAGAGCGTCTCGGGTTCGAGCGCGAGTTCCGCCGCCCATTCCTGCAGGGTGCCGCCCAGCTCCGCCCAGCCGGAAGGACCAGTCTCGCACGCCAGGTAGTGCAACACCCGGTCGGACGCGCTTTTCAGTCGCAGACGTTCGACGCGCGAACATTGCTTGCGCAGGGACATCGCCACCGTACGGGTGAACGCCAGCGCAAACGCCGGGTCGCCCGCCATTGCCTTGCGGAAGCGTTCCGAGCTGAAAGAAACCAGCACGCTTGCGGACAGCGCGCGCGCCTCGCAGGTATAGGCCGGCTGGAACAGGCTCGCCTCGCCGAAGAATTCCCCCGCGCGCGCGGTGAGCATGATGGCCTCGGCGCCGTTGGGCATGCAGCGCACCGCCGCCAGTTCCCCGGCACGCACGAAATGGAAGGACTCGACGCTGTCGCCCGTGTGGAACAGCGACTGCCCTTTGGCCATCTGGGTCGTGTTTGCCGTCTCGACGAGTTCGGCGGGCAGGTGGGCAGGCAGACCGGTCCAGTTCGAAGGAGGAGATGTGTCGGACATGCAAGTTATGCGGAGTGGATATATAGGGGCGATTGTACGTCGCCGTATAGGTTGAAACCGCTTGAGGCGCAGAGGCGCAGAGGAAAAACAACACCTTGCATGGTCGGTGCGTCCACCCGATGGGTGAAGGCTGGTTGACCGACAACCCATTGATTCCCTGCCGTTCTCCGTACCTCCGTGGAGGGGTTTTAGCGTTAGGTTCAATCTATCCAGCGGAAGAAATTCCGAGCTTTTTCATCTTTTCCCATAAGTTCTTGCGGCTGATGCCGAGGCTTTCCGCTGTGCGACCGAGATGACCGTCGTTGCGCGCCAGGGAATCGCGGATGTAACGTTCTTCGCAGCCTTGCAGATAGCTGCCGAGTTCCCGGTTGTCGTCTTCAGGTATCGGCTGCTCACCTTGCTCGAACAGGGCTTCTGGCTCCAGCAGCGGCCCGGGGGTGAGAATCGAGGCGCGCTCGATGGCGTGTCGGAGTTCCCGCACGTTGCCGGGCCAGGCGTGGGCGAGCAAGGCTTCCTCGCCGGCGCGGGAAAGCTGCTTGCGTTCTCCCTTGGCCGCCTGCTCCTCCAGGAAGCGGTGGGCGAACCACAGGATGTCTTCACGCCGTTCCCTTAAGGGCGGGATCTTGGTTTGAATGACGTGGATGCGGTAGTAGAGGTCTTCGCGGAAAGCGCCTTCTTCCACCATCTTGCGCAGGTCGCGGTGGGTGGCGCAAATCAAGCGCACGTTGACGGCGATTTCACTGCTGCCGCCGACGCGCACGATCCTGCGTTCCTGGACGGCGCGCAACAGCTTGACCTGCATGGACAGCGGGGTGTCGCCGATCTCGTCGAGAAACAGCGTGCCGCCGTCGGCCTGTTCGAACATCCCTTTGCGCGCGCGGATCGCCCCGGTGAACGCCCCTTTTTCGTGGCCGAACAGTTCCGCTTCGAGCAGCGATTCGCTGATCGCCCCGCAATTGACGGCGACAAAAGGGTGTTCCTTGTTTTTGGGGTCGAGGCGGTGGATTTCGTGGGCGATCACTTCCTTGCCCACGCCGGACTCACCCGTGATGAGAATGGTGGGCGCGTGCTGAGCGAGCCGTGGCAGGGTCCGAGCGATCTGGCGCATGGCGGTCGAGACGCCCAGGCGGCAGCCATCCTCTTCGCAGGGGGAGAAGCGGTTGCCGCACAGCGCCCCTACTTTTTCCACCAACTGGTCAAGGTCGAAGGGCTTGGTGATGTAGTCCGCGGCGCCCAGTTTGAGCAAGGCCACGGCGCGGTCGATCGAGCCGTGGCCAGTGATGAAGAGAAACGGCGGCAGGCTGCTACCGCGCTCCAGCAGGCGAATGAAGATTTCCTCGCCGCTGCCGTCGGGCAGGCGGATGTCGCTCACCACTGCCGCGTAATCCTTGCTCCCAACCGCTGCCAGGGCCGACTGGGCGGTGCGGTGCCAATCCACCGTGTAGCCTTCCAGCTCGAAGCGGTCGAGTAGCGATTCGCCCATGATCTCGTCGTCCTCGATCAGGCACAGGGAAGGTATTGTTGGGATGTTCATGATTCTTTCTGCAAGGGCAGGGTGACGGCGAAACGGGTTTCGCCGGGTTCGCTTTCCACCACGATGCCGCCGTTCAACTGGCGCGCGATCTGGTAGGTGACCCACAGGCCCAGACCATGGCCGTTGCGGCTCAAACGCGAAAAAGGTTCGAACAGGTAGGCCATGTCTTCATCCTCGATGTGGGTTCCATCGTTTTTCACCACCAGGGTGAAGCTGCGGCTGTCACGGTAAACCTGGCACTCGACCCGAGTGTTCGCGGCACGGATGGCATTGAGCAACAGATTGAGGAGAATTTGCCGCACCAGGGTGGACGGTAGCGGCAAGTCTTCTGCAATGTCGTTTTCCCATGTCAGTTCAAGCCCCTTTTCAGCCGCTTCCGCAGCCACCAGGGTGCGCGTGTCCTCGATGTCGCGGCGCGACAGCGGGTGGTTCTCCACCTTGGTTTCCACCAGCAGGGCGGCGACCGTATCCTTGATCTGGGTCAGGCCGCGCTCCAGCAAAGCCAGCGTTTTCAGCGTGAGCGGGTCGTCCGATCCGTGCCGTTTGAAGGTGCTGATGGCGTTGAGCATGCCGCCCAGGGGGTTGTTGATCTCGTGGGCGATGCCGGCGGAAAGCCGCCCCACCGCCGCCAGCCGCTCGCTTGCCATGATCTCCTGTTCCAACTGTTCCTTTTCCTTGAGTTCGTTCAGCATGCGCTTGAAGGACGCCCCGGCTCGACCGATTTCGTCATGCGATTCAAACAGGTCGCAATGCAGGTTTTCCGGCACGCTGGGCCCGATCTGGTCCATGCATCCTGCCAGTCGGACCAGCGGCCCAGCCATGCGATGGCCCCAGTACCAGGCGACGGGAAGCAGCACCGCCAAGGCCAGCAGAGTCATCAGAGCGGCGCGCTGGGCGATGCCGACGAAGCGGGGGATGAACAGACTCTTGGAAAAACCCATCACCAGGGTTCCCAGGCGTGTCCCTTCGGAAGTGATGGGAATGGTGACGAACAGCCTGCTGGAATCGGGTGGGTCAACGACGCTGGGCTTCACATCGTTCCGGTCCGTCGCCAGATCGCTGATCGCGGCATATTCAGGATCAAGCCGCCCCGGATCGGACAGCATGGGGTACTGGGTGGGGCGGGTGGAAACATATACCTGGCCCCGGGTGTCCAGCACCAGGATGGTTTCCGCAATCCGGGTCTGGTCCTGGCTTCCCCCCTGGAAGGGCGAATTGATGATTTCATACGCGCGCCAGACATCGTCATGGGTGATGGGGCCGACCAGGGTGTTGGCCAGTACCCGGCCCATGCTTTCGGCGTGACGCAGCAGGTCGTTGCGGGTTTCGTCATAGACCCGGAACAGGATGGAAGCCGTCACCAGAATGGCCGTGATGCTGGCGAGCATGAGCACCCGCAGGGGAATCTTGTAGCGCAGGCTGAGGTCGCGCAGGAAATGTTTCATGGTCGGTTTGCCACGTCCTTAACCATGCGCGCGATGCCATCGAACAGCTTGCGCTCGCCCGGCGTGAAGCCGTCCAGATTGAGCTGGCGCAGTAATTTCCTTCCCTCATCGTTACCGCGCATATCAATCAGGGCTTGCCGCAGCGCCGCGAAATCGCCACCGGAAAGGGTGGCACGGGCGACAAAGGGCGGAAAACCGAACTCGGGCGAGTGCGCCACGACCCGGGTTCTGGCCGTGAGTTGCGGATGGGAACGTTGCAGGGTTTCCCATACATAACCGTCCACTGCGCCGCCCTGGGCCAGTTCGACGGCGACTGCGTCCACTACCTTGCGATGCGACCAGGTGTAGAACGTGCGCGAAAAGAAGGTCTCGGAACGCTCCCTGAGCTGCGCCAGCGCAAACTGGGTATAGAGAAAACCGGAATTGGAATCAGGGTCGGAATAGGCGAAGACCTTGCCGCGCAGGTCGAGCAGGGACTTGGTGGCCGTGTCGCCGGCAGGAACGATGAGATAGGAGCGGTACAGAGGCTTGCCATGGAACAGCGGCACGGCCAGAAGCCTGAGTCGCCGTTCGTGACGCACGAACGGCGAACCGCACAGCCATGCCGCGTCGAGCTGGTCCTGGCTGAGCAGATCGACAATTTCGCGGTAGCTGCCGCGCTGCACGAAAACCACCGGCCGTTGCAGACGCTCGGTCAGGTAAACGCGCCAGGCCTCCAGGAAAGTGGACTGGTCGTCGAGAAAAACGGGGGTCAGGCCAATGCGCAGTGTAGGCCCCTCGCCGGCAAGCGCTGCCGCGAATGCGTGGGGGGCAAGCCCGCACAGGGCCAATGTTGCGCAAAACCGCCTTCTCGACACGTTTCATCCTCCGTCTGGATTGGCTGCTTGTTGCCGATGTTTACCAAATGGTAATACCGGAATTCATGATTTGTAACCATCAGGTAACGACGTTCGCGCTCCCTATGAAAAATATATCAATTAAACAATGGGTTGTGTTCTGGCATAGATGCTGCTTTCTAGATAAGCAACCCGAACATGAACAGGGTTATGGCTGCCCGCCGACAGGGATGCGTGCATCGAGGCGGGCCGGAAACGGAATCTAGGAGGAGACCAACAAACATGAGCGAAACGCGCTTGTCTTCCAGCGAAACCCATGGCGTGCCCGGTAAAAAAAGGTACGCCATGGTGATCGACCTGCGCCGCTGCATCGGCTGCGATGCCTGCATGGTCGCGTGCAAGGCCGAATTCGACGTGCCACTCGGGGTTTTCAGAACCTGGGTGCCCTACAGGGTCGTGGGCACTTACCCCAATGTGCGCAAGCATTTCATGCCGCGCCTGTGCAACCACTGCGAAGACCCGCCCTGCGTGCGTGCCTGTCCGGTAGGCGCCACGTATGTCGTGGAAGACGGCGGCTTCGTGCTCCAGCGCTATGAACGCTGCATCGGCTGCAAGGCCTGCATGGCGTCCTGCCCCTACAACGCCCGCTTCATGCTGCCCAAGAGCCGCACCTACACCGACATCACCAGCGTGGTGGACAAATGCACCTTCTGCCACCACCGGGTAACCCAGGGGCTCACACCGGCCTGCGTGCAGACCTGCATCGGCCGGGCGCGTATTTTTGGCGACCTCAACGATCCCGCGAGCGAAGTGTCGCATCTGGTGTCCACCCTGCCGACCCAGGTGCTGCGCCCCGAGGAAGGCACCAAGCCGCATGTGTTCTACATCGGCCTGGACCGCAATCTGTCGGAGCATGGCCGCACGATTTACGACCCGCCCGAGGTGCTGGAACAGGACCGTAAGGCCTTCAACAAGAACCATCAGGGATAGGAGCGAATCATGGGTGACTTCAATATTTTCCATCACATGCCGTGGTCGAGTGCCTATTCGATCTACTTCTTCACCATCGGCATTTCGGCGGCGCTGTTCTTCATGTCCGCGCTGTCCTGGTATCGGGCGGAATTCAGGACCCTGCGTGCCAGCGCGTTCTATCTCTCGTTCGTGCTGCTGGCGGTGAGCGGTTTGCTGCTGATCGGCGACTTGTCGAAACCGGCCCGTTTCCTGAACATCCTGAATCCGGCCTACCTCAACTTCGCCTCGCCGCTGGCCTGGGGCGGTCTCAACCTGATCGCGTTCGGCGCGGTGTCGGTGGCCTATTTCTTCATGATGCGCAAGAACGACGATGGGATGAGCCGCAAGCTGGCTGTCGTGGGTTCGCTGCTGGCCTTGGGACTGCCGATCTACACCGGCTTCGACCTTACCGTGCATCAGAACCGACCGGTATGGAACACGCCGCTGATGCCCATCCTGTTTGTCGCCCTGTCGCTGGTATCGGGTGCGGCGGTGGCGTCTTTCCTGGCAGGGGCGAACGAAAAACTGCTCGTCATGCTGCGCCGCTTCATGTTGTGGTCGGCTGCGGCAGTGGGCGTGATGCTGATCTCGATGCTCGGCACCACGGCCTACGGCGGCACCGGCGAGGAGCTGACCTTCATGTTCATGACCAGCGGCACGCTCGGCATGATTTTTATCGGCATCGGCATCCTGCTCGGCACCGCCGCGCCCATCCTGCTCCTGCTCGCGCCCTTCGGACGCCAGCAGGGCGGCGTGATGCTCGCTGCCCTGCTGCTGCTGGTGGGCGGAATGGCGTTGCGCTATTCCATCCTGGTCGGCGGCCAGATCGTGCAGACCTATTTCTGAATATCGGGGAGACCGGAACATGGACATGTTGAATTTCAAGATTTCACGGCGCACCTTCCTCCAGGCAAGCGCCGCGACCACGGCCGCTGCCGCGGCTTCACCCAGGCTGCTCAGGGCAATGGAAACGGAACTGGGCGGCAGGGATTTCAACCCGGTGAATTTCGCCGAACGCAAGGCGATTCCCATTACCTGCCACGTCTGCAACATCCAGGACGGCGCCATGGCTTACGTGGAGAACGGCCGCATCGTCAAGCTGGAGGGCAACCCGGAGCACGTCTCCACGCGCGGCCGACTGTGCGCCAAGGGCAACTCCGGCATGTGGTACACCTATGATCCGGACCGCATCCTTTATCCCCTGAAGCGCGTCGGTGCGCGCGGCGAGGGCAAGTGGAAGCGCATCACCTGGGACGAGGCGCTGACGGAAATCGCGCAGAAGCTGGATGCGGCGCTCAAGGAAGATCCCAACACCATCATGCTGAAATACGGCCGCAACCGGACCGGCGGCGTGATCGACCGTTTCATGAATACCCTGGGATCGGCCACGGTGGTCAACCACACCGCGGTGTGCGAATCGTCGAAGAAAATAGGCATGGAGCCGACCTGGGGGCCGGATATCGAGACGCCGGATTTCGCCAACGCCAAGTACATCCTCAACTTCGGCTCCAACATCATGGAAGCGGCCTACTTCCATAACCCCTATTCGCAGCGGCTCGCCGACGGCATGGCCGACAACAAGGCCAAGCTGGTGACGTTCGACGTGCGCCTGTCCAATACCGCCGGGCGTTCGGATGAGTGGATCCCGGTGTTCCCCGGCACCGATGGGGCGGTGGCGCTGGCCCTCGGTCACGTCATCCTGCGCGACGACCTGCAGGACAGTGATTTCATCGAAACCTGGACCAACGTCACGGTGGCGGAGCTGAAGGCGCATTACCAGCAGTTCACGCCGGAATGGGCTTCCGCACTGTCCGGCGTGCCGGTGGCGACGATCGAGCGCATCGCGCACGAGTTCGCCACCACCAAGCCGGCGACGACCTACACCTACCGCGGCCCGGCCAAGCACCTGTATGGCTCCTACAACGAGAAGGCCACCATGATGCTGCCCATCATGACCGGCAACATCGAGACCCGCGGCGGCTACTGCATGCCGCGCGGCATGGGCTGGCCGCAGCCCCAGCCGGAACCGCCCAAGCCGGCCAAGCCGTCCTATCTGTCCCATCCGAGCGAATATCCGCTGGCTGGGCACAAGGTCAGCCACCTGACGCCGTTCTGGATCGCCGAGGGCAAGCAGAAGATCAACGTCTACTTCACCTACCAGGACAACCCGGTGTACACCAACCCCGGCTCGGACGCGGTGTGGGGCAAGCTGTTCCGCGACGAGAAGCTGATTCCGTTCTATGTTTCCATGAGCCCCTTCATGGGCGAGGAAACCGCGCTGGCCGACATCATCCTGCCTGACTGTCCTTACCTGGAGCGCTGGGAGCCGGAATCCATGCCCAATTCGCTGTGGCCATGGCTGGGGATTCGCCAACCAGTGATCAAGCCGCTGGGCGAGTCGCGCGAAAACCGCATCATCATGCGCGACATCATCCACAAGCTGGATCCGGACGGCAGCCGTGGCATGAAGCAGTACTGGAACTTCAAGGACGGCGAGGACTATATGCGCCAGCATTTCGACAACGTGCCGGGGCTGAAGGAAGCCGGCGGCCTGGATTTCCTCAAGAAGCACGGGGTATGGCCAATTTACGGCAAGCTCGACCCGGCCACCGGCAAGATCGTGGACAAGACCGGGCGCGAGATCCAGCCGGAATACGGCCTGCACAAGAAGGAATTGTCGTCCGCCGACATGACCGGCGCCGTGGTGGGGAAGGGCGGAACCATCATGAAAAACGGCAAGGCCATCGGCGTCCAGCGCAAGGGCAGGAACTACGCCGGCTTCCCGACCGGCAACCGCCTCATCAACGTGCGCGTGGACGAGTGGGCCGATTTTGGCTTCAATCCCATGCCCACCTTCAAGCAGATCCCCTGGCACAAGGAGATGAAGGACGACGAGATGATCCTCACCACCTACAAGATCAACGTGCACAAGCAGTCGCGCACCGCGGCGGTGAAATGGCTGGCGGAGATCATGCACAGCAACCCGGTGTGGATGAACACCGAGACCGGCAAAAAGCTGGGGGTCAAGACCGGCGATCTGGTGCGGGTGGAAAGCAAAGTCGGCCATCTGGTGACCAAGGCTTATGTGTTCGAGGGCATTCATCCCAAGGTGGTGGCCATCCCGACGGCATTCGGCCACTGGGCCTACGGCAGGCTGGCCCAGCTCAAGCTGAAGAGCGAGAAGGCTGGCGCCTGGGGCGCGCAGGACGATCCCGACCTGAACAACGTGTGGTGGGAAGACAAGGGCGTTCACCCCAATCAGATCATCCCGGTGGTGGCCGATCCCATCGGCGGCTCTCAGGGCTGGTACGACACGGTGGTCAAGGTGACCAAGGCCGGTCCGAACGACAAGTACGGCGACGTCAAGGCATCATGGGAGAAACACGTGGAAGCCTTCAAGGAAACCATGCGCTACGCCTACACCGGTGACCTGCACCGCACGATGCACCCCGAAATGGCGGCCTGGGGCGGGCCGGAAAGCGTCAAGCACAAGGAGGGCGGAGGCGGCCATTGATCCATACCTGAGCAAGTGCAGTGCCCCGGTCATGAAGTCCTTCCCTTCTTCATGACCGGGTTTTTTGAGAGGATTGCCATGCAGAATCAGAATGCAGTTTCAGTTGACCCCATGAAAGATAGCCCCCCTCTGGAATTGCGTGCCCGCGCCGGGCACTACCAGTTGCTGGCTGGCGCTTTCGTCGAAGAGCCGGGGGGCGATTATCTGGCAGCCCTGCGCGCGCCGGAAGCGCTGGCCGAGCTGGGTCTGGCGTTCGACGCGGATGTGACCGACATCCCCCTGGACCAGCTTCAGGAGGTTCTGGCGTGCGAATACGCCACCCTTTTCACCACCTCCGGCGGCTGCCCGCCGGTGGAGTCGTCGCGCCTCACCGGGCGTTTCCAGCAGGAGCCCTTTCACGATGTGAAGGCCATATATCAGCGTTGTGGCTTCGCGCTGCAACAGGGTAAATTTGCCGTATTCGAGGACCAGCTCGGGGTCGAACTATCCTTCGTTGCGGTGCTGCTGGAAAACCAGGCGGCCGCACTGGAACACGGCGACATGGCAGCGGCCAGGCAACTGGAAAAGGAAATCAAGCGCTTCTGGGCTACCCACCTCGGCCGCTGGGTGCGCGGCTACGCGACGCTGCTGGAGCGGGTGACGGAGCATTCCTTCTACCGTGAAATCGCCCGCCTGTTGCGTGATTTTTCCGAGGCCGAACTGGCCCTGCTGAAGGTGGGGGTCGACGATGCGGACGGCGGTCGGGAAGTGGTGCCGAAAACTGAAATCGATGTGTTGTTCAATCCCGACGAACCTGTATGCGGCGGCTGCGACCATGGCAGGCAAGAGAACAGGGTTGTCGCATGAATCATGAATTCGCCTGGGACGAGCTGGAACTATTGTGGAACGCCAATAACTTCGGCGCGGTCCACGACTGGCTGGGCGAACGCTGGAATCACCTGATCCAGTCCCGGCCGGACGGGCACGAAGATCCGGATGCCCGGTTCCTGCAGGGGCTGGCGTTCGCAGCGCTGGCTTTCCATTTCACCCAGAACCACAATCAGGACGGTGCGGCACTGCTTGCCGATGACGCCCTGACCCTGTTGCCGCAATTTGTTCCGGCGTATCGCGGGGTGGCGCTCGGCCCCGTCCTGGAAACGCTCAATACCTTGAGGCCGTTGCTGGCTGGATTGGACCACGAGGCGGACTGTCCCCTGCAGCCTTTTGTTTTCAGGAAGTTCGAATGCCGGATGATGAACCGATGACGCACGCCATACCGGAAATCGTCCTGCGCCGCTGGGCCGAGCCAGAAGATGGCCCCTTTGCCGAGCCTGTTTTTCTGTTTGACAGCGACGACCTGCCCGAGGAACTGTCCCACGTTTCCGTGGTGCTTCGCACTGCCGGCCGGGAACGTGCCCGCGAATTGCTGGCACGGGGCGCGGAGCGCGTGCTGCCAGGCGAGGCAGCCTTGCTTGACGGCAGTCTGGTCGAGGCGCTGAGCCTGGAATTCGGCAACGAGCGAGTGGGGGTATGGGTTCCAGCGCGGCGCCTGGAGGTTAGCTGGACGCTGGACCTGCATTCCAATGCCGATTTTCGCTGCGTGACGCCCTCCTGCGCCAAACCGGCGTGGGAAGTGTTGAAAAGCGATGGCAGTCGTAGCGGCGCCGATGCCGGCTGGTGGTTGGGGCAAATGCTGGCGCGCGGCGCTTCGCTGGCGCTGCTCGGGGCGGACATCGCCGACGACACCGACCTCAACCTGTGCGCCGAGTTGGTGGAGCAGTCTGGCGCCTGTCTATGGCTGACGCCGTTGGCGAATCCGGAGGCGGACCTGCTTCCATGGATTCAATTTGGCCAGGCCAGAAACCTGGTCATTCCCAATAGCGAACATTACGATGAAGCAGCGATGTTGGCCCTGTGTCAGGCACTGGAACCTGCGATGGAGGTCGTGGCATGAACGGGCTGGGAAGATTCGTGATTGTCCTGGCATGTGTCGTGTCGGCGCCGGCGTGGGCCGCCCGGGCAGAGCTGCTGGACGGCCCCCAGCTTGCGGAAGTGCTGAAAAAGGGCCAGCCCTGCTGCATCATCGATGCGCGTGAGGAGGGGCGGCGCAAACAGCAGCCGATTCCTTTCGCCGTGACCTACAAGGAAGGCGTCAAACCCAAGCCGGGTGGATTCGCAGTGGTGGTGGGCAACAACGACCGGCAGGCGCTGGAAGTTGCACAAGTCATTGTCAAAAGCAGCGGGCAGGACGTGTTCGCCGTGAAAGGCGGGTACGCCATATTGAAGCAGGTGCGGTCGGGTGGCGAGGCATCCTCGGCCGGGCCGGAAATCCTCATGCCGCAGAACTTCACCATCCCCAGCAATACCTGCGAGCAGGGGCAGGCTTTGCATGAATACAAGTAATCGATGCTGACCCAGCCGGAATACCGCGCCAGCCGCTGCACCCGTTTTCGCTACCGCTACAGCGGGTGCAGCCGCTGTGCCGACGCCTGTCCTCACGAAGCGGTGGAACTGGGTGACGAGGGCATCAAAATCAGCGTTACGGCGTGCCGGAATTGCGCGCTGTGCGCCGCCGCCTGCCCCACCGAAGCGCTGCTGGCGGACAACCTGCCGCGTATCGAGGTGCTGAAGCGCGCCGCCACGCGGCCCGAAGTCACTTTCGCCTGCGCACCTTCCGAATCCAGGGGGGACGAGATCGTCCCCTGCCTGGGCGCCCTGGACGCGGCGATGCTGGCCTATCTCGCTAGCCGCGGCATCGCGGTCACGCTGGCCGGCACGCAGCATTGCGCAGAATGTGCCCATGGTGCGCGCGGGGAAGCGATGCTGGGCCTCAACCTGGAAGCGGCCGAAAGCCTGCGACACGTTGCCGGTAACGACAAGTGGGCCGAAATAGCCGTGCCTGACGAAAGCGAAGCCGAACCGGACAAGGGCGGACACAATGCCTCCCGCCGCCACCTGTTCCGCCGCTTCGTCGGCCGCGGCGCCGACCAGTTGTCGCGCCCGGTTTCAGCAAGCGAGGCCTCTCCTGTTCCCCTCAAGGCGATCCGCTTCGCCGCGCCGTTTTCCACCGCCGGACGGGAATTGCTGCAAATCCTGTTCAATACGCCACGGGAACCCCCCACACCCTTGCCCGTCCATGCCGCCCTGCTCGCCGCACAGGTCGGCATCCGGCCCGGTTGCACCGCCTGCGAGGCCTGTGCCCGCGCCTGTCCCACCGGCGCGATGCAGATCAGGGAGAGTGCCACGGCCTGGCAATTGGGGTTCGCATTCACGCGCTGCGTCGGCTGCGGCGTATGCGTCGAGGTGTGCCAGCCCAATGTGCCGTATTTCAAGGACGAGATGGAAAACCTTGCCAAGTCGCCAGAACCGGTGATCCTGCATGCCTTGGGCAAACAGCGATGCACCCGCTGCGACCGCTTTTTCATCTCCCCCGCGCCGGAGGAAATCTGCCCGATCTGCGAGGGGGATGACGCAGATTTTACTTCGCTGTTCGGATAGCCATCTGGAAGGAAACAAGCATGGAATGGGAATTCACACCGCAGCAAGTGGTGAAGGGCGAAATCGATTATGGTCTGGACGCATTCCGGCATGACTTGATGCAGGAAGTGGCGTTGAACATACCGGGCCTTGGCAATGAACAACTGGAGCCCCTTTTTCGTCTGGCATACGATCTCTGCTACTGGCTTGCCACGGGCAAGGACTATGACGAGTTCGAGGAACGTTTCCAGGATATCAATACCGTGATGTTCCTGCGCGCCTTGAGGGAGCACGGCAAGGCCAATGTGGAAATGCTGGGCGCCATCCTGCAGCGGATGATCATGGACGGGGTGGAAGAAGGGCTTTCTGTGGAGGACGCGGTGGCGCAAGTGGCATGGCATCAGGAGCAGTCAGCATCTTGAATGCTCAATCGCCAGTGATGCATTTGCGGCAAGGCCGCTGCGCCGCAGCCACTGGCCGCTCGTCAGTGCGGTGCGGCGTGAGGGGCGGGGGTGCGGTTCACGAGGAGCAGCTTATCTCGATCCGCTTTGCCCAGTCAGGCGGCTCGGCGGCGTAGGGCTCGTATTCCGGCTGTTCGTCGAACGGATGCGTCAGCAGCGCGTGCAGGCGATTGATCTCGCTGTAATCGCGCTCGTCTGTCGCCCGGCGGATGGCGATTTCGGCCAGATGGTTGCGCAGGATGTATTTGGGATTGACCGCGCGCATCGCCTTGCTGCGTTCAGCGTCGAGGGAGCCCTGCTGGCGCAGCGCAGCGGCGTAGCGCGCCGCCCAGGCATCGAAGGCCGCGCGGTCGAGGAAGAGGTCGCGCAGCGTGTTGTGCGAATTTTCCCCATTGTCGAAGTCGCACAGGCGGCGCAGGAAGATCGTGTAGTCGACATGGTTCTGCGCCAAGAGCTGCAGCGCGTCCATCGCGAGCGAGGCCGTTTCGCTGCCCGGCGGCAGGCCGAACTTGGCGGCCATGCGTTCGAGGTAGGCGCGGCCGAACGCCTGCGGATACTCGCTGATCGCGCCGGATGCGGCTTCCACCGACATCAGCGGCACCAGCGTCTGGGCCAGCTTGGTGAGGTTCCAGGCCGCGACGTCGGGCTGCTGGTCGAAGGCGTAGCGCCCGCTGGTGTCGGAATGGTTGCAGACATAGCCGGGGTCGAAGGCGTCGAGAAAGCCGAACGGGCCATAGTCGAGCGTGAGGCCGAGGATGGACATGTTGTCGGTATTCATCACCCCGTGCGAGAAGCCCACCGCCTGCCACTGCGCCATCAGCTCGGCGGTGCGCAGTGCGACCTGGCGCAGGAACTCGGGGTAGGGATCGGCCAGCGCCGTCAGCTCGGGGTAGTAGCGCGCGATGACGTAATCGGCCAGGTGCTTGATCGACTCGATCTGGTTGCGGTAGTAGAACACCTCGAACGAACCGAAGCGCACGAAGCTGGGCGCCAGCCTGGTGACCAGCGCGGCGGTCTCCTGATCCTCGCGGTAGACCGGGCGGTCGCTGCCGACGATGGCGAGGGCGCGGGTGGTCGGAATGCCGAGCGCATGCATCGCTTCGGAACACAGAAACTCGCGGATGCTCGAGCGCAGCACCGCGCGGCCGTCGCCGCCGCGCGAGTAGGGGGTGCGGCCGGCGCCCTTCAGCTGCACTTCCCAGCCTTGGCCCGCCGCATTCCTCACTTCGCCCAGCAGGATCGCGCGGCCGTCGCCCAACTGCGGCACGTAATGGCCGAACTGGTGCCCGGCGTACAGCGCGGCGATCGCGTCCATGCCCGGCAGCAGCTGGTTGCCGGCCAGCGTCTCGATCAGTTCGGGGCGGGTGATTTCGCGATCGTCGAGGTCGAGCAGCGCCAGCGCTTGCGGGCTGTAGCAGACCAGATAGGGGTCGGGAACGGGGGTCGGGCAGACGCGCGAGTAATAGGCTTCCGGCAGGCGGGCGAAGCCGTTGTCGAAGGTGAGCGATTCAAGGCTGGACATGGATCGATTTTAAGGCCGCGCAAGCCTTGCGCGACCCGTGCGGCGGCAGGGGTAATGGCCGCTTCCAACGATAACGATGCAGCTGGATAGCGAACCCGTCGTGTTCCCCTTCGCCGGCCAGTTGCCAACCGGCGCTGTTCGCAAACGCGCTGAATTCGTCGCGGCGGAACTTGCAGGAATGCGCACTCAGGGCCCGATTGAAACCTGGCTGCCGGCATCCAGCCGGCCGATTTCTGTCGCTTGGTCAAAGCCGTGCCGGTGGAAAATTTCCAGCACGGCTTCCCTTGATCCGGGCGCGCAACTCACCAAGAGGCCGCCGCTGGTTTGCGGATCGGTCAGGAGGGCGCGCTGCCAGTCGGCGATGCCCTCGGCCAGGCGCACTTCGCCGCCGTAGCTCGCCCAGTTGCGCTCGCTGGCGCCGGTGATATGGCCGTTTTGCGCCAACTCGCCCACGCCCGGAAAGAGGGGCAGGCGCGCCAATTCAACGCGCGCCGCCAGCGCCGACGCGCGGGTGATTTCAAGCAGGTGGCCGAGCAGGCCGAAGCCGGTGATGTCGGTCATCGCGTGCACGCCGTCGATTGCGGCCAGGTCGGCGCCCGCGGTGTTGAGCTGGGTGGTGGCTTTGATCATCGCCGTGTACTGGTCGGCGCTCAGCAGGTCTTTTTTCAGCGCCGCGCTGTAGATGCCGACGCCCAGCGGCTTGCCGAGGATGAGGTGGTCGCCGGCGCGGCCGCCTGAATTCTGCTTGACCTTGCGCGGATTCACCACGCCGATGCCGACCAGGCCGTAGATCGGCTCCGGCGCGTCGATGGAATGGCCGCCGGCGATGGGAATCCCGGCCTGCTTGCATACAGCCTCGCCGCCGGCGAGGATCTGCCGGATGACCTCGTTGGGCAGCTTGCCGATCGGCATGCCGACGATGGCCAGGGCGAACAGCGGCCGCCCGCCCATGGCATAGACGTCGGACAGTGCATTGGTGGCGGCGATGCGGCCGAACTCGTAGGGGTCGTCGACGATAGGCATGAAGAAGTCGGTGGTCGCCACGATCGCCTGCTCGTCGTTCAGCCGGTAGACGGCGGCGTCGTCGCCGTGCTCGATGCCGACCAGGAGGTCGGGATAGGCCGCCGCCAGATGCGATGCGAAGGGCGTGTCGGACAGGATGTCGCGCAACACCGAAGGCGCGATCTTGCAGCCGCAGCCGCCGCCGTGGGAAAACTGGGTCAGGCGGATGGGAGGTGTGAGAAGGGTATCGTTCATAATCAGAATTCGTTGAGAGGTGGGTGCCCGGAATGGTAGTTTATATAGCATGAACCGAACCCGACCCGTCAGTGCTTGCACCGCGGACCAGCTCATCGGCCGGCTGGCGCAGGCGCGCGGCCGCCTGCGCGCGCTGATCGACTGCCTGCCGGCCGGCGGCCTGCTGGGGCCGCGCGCCGAACACCTGAACCCGCCGCTGTGGGAATACGGGCACATCGTCTGGTTCCAGGAACGCTGGTGCCTGCGCGCGCGGCCCGATGGCGGTTTTGCGGCCAGTCTGCTGGCCGGCGCCGATGCCTTGTACGACTCCTCCAGCGTAGCGCACGACACGCGCTGGGATTTGCCCTTGCCGGAACCCGCGGCGGTCGACGACTACGCGGCCGGAGTGGCCGAAGCCGTGGCCGCCCGCCTGCGCAACGCATTCACCCATGAACTGGCGTATTTCGCCGAGCTGAGCCTGTATCACGAGCTGATGCACATCGAGGCCTGGTGGATGGCTTTCCAGAATCTGGGCTATGCGCCGCCGGGGCGGCCCGATGCGGCCGCTTTGCCGCGCGGTCGGCGGCTGGCGTTTGCCGCGGGCGAGGTTGTGCTGGGCAGCGGTGCGGACGAAGGGTTCATTTTCGACAACGAAAAATGGCGCCACACGGTGGCGGTTCCGGCATTCGACATCGACGCGAGTCCAGTGTCCGAGGCGGCCTTCGCCGAATTCGTCGATGCGGGCGGCTACCAGCGCAGGGACGAATGGTCGGACGAGGGATGGGCCTGGCGCGAGGCCTCGGGCGCCCGCCATCCGCTTTACTGGCGGCAGCTAAACGGCGATTGGCAGGCGCGCCGCTTCGACCGCTGGATGCCGCTGAGTGCGGATGCGCCCATGCTGCATGTGAACCGTTACGAGGCCGAGGCCTGTGCCGCCTGGATGGGCAGGCGTCTGCCCACGGCTGCGCAGTGGCTGCGCGCGGCGGCACGGCCGGAATTTCAACGGGGCATGGGCTGGGACTGGCTGCGCGACGCCTTCGCGCCGTATCCGGGGTTTTCGCCCGATCCCTACCAGGAGTATTCCCGGCCCTGGTTCCACACGCATGCGGAATTGCGCGGCGGCGGGCCGGTCACCGATCCGGCTCTCAAACGTCCCGGCTTCCGCAATTTCTATCTGCCGCACCGGCGCGATCCGTTCGCGGGGTTCCGCACCGTCGGTCCGGGTTAGGGGCGGCCCGGCTAGCCGCCTGTCATCGACATGAAGCGCAGGACTTTTTGCGGCGCCTCGTTGAATTCGTGGCGTTCCGGCTTGAGATTGATCGCTTCGAGTATGGCGTCATCCAATTCGGCGTCGGAACAGCCGCTCCGCAGCAGCGGGCGGAATTCGAATTTCTCATCCTGGCCCAGGCACATGTAGGCGGTGCCGTCGACGGCGATACGGATGCGGTTGCAGGTCTGGCAGAAGTGCTGCGAGATGGGCGTGATGAAGCCGACGTTGAAGCGGCCGTCCGCGGTGCCCAGATAGCGCGCCGGCCCGGCGCCGTGCAGGGCGGTTTCGACGAGGTCGAACTCTTTGCGCAGGCGTTCCTTCACCGGCTGCAGGTCCAGGTATTCGGCGTTGCGGCCGGTGTCGCCCATCGGCATCGCCTCGATCAGCCGCAGCACGAAGCCGCGCTGCATGCAGAAGGCGACCATTTCGTCGATCTCGTCGTCGTTGGTGCCGGCCAGCGCCACCATATTGAGCTTGATCGGCGCAAAGCCCGCGTCCTGCGCCACGGCGAGGCCGGCCATCACCTTGGCGAGCACGTCGCGGCCGTTGATCTTTTCCACCCGCGCCTGCTGCAGCGAGTTGAGGCTGACGTTGAGCCGCGTCACCCCCGCGGCTTTCAGTGCATGGGCGTGGCGTTCGAGCTGGGTGGCGTTGGTCGACAGCGACAAGTCTTCGATGCCGGGCAGGGCGGCGATGCGTCCGGCCAGCCCGGCAATGTCGCGCCGCAGCAGCGGTTCGCCGCCGGTCAGGCGGATGCGGCTTACGCCGAGCCGTGCAAATGCGCCGATCAGGCGTTCGATCTCGTCGAAATTGAGCCAGTGTCCGGGCTCCTCGAAGCCCGTGAAACCTTCCGGGATGCAGTAGCTGCAGCGCAGGTCGCAACGGTCGGTCACCGACAGCCGCAAGTAGTCGATGCGGCGTCCGAACTGATCGGTAAGAACGGGTGCATTCATGATGAGAGTAGAAGTGGTTGGCAGGAACAGGTTATATATGAAAAAATATAACCCAATTATCCAATCCAGACCAGCCAGACTCACCATTCAGGCATGAAAATATTCGGCATCGCAGGCTACAGCGGCAGCGGCAAGACCACGTTGATCGAGCGCGTGCTGCCGCAGCTGGTCGCGCGCGGGCTCCGGGTGGCGGTGATCAAGCACACCCATCACGATTTCGACATCGACCGCCCCGGCAAGGACAGCTGGCGTGCGCGCAAGGCGGGCGCAGCGGCGGTGCTGCTGGCATCCGACCACCGCACCGCGGTGCTGACCGAGCATCGCGACGCGCCGCCGCTGCTGAACGATCTGCTTGCGCGGCTGCCTTCGTGCGATCTGGTGCTGGTCGAGGGCTGCAAGCGCGAGGCCATCCCCAAGCTGGAAGTGCACCGTGCCGAGACCGCCAAGCCCTGGCTGTTTCCAGACGATCCGAATATTCTGGCGGTGGCGTCCGACGTCGAACCCCCAGACGGTTTTCCCCGCATCGACCTCGATGCCGTTTCCCAACTCACCGACTTTATCCTGAACCATGCTTACAGCCGACCAACTGCTTGATGCCCTGCTCGAACGCGCGCGCGGGGTGACCGAAACCGAGACCGTGTCCATTACGGATGCGCTCGGACGCGTGCTCGCCGCGCCGCAGACTTCCGCCATCACCGTGCCGCCGCTCGACAACAGCGCGATGGACGGCTATGCCGTGCGCGTTGCCGACGTGGTCGTGGCCGGCGTGCGTCTGCCGGTGTCGCAGCGCATTCTCGCCGGCGCGGTCGGCGCGCCCCTGCAGCCCGGCACCGCGGCGCGCATCTTCACCGGGGCGCCGGTGCCGCCCGGGGCCGACGCCGTGCTGATGCAGGAATACTGCATGGCCGAGGGCGAATCCGTCGCCATCAACAAACTGCCGCAGCCGGGCGAAAACATCCGCCGCGCCGGCGAGGATATCGAGGCGGGCGGGCAAGTCCTCGCTGCAGGTGTCCGCATCGGCGCGGCGGAAATGGGCCTTGCCGCCTCGGTCGGGCTGGCTGCGCTGCCGGTGTTCAAGCGGCTGAAAGTGGCGTGTTTCTTCACCGGCGACGAGCTGGTGACGCCGGGTACGGCGCTCGCGCCCGGTCAGATCTACAACTCCAACCGCTACCTGTTGGCCGGACTGCTGAAGTCGTTGGGCTGCGAGCTGACCGATTTTGGCATTGTTCCCGACTCGCTGGAAGCGACCAGGGCCGCTCTGGAAGGCGCGGCCAGCATTGCCGACGTCGTCATCACCAGCGGCGGGGTGTCGGTGGGCGAGGCCGACTACGTCAAGGCGGCGGTCGAGAAACTCGGCCGCGTCGAGATGTGGAAGGTCGCCATGAAGCCCGGCAAGCCGCTCGTCTACGGCCGCGTGAATGACGCCGATTTCATCGGCCTGCCCGGCAACCCGGTATCGGCCTTCGTCACCTTCTGTCTGTTCGTGCGGCCGTTTTTGCTCAAGCGCATGGGCGCGGCCGACGTGCTGTACCGCGCCTTCGCCATGCAGGCGGATTTCGCCTGGAACAAGGCGGGCGCACGGCGCGAATTCCTGCGGGTGAAAATTCAGCCAGATGGCAGGCTGGCGCTGTTCCCCAACCAGAGCTCGGGCGTGCTGACCTCGTGCGCCTGGGCCGACGGGCTGGTTGACCTCGGCGTTGGTCATACGGTGCATTCGGGTGACTGGGTGCGGTTCATTCCCTTTTCGGAGTTACTGTCATGAAATTACGTGTGCTGTATTTCGCCCGCCTGCGTGAGCACTTCGGTGTGGCCGAAGAATCCCTGGATTTCGCCGGCGCCACCGCTGCCGATCTGGTCGCCGCTTTGCGGACCCGCGGCGGCGTGTGGGCGGAAGATCTGGCTGCGGGGCGCGCGTTCCGGGTGGCGGTCAACCAGGACGTCGTCGCGCTCGATGCACTGCTGCCGGACAATGCCGAAGTCGCGATTTTCCCGCCGGTGACCGGAGGCTGAGCAATGAAAATCCTGGTCCAGACCGATACCTTCGATCTCGGCGCCGAAGTCGCCGCGATGAGCCGGGGCCGCACCGACATCGGCGCCATCGCCAGCTTCGTCGGCCTGGCGCGCGACCTCAACGAAGGCAGCGGCGTTGCGGCGATGACGCTGGAACACTATCCCGGCATGACCGAGAAGGCGCTCGCCGCTGTGGTCGACGATGCGTGCTCGCGCTGGGCCCTGCTCGACGTCACCGTGATCCACCGCGTCGGCCGCCTGTTGCCGGGCGATCCCATCGTGCTGGTGGCAGTGGCCGGCAGCCATCGCGGCGAAGCCTTCGCCGCCTGCGAATTCATCATGGATTACCTGAAGACGCAGGCGCCGTTCTGGAAGAAGGAAGAAACGACGGAAGGCGACCGCTGGGTCGAGGCCCGCGCCAGCGACGATGCGGCGGCGGCGCGCTGGCAGGCGAGCTGATCGCTTTTTTATCCGGGTGGTTCATTCGGTAGAGCGTAGGGTGCACTCCGTGCACCTTCCGGCATCAATCGGTGCACGGAGTGCACCCTACAAACCCGACCTTGCAATTACCGCAACGTGACCTCAACCGGCCTGGCCGCCGACGGGGCTTGACTTTTGTTCTAACACGAACTAAATTCCGTTCTTGTTAGAACAAAATACGTGAGCGATGAGCCAGCCAGCCGAATTCCTGCCGACCGTACAAGCCCTGGTGCAGTGCTATCAGGCCTTCGAGGCCTATTCCGCCGCGCACATTCGCACCCTGGGGCTGACGCCGCCGCAGTTCGACATCATTGCCACCCTCGGCAACACCTCCGGCATGACCGCCACCGAGCTTGGCGAAAAGACGCTCATCACCAAGGGCACGCTCACCGGCGTGGTCGACCGTCTGGTCGATCGCGGCTGGGTCGAGCGTGCCGCGCACGACAGTGACCGCCGCTGCCAGATCATCCGCCTGACGCAATCCGGCGAGGCCCTGTTCGCGAGGGTTTTTCCCGCGCACCTGGCGCATCTGGCGGCATGTTTTTCCGGCACGGGCGCAGCCGGGCACAAGCGCTGGCAAACCGCCCTGCGCGGGCTGGAACAGGTTTTCAGAAAGGGGGCTGCATGAGCGCCGTGATGCGTTATTCGACCCCGGCCATCGTGCTGCACTGGCTGGTGGCGCTGCTGATTTTTGCAGCCTTCCCGCTCGGCGTTTACATGCATGAGCTGCCGCTGTCGCCCGACAAGCTGAAACTCTACAGCTACCACAAGTGGATCGGCGTCACGGTGCTGATGCTGGTTGCCGTCCGGCTGGGCTGGCGGCTGACGCACATGCCGCCGCCGCTGCCGGACGGCATCGCCCCCTGGCAGCGCCGCGCGAGCGCAATCACGCACGGACTGCTGTACGGGCTGACGATCGCGATCCCGCTGTCGGGCTGGCTGATGAGTTCGGCCAAGGGTTTTCAGACGGTGTGGTTCGGCGTGCTGCCGCTGCCCGACCTGGTCGGCAAGGACAAGGCATTGGGCGACCTGCTCGCCGGGGTGCACCAGGCGCTGAATTTCACGCTGCTGGCGCTGGTTATCCTGCACGTGGCCGCGGCGCTGCAGCATCATTTCATCGAACGCCGGCCGTTTTTGCGGCGCATGGCCTGGGGCGGAAAGGAGCGAACATGAGAATGACGGTTTTGATTTTGCTGGCGGCGCTGGCCGCGCCCGCGGCGAATGCGGTGGAATACCAGACGGTGCTGCAGAAGCAGAGCACGATCCATTTCGAGTTCCGCCAGATGGGCGTGCCGATCAAGGGCGGTTTCAAGCGCTTTACCACGCGGATGGCGTTCGACCCGGCCAGGCCCGAGGCCGCCCGTGCGCAGATCGAAATCGACCTCGCCAGCATCGACGCCGGTTCGCCCGAGGCCGACGAGGAATCCGCCGGCAAGCTGTGGTTCAACCGCGGCGTCCACCCGAAGGCGACCTTCGTCTCCAGCCAGGTGCGCGCGCTGGGCGACAACCGCTACGAGATGCGCGGCACCCTCACCCTCAAGGGCAGGAGCCGTGACATGGTCGTGCCGGTGACCTTCGCGCCCGGCACTAAAGCCGCCGTATTCGACGGCGCGTTCGTCCTCAGGCGCCTCGACTTCGGCATCGGCGAAGGCATGTGGGCGGACGTCGCCACTGTCGCCGACGAGGTCCAGGTCAGATTCCGCATTGCCGCCACCGGCAATTAGGGCGTGTTAACACTCATTTCGCGTCCGCGTTGGCGCGAGAAAGCGATGGATGCAAGGCGCGTCGCGCCGGCAAGGGCCATCCCTTGCCAAGCGGCGCAACGCCGCAGACGCGCTTTCTCGCGACAACCCGAAGGGACGGTCCGATTCGGGCGCATCCCTTTGTCGCGAGCCGCTTGCAGTAAACGACACTGCGGCGCGTCTCGCTTCGCGGCCTGCATCCCGAATCGGCCTCGTCGCGGGCGTGAAATGAGTGTTAACACGCCCTAACCCACTGTTCATCCCTCAAGGAGCAAAACATGAAGCATCTCGCACTTCTCTCCGCACTTGCTGCGTTTGCCGCCACCGCCCAGGCCGCGCCGGTCACCTACGTCATCGACAACAGCCACACCTACCCGCACTTCACCTATAACCACCTCGGCTTTTCCAACCAGACCCACAAGTTCGACAAGACCCGCGGCAAGGTGGTGCTCGACCGCGTCGGGAAAGCCGGTTCGGTTGCCGTGATCATCGACGCCACCTCGGTCAACACCGGCCATGCGGTGTTCAACGAGCACATCCAGGCGGCGGATTTCTTCGACACCGCCAACCACCCGACGATCACGTTCATGGCGGACAAGATGGCGTTCAGGGACGACCAGCCCGTGAGCCTGGCGGGCGACCTGACGATCAAGGGCGTAACGAAGCCGGTGACGCTCGCCATTACCCACTTCAAATGCCAGCCGCATCCGATGCTGAAAGTCGAAGCCTGCGGCGCCAACGCAAGTACGCAGATCAAGCGTTCGGAATTCAACATGGGCAAGAACGCGCCCTTCGTCAGCGACGAGGTCACGCTGACCATGGCGATCGAGGCGGTCAGGGAACAGCCGGCTGCGCAATAAGCCGGGCGGGGCGGGCTCCGGTAAAATGCTGCTTTAGCTGTCCGGAACACCGCCTCGTGGAACCCCATCAACTTGAACTGCTCGCGCCCGCGCGCGACGCCGATATCGGCATCGAGGCCGTCAACCACGGCGCCGATGCGGTGTACATCGGCGGGCCATCGTTCGGCGCGCGCGCGGCGGCGTCCAACGAAGTCGCCGACATCGCGCGGCTGGCCGAATACGCGCACCGCTTCAACGCGCGCGTATTCGTCACCCTCAATACCATCCTCACCGACGACGAACTGGAACCGGCGCGCCGGCAGATCGTTCGACTGTACGAAGCCGGCGCCGATGCCCTGATCATCCAGGACATGGGCCTGCTGGAACTCGACCTGCCGCCGATCCAGCTGCATGCCAGCACCCAGACCGACATCCGCACGCCGGAAAAGGCCCGCTTCCTGCAGGACGTTGGGCTGTCGCAGATCGTGCTGGCACGCGAACTCGACCTCGAACAGATCGCCGCCATCCGCGCCGCCACCGACCCTGCGCGCTGCACCCTGGAATTTTTCGTCCATGGCGCGCTGTGCGTCGCCTACAGCGGCCAGTGCTACATCAGCCACGCCCACACCGGGCGCAGCGCCAACCGCGGCGACTGCTCGCAGTCCTGCCGCCTGCCGTACCAGGTCACCGACCTGGAGGGGCGCATCGTCGCGCACGACAAGCATGTTCTTTCCATGAAGGACAACAACCAGAGCGGCAACCTCGAAGCGCTGATCGACGCCGGCATTCGCAGCTTCAAGATCGAGGGCCGTTACAAGGACATGGGCTACGTGAAGAACATCACCGCCCATTACCGTACCTTGCTGGACAAAATCATTGAACGCCGCCCGGAATTCGCGCGCGCGTCCGCGGGCCGCACCGCGTTTGCCTTCACCCCCGACCCCGAGCAGAACTTCAACCGCGAGTTCACCGACTACTTCGTCGGCGGCCGCCGCGACGATATCGGCGCGTTCGACACGCCGAAGAACCCCGGTCTTTCCATCGGCTACGTCAGCAAGGTCGGCGACAAATGGATCGAACTGCACACCGACGCGCCCGATATCGTGCTCAACAACGGCGACGGCCTCTGCTACTACACCTTGCAGAAAGACCTGGCCGGCCTCGCCATCAACCGCGCCGAAAAGCTGGGCGAGGGCGCCTGGCGCGTATTCCCGAAAGACGCCATCGCGGGTTTCAGGGACTTGCGCGCCGGCACGATGGTCAGCCGCAACCGCGACATGAACTGGACGCGCCTGCTCGATAAGCCGTCGGGCGAACGCAGCATCGGCGTGTGGCTGCGGCTGGAAGAAACAACGGACGGCTTCGCGCTGACGCTGACCGACGAGGACGGCCATGCCGCGACAGTCGAGGCCGCGCACGCCAAAGAGCCGGCCAGGGACGCCGCCAAAGCGGAGGCCGCCCTGCGCGAGCACCTCGGCAAGCTCGGCGCCACGCCGTTTGCGTCCATGGGAATCGCGCTTGAGCTGTCGCAGGACTGGTTCGTGCCGGCGTCCTTCGTCAACGCCCTGCGCCGCGACGCCGTCGCCGCGCTGGAAGCCGCACGCGCCGCAGCCTACCGGCGTCCGCCGCGCGCGCAAGCGGTCGAGCCGCCGGCGGTCTATCCCGAGGACACGCTTTCCTATCTCGCCAACGTCTACAACCACAAGGCGCGCGACTTCTACGCGAAGCACGGCGTCAAGGTCATTGCCGCCGCCTACGAGAGCCACGAGGAAAAAGGCGAGGTCTCGCTGATGATCACCAGGCACTGCGTGCGCTATTCGCTTTCCCTCTGCCCCAGGCAGGCCAAGGGCGTCACCGGCGTGCAGGGCACCGTGCGCGCCGCGCCGCTGACGCTGATCAACGGCAGCGAGAAGCTCACCCTGCGCTTCGACTGCAAGGCCTGCGAGATGCACGTGGTGGGGAAACTGAAACCGGCCGTCGCCAAAAACAGCGCGCCGCTGAACTTTTATACAACGCAGCCCATTGCGTGATCCGGTAATTCCGCTTGAAACACACCGAAATACGCCAACCCGAACTGCTGGCCCCCGCCGGCTCGCAAACCATGCTGGAAACCGCGCTCGCCTTCGGCGCCGATGCGGTGTATGCCGGCCAGCCGCGCTACAGCCTGCGCGTGCGCAACAACAGCTTCCGCGACGAAGTTGCGCTGGGAATCGGCATCGACTACGCGCACAGCCTGGGCAAGCGGTTCTACGTCGTCAGCAACATTTTTCCGCACAACGCCAAAATCAAAACCTACCTGGCGGACATGGCGCCGGTCGTCGCCCTCAAGCCGGACGCGCTGATCATGGCCGACCCGGGCCTGATCGACATGATTCGCGAGACCTGGCCCGACATGCCCGTCCATCTTTCGGTGCAGGCCAACACCGTCAACTACGCGGCAGTGCGGTTCTGGAAAAAGCTCGGCATCCGCCGCGTCATTCTTTCGCGCGAACTCTCGCTCGACCAGGTCGCCGAGATCCGCCAGGAATGCCCGGACATGGAGCTTGAGGTCTTCGTGCATGGCGCGCTGTGCATCGCCTATTCCGGGCGCTGCCTGCTCTCGGGCTACTTCAACCACCGCGATCCCAACCAGGGCGCCTGCACCAATTCCTGCCGCTGGGAGTTCAACACCCACCCCGGCAAGGAAGCGCCGGATGGCGACGTGTACCTGCTGGAAGAGCGCAAACGCGCCGGCAGCTACATGCCCATCGAGGAGGACGAGCACGGCACCTACATCCTCAACTCGAAAGACCTGCGCGCCATCGAACACGTGCAGCGGTTGACGGAAATCGGCATCGACTCGCTCAAGATCGAAGGCCGCACCAAGTCGCCCTACTACGTGGCGCGCACCTGCCAGACCTATCGCCAGGCCATCGACGATGCGGTCGCCGGCCGCCCGCTCGATCCGGCCCTGCTGCGCGAGCTCGACGGCCTGGCCAACCGGGGATATACCGGGGGCTTCTATGAGCGCCACCCGGATCGCGAATACCAGAGCTACCTGAAGAGCCATTCCGGGTCGGACCGCAGCCTCTATGTCGGCGATGTCGTGGGGTACGACGCAGAAGGCCTGGCCGAAATCGACGTGAAGAACAGGTTTTCAGTCGGCGACCGCATCGAGATCATCCACCCCAGGGGCAACCTGGAACTGACGATCGCTATCATGCACGGCAAAAACAGCACCCCGGTCAAGGTCGCGCCGGGTAGCGGCCATCGTGTAGGCATTCCCCTGCCGGCGGGGTACGAGGGGGCATTCGTCGCGCGTTTTGTTGCGGAGCGCGAATGAACGCCACCTTCAGCAAATCTGGTTGCGCGGTGGACTTTTTACAGGTCGATGGTGAGTTTCAGCATGAACGCGGTGTGACGCGCTTCGGCTTTTTGAAACGTCGCGATCAGCCGCTCGGCTTCTTCGGTTAGCCGGCTGCCGGCGGGGCCGCTTTCCACCAGTGGCGAGCGCCACGCGGTATTCATCGCATCGATCGCATCCCATGCCGCCTTGTAGCTCATCTTCATCGCCTTGGCGGCTTTGGAGATGGAGCCTGTTTCGCGGATGCGCTGCAGCAGTTCGATGCGGCCGCGGCCGAGGAAATTCCTGCCTTCCAGGGTCAGCCAGAAGCGGCCGTCTGCCTTGAGTTGTGCTGCCTTTGAACGCGTTGCCATGCGGCGAGTGTAGCAAACGCCCATTGCTGTTTATCCGCGAGCGGATGAAAATCGGGGTTTGCAATCCAGGATGAATGCCATGAAAAAAATATTTGCCGTATGCGCGATGCTCTGCCTGCCCTTTTCCGCGATGGCGGCCGAGGATTATGCGGTGACCTTCAAAACCCAGGGCGACTACCAATTTGTGCGCGATTTGGTGCAAACCGCAATCGAGGGCCAGGGCCTGAAGATCACCAACACCAACAGGATTTCCGAAATGCTGGAGCGAACCGGCAGGGATATCGGCGCGACCAGGGTGGTGTATGAAAACGCCGAGCAGTTCGAATTCTGCAGTGCCACCATTTCGCGCCGGATGATGGAAGCCGATCCGCACGCGATCGTGATGTGCCCCTACAACGTGGCGGTGTATACGATTCCCAATGACAAGCATGTGTATATCGCCTATCGCAAGCCCGCTGCCACCCAAAACCCGGCCCTGCAAAAGGCCCTGGCCGATGTGGAGAAACTGCTTAACGACATCATCCGGGACGCGATGTAAGCGCCGGACTTGGATAAGGCGCACATGATTTCAGCCGACGCACGCCAGCCATGACCGCCTTCCTTGCCATCGGCCTGGGTGCGGCCATCGGCGCGTGGCTGCGCTGGGGGCTGGGGCTGTGGCTCAACCCCGCATTCCCCTCGCTGCCGCTCGGCACGCTGGCCGCAAATCTGATTGGCGGTTATTTCATTGGCCTGGTCATCGCCTGGTTTGCCGAGCATCCCGGCGTGCCGCCGGAAGCGCGGCTGTTTCTCATCACCGGCCTGCTTGGCGGGCTGACCACGTTCTCCACTTTTTCCGCCGAAGTCGTCACGGCGCTGATGCGCGGCCTGTGGCTGACCGGCGGCCTGATTGCGTTCGCCCACATGACGGGTTCCTTTCTGGCGACCGGGCTGGGGTTTTATTCGATGAGGCTTTTCAAATGAACGCTGTTTGTCTGCAGGTGTTTGTGTCCGAAGCCAGCCGCCACCACGGCAAGCTGACCTATGAATGGCTGCTCGATGCGGCGCAGGGGCTCGGCATTGCCGGCGGTTCGGCGTTCCGCGCCGTTGCGGGATTCGGCCGCCATGGCCGCCACGACGCGGGATTCTTCGAGCTCGCGGGCGAACTGCCGGTGGTGGTGGAGTTCTTCGTCGATGCGGCGATGGCCGACCGGTTGCTGAAGCGCATCGCCGAAGCGGATTTGAAACTGTTCTACGCCAGGCTTCCGGCCGAAACCGGCGTCACGCTTTAGCCGGCGTGCTCGACCAGCTGATTCTGTTTGTCGCCTCGCTGGCGGCAAATTTCTTTTCGGCACTGTCGGGCGGCGGGGCAGGGCTGATCCAGTTTCCCATGCTGATTTTTCTGGGGCTGCCGTTCGGCGTGGCGCTCGCCACCCACAAGGTCGCCAGCGTCGCGCTCGGACTCGGCGCAACGCTGCGTCACCTGAAGGAATCGCACCTTGAACGCCGTTTCTCGCTGATCATCCTGGGTGCGGGGCTGCCCGGCGTGGTGCTGGGCGCGGTCACGATCCTGCAGATTCCCGAGCGCATCGCCACCCTGGCGCTGGGCGTTCTGACGCTGGGGCTGGGTCTGTATTCGGTGTTCAAGCCCCGGCTCGGCATGGACCACGCGCCCAGGAACCGGCAGGGCGCGGCGCTGGTCGGCGGCATGGCGGGGCTGTTTGTCGTCGGCTTTCTCAACGGCTCGATCACCAGCGGCACCGGGCTGTTTCTCACCATCTGGCTGATCCGCTGGTTCGGCCTCGACTACACCCGCGCCGTGGCCTACACCCTGATTCTCTGCGGCCTGCTATGGAACGGAACCGGCGCGCTGATACTGGGCGTGATCGGCACGGTGGCGTGGGACTGGGTGCCGGCGCTGCTGGCCGGCTCAGTCCTCGGCGGCTACCTGGGCAGCCATCTGGCGATCAGGAAAGGCAACCTGTGGATCAAGCGGGCGTTCGAAATCGTGACGATATTGATCGGCCTGAAACTGATCCTCGGCTGAGCGACCTGCCGCGCTCAGTCCTCGTCGGTGTGGATGCGGTTGCGGCCGCCGCGCTTGGCCTGGTAGAGCGCTTTGTCGGCGGCCTTGATCAGAGCATCGCCGGTTTGATAAAGCGGATAGGTGGCGATGCCGCCGCTGGCGCTGACGTGGAAATGGCTGTCGCCATCGGGATGGCGGATTTGCGCGAAATCCTGGCGGATGCGATCCATGATGGCGAATGCCTGTTCGGCGTCGGTGTGCGGCAGACCGATCAGGAATTCCTCGCCGCCGTAGCGGCAGAGAATGTCCTGCTTGCGCAGGCGCTGCTTGAGCAGCCACGACAGGCCGCGGATGACCTGGTCGCCCACGGGGTGGCCGTAGGTATCGTTGACCTGCTTGAAATGGTCGATATCCATCATCACCACCGACAGGAATCCGCCCTCGTGCGCCACGCTGGACAGCACCATGTCCAGCGTGTTCTTGCCGCTTGAATGGTTGAGCAGACCGGTCAGGCTGTCGTGGTACATGGTGCGGCGCAGCGCCCGGTAGCGCTCGATCTTGCTCTTGACGATCGCGTTGAGGAACACCGGGTTGAACGGCTTGGTGAGGAAATGGTCGCCGCCCAGCCGCATGGCGTCGACCTGCAGCGCAACGTTGGTCTCGCCCGACAGGTAGACGATCGGGGTGCTGAGGAATTCGCTGTGCTGGCGAATAATGCGCGCGGCCTCGACGCCGGTGCAGTTCGGCATGTACATGTCCATCAGGATCAGGTCCGGATTGAACTGCCGCAGCGCATTCAGCGTCTGCTGCGGATCGTTGACGATTTCGGAGACGATCTGGTTTTCTTCCAGGGTACGACGGATCATGTGGCTGGCGGTCTTGGAATCTTCCACGATCAGCACGCGATATGCTTCCTGCTCATGGCGCTCGTTCAGTTCCATGATGTGCTCGACGATGGCATGTACGGGCGTTCCGTCCAGCAGGCAACTATCGCAGCCGCCACGCAGGACTTGTTGCAGCTGCTCGAAATCGGAGCGCACCCCGAGACAGATCAGCTGTCCCATCGCAAACCGTTGCCGCAAAGCCTGGATTCTGCCGCACCACTCGGCTTCGGGCAGGCGGCTCATGTCGAGCAGCAGCAGAGGGGCGACGCCTGTGCTGTCCGGCAGGGGCTGCTCCCAGGCGCTGAACTGCGCGGCCATGCCGAAATATCCCAGCTGCGCCTGTAAGCCAGCCCAGACTGCCTGGTCATGCCCGATCAGCCAGGTCTGGCTTACCCGCAGGTCACGGGGGGTGGGGTGCTTCAGGTCATGGCGTCGCTCGGCCAGATCGGCGGTCGCCGCGGCATGGGTTCTGGTCATGCGTTCCAGTGCGAGCACGCGTTCATTCAGGTCGTCCAGCGCGGCTTGCGGCAGCGGATGCGCCACCTCCGTATTGAACAGGGCCAGCGTCAGCTGCTCAAGCTGATGGCTGGCGTGATGCAGAGCCGTGATGCCCTTGTCGATCAGGAACTCGGTGAAGCTGTTGATCGATACCGCCAGCTCGACGAAACTCTCGAAACTTGGCACCGCCTGATAACGCTGCCACGTGTTCAACAATGCCTGGTTTTTCTGCAGGAGTTCTTCGGGGGAGCAGAGCATGGAGCGAGGCGAATAATATTTTTCTTGTTGATGTGTAGCCGGCGATTATCGCGCTTTATGCCTGGATTGGGTTAACGGCGACGCGATTCGCCGCGCCAAGGTAACTTGAATCGGGCGCTCCGGCTCCTCGCGCCTGCAACATTCACTCCCCGCCTTCCTGTTCGAGCCGCAAATACTGATTGTAGGCGTTGATCCGGTTAGCCTCGTCGAATGCCGGCATGGTGCGGTATTTCGACCAGTCGGTTTTTTCATAGGCGTCCTCGAAGGGAACGAGGTTGCGTGCGGCCGCACCCATCTGCTCGCGCAGAAAACGCAGATAGTCGCGGGTGAAGACGAGGTCGGTGCGCGGTGCACGCGAGGCCGGGCCGTGGCCGGGCACCAGAACTTTGGGGTCGAGTGCGATCAGCTTGTCGAGCGCGGCGATCCAGGCGCGGCTGTCGGCGTCGCCGACAAACGGCACGCGGCCGCGGAACACGACGTCGCCGGCATAGAGCACGCCGTCTTCCCTGACCAGCATCGCCAGGTCCTCGCTGGAGTGGGCCGGGCCGACATGGCGTAGCGCAAAGTGGAGGCCGCCCATTTCAAAATCGGTGTCGTCTTCCAGGAAGCGGTCTGCCTCCAGCAACTGTGTGTCGTCGTCCACCCAGGGAAACAGCGTTTTCTTGCGCTGGGCCAGGCGTAACGCGGCTTCTTCTGTGCGGGTAGCGCCCTCGGCGTCACGGTGTGCCCAGATTTCGGCGCCGAGTTTCTTGAATCCCTGCAGGCCATAGAAGTGGTCGGCATGGTAATGGCTGACGATGACGCGCCTGATCGGCTGTTTGGTGATATTGCGAATCAGGCCGACCAGTTTTTCGGCCAGCGGCGGCGCGGCCAGCGCGTCGAATACCACCACGCCTTCACGCGTGACGACGAATCCGGCATTGGACATGAAGCCCTCGTTTTCGCTGGACGCCGCGCCCGGCAGGCCTTGCACGAAATAGCTGTGGGGGCCCAGCTTGACGGCTTGCATCGGCACGGTCGCTCCCTCGGCCTTGGCCCAGGCGGCAGGCAGCAAGGCAAGGCAGAATAGTGCGAGCAGGATGCGCTGCATGGCGGTTACCCATCAAAAGATATGCACGCATTATAGATGGGGCGGTCGGCAGCCTGGGCGCCAGCGAGTGATGCTGTGATATCTTCGAATCTGTAACGGGGAGTGTCATTCGTGTTCAAGAAACAGTGGCCGGCGTTTGTGCTGGCGTTCGTATTGCCGCTGCTGGCGGTGTTCTGGTGGTGGGGCGGGTTCAACCCGGTCAATGTCACCGAAACCGAGGCGGGGCCTTATCGCTATGCCTATCTGGATTACGATGGCCCGATCAGCAACGTGCGCAAATCGCATCGCACGGCGCTGGATCGATTCACCGCGTCCAAGGTGGCGGCGGGCGACACGATCAGCGTGATTCTCACCGACCCGCGCGCTGCCAACGGCAAGGTGCGCGCGCAACTGGGCTACACCCTGGCCGATGGCGCCCCGATCCCGGAAGGCCTGAAGGAAGGCCGCATCGAACGTCGTCCGGTATATGCCGCGCAGGTACAGGCAGCGGTGCTGCTGGCGCCGTCCAAGGCCTACCAGGCGCTATCCGACACGCTGGCGTCGCGCGGGCTGGCCATCGTCATGCCGACGGTCGAGCTGTATCGACCGGCAGGCCAGGCAAACCGTATCGGTATCTTTACCCTGGAAATGAATCGCTGATGGCTTTTCTCTCCGTTCTTGCCGCCATGGCTCTCGAACATCTGCGCCCGTTGCGGCAGCCGCTGTCGTACTACCGGAGCTACGGCCGCTTCACTCAGTGGCTTGAGCGGCGTTTCAATGCCGGCGAATACAGCCATGGTGCGATTGTCTGGGCGCTGGCGGTGTTGCCGCTGCTGGCGGGCGTGTGGCTGGTTTTTGCCCTGCTCGACGGCATCAGCCCCATTCTCGGCTGGATGTGGAATGTGGTCGTGCTGTATTTCACCCTGGGGTTCAAATATTTCAGCGACACCGCCGAGCAGATTGCGCGGTTGCTGCGCGCGGGCGATATCGAGGATGCACGTACGCGTCTGGACGCCTGGCGCGGCGGCGATGCCAGCCAGTTCAGCGCCGACGAACTGGCACGGGTCGCCATCGAGCAGGTAATGGCGGCAAGCCATCGCCAGATGTTCGGCGTGTTGTTCTGGTTCGTGCTGCTGTCGTCGCTGGGGCCGGTCGGCGCGGTGCTGTTTCGCAGTGCCTCGATCCTGGCGCGGCGCTGGGAAAACGCCACCGGCCTGTTCGGCGGATTTGCCCGGCGCGTGTTTCATGCCATCAACTGGCTGCCCGCGCGGCTGACCGCATTGACCTACGCCGTCGTCGGCAATTTCGAGGACGCCACCTATTGCTGGCGCACCCAGGCGTCCGCGTGGCCGGAACCGGAAGAAGGCGTGGTGCTCGCCGCCGGCGCCGGCGCCATGGGGATCCGGTTGGGGCAGGGCGTCAACGTGGGCGGAGAAACCGTGTGGCGGCCCGAACTCGGCACCGGTCAGCCCCCGGAAGCCGACTGTATCGACAGTGCCATCAGCATGATCTGGCGCGGCCTGGCGATCTGGCTGGCGACGGGGCTGCTGGTCGTCATCGCCGGCTGGATATCTTAAGCGTACATGCTCAACGCGCTGTGGATCGGGTTCTTCCTGGTCGCCTTTCTGATTGCGTTGTTCAAACTGGTTTTTCTCGGCGATGCCGGCATTTTTGCCGCGCTGGTGAAGGCGCTGTTCACAAGCAGCAAGACTGCGTTTGAAATCGCCCTGGGTTTGACCGGCGTGATGGCGCTGTGGCTGGGGGTGATGAAAATCGGCGAACGCGCCGGCATGCTCGACGTGTTGACGCGTGGCCTGGCGCCGCTGTTCCGCCGCCTGTTCCCCGACGTGCCGGCGAACCATCCGGCGCTCGGCGCGATGACCATGAACATGGGCGCCAACATGCTGGGGCTGGACAATGCCGCGACGCCGCTCGGCATCAAGGCGATGCAGGAACTGCAGAAACTCAACCCGTCGCCCGACACCGCCAGCGACGCGCAAATCCTGTTCCTGGTGATCAACACCGCGTCGGTCACCCTGCTGCCGGTGACCATCTTCACCTTCCGCGCGCAGTTGGGTGCGGCCGACCCCACCGACGTGTTCGTGCCGCTCCTCATCACCACCTACATCGGCACCCTGGTCGGGCTCTTCGTCACCGGCTTGTTCCAGCGCCTGCACCTGTGGAACCGCGTGACCATGGCCTACCTGGGCGGCGCCACCGCGCTGATCGGCGGGCTGGTGCTGTATTTCGGCGGCCTCGACGCCGCGACGATGACGCGGCAGTCGTCGATCCTCAGCAACGTGCTGCTGTTCGGCCTCATCGTCACCTTCCTGCTGATGGCGGTACGGCGCCGGGTCAATGCCTACGAGGCCTTTGTCGAAGGCGCCAAGGAAGGCTTTCACACGGCGGTCACGATCATTCCGTATCTTGTCGCGATGCTGGTGGCGATCGCCGTGTTCCGTGCCAGCGGCGCGCTCGACCTGCTGATGGGCGGGATGCGCGGCATGGTGCTGGCGCTGGGGTACGACGCGCGCTGGGTCGACGCGCTGCCCACCGCGCTGATGAAACCGTTTTCCGGCAGCGGCGCGCGTGCCATGATGATCGACACCATGCAGGCGCACGGGGCGGATTCGTTCGCCGGACGCCTGGCGTCGATCGTGCAGGGCAGCACCGAGACGACTTTTTACGTGCTGGCGGTGTATTTCGGCGCGGTTGGCGTCCGTCGGGTGCGCCACGCGGTGAGCTGCGGCCTGATCGCCGACGTCGCCGGCATCCTCGCCGCCATCGGCATGGCCTATCTCTTCTTTGGCAGCATCGCATGAATCCGAAACCCTACGACACCCTCGCCGCCGTCGACCTCGGCTCCAATTCGTTCCGCCTCGAAGTCGCCCGGGTGTCCGGCGACCAGCTCTATCCGCTCGATTCGCTGAAGGAAACCGTGCGCCTGGCCGGCGGGCTGGGCGACGACAAGCAGCTCGATGAAGCCGCCCAGGAACGCGCGCTGGCCTGTCTGCACCGCTTTGGCGAGCGCCTGCGCGGGCTGTCGCCCGAGGCGGTCCGCTGCATCGGCACCTCGACGCTGCGCATCGCCAGGAACGCCGATGCCTTCATTGCCAGGGCCGAAACCGCGCTGGGCCACCCGATTGAAGTCGTCGCCGGGCGCGAGGAGGCGCGGCTGATCTATCTGGGGGTGGCGCACTCGCTGGCGGCCTCGCCCGACAAGCGGCTGGTGGTGGATATCGGCGGCGGCTCCACCGAGCTGATCATCGGCCATGGCCTGAAACCGCACGAACGCGAAAGCCTGCATATGGGCTGCGTGAATTTCTCACAACGCTTCTTCGCCGCCGGAGTGATCGACAAGACTGCGCTGAAAGCCGCCGAAGTCGCCGCCCGGCTCGAGGTCGAGCGCATCGCCAGAGAGTTTTCCAAAGCCAGCTGGCAGCAGGCGATCGGGTCGTCCGGCACCGCGCGGGCACTGCGCGAAATCCTCGAACAGAACGGGTGGTCGGCCAGCGGCATCACTGCCGACGGCCTGGCGCAGCTGCGCACCCAGTTCATCAAGGCCGGGCATGTCGACGCGCTGCAACTTGCCGGTCTGCGCAACGACCGCCGCCCGGTGATCGCGGGCGGCTTTGCCATCATGGCGGGAGTGTTTGCCGAGCTCGGGATCGAGCAGATGGCTGTCGCCGAGACCGCGATGCGCGAGGGCATCCTGTACGACCTGCTGGGCCGTTTCCACGAGCAGGACATGCGCGAGGCGACGGTGGACGAATTCATGCGCCGCTACCACATCGACGTCCAGCAGGCCGCGCGCGTCAAGCGCGTGGCGCAAAAGTTGCTGGCGGCCTGCGGCGGCGGCGACGAGAACGACGAACGCTTTCTCGGCTGGGCCGCGCGCCTGCACGAAATCGGATTGTCGGTGTCGCACGGCGGCTACCACCGCCACGCCGGCTACATCCTGGAAAACGCCGACATGCCCGGCTTCTCGCGCACCGACCAGGCGCGCCTGGCCCTGCTGGCGCGCGCCCAGCGCGGCGCGCTGACGAAGCTGCCGGCGTTCGCCAGCGGCGCGGTGCCGGACAGCGACCGCCTGCTGGTCTGGCTGCTGCGCCAGGCCGTCATCCTCTGCCGCAGCCGCGCAGACCCTCGCCTGCCCGACGTGGAAGTGGAAGCCAGCGGCAAGCGCTTGCGCCTGAGCTTGCCCGAAGGCTGGCTGGAGCGGCGCCCGCTGACCCAGCGCGCGCTGGAAGAGGAAATCGGGCACTGGCAGGCCATCGGCATGAAATACACCTTTGGCTAGTCGCGATGCGGACGAGGCAATCCCGACGGGAAGGGCTGACTCAGTTGTCTGTACCCGGTTTCGAAGTGCGCAGTTTCTTGGTTTCGCCCCGCCGCTGTTTGCCTTCCAGCCGCCGTTTCTTCGATGCCAGGGTCGGGCGGGTCGGGCGGCGCGGCTTCTCCACTTCACAGGCTTCGCGGATCAGTTCGATCAGTCTTTCCAGCGCATCGTCGCGGTTGCGCCGCTGGCTGCGATAGCGCTCGGCCTCGATGATCAGCACGCCGTCCTGGGTCACGCGACGGCCGGCCAGGGCGATGAGGCGGGCGCGCACCGGGTCGGGCAGCGAGGGGGAACGGGCGACATCGAAGCGCAGCTGCACCGCGGTGGAAACCTTGTTGACGTTCTGGCCGCCGGGGCCCGAGGCGCGCACGAAATCCTCCTGGATTTCGCGCTCGTCGAGCTCGATCCCGGCGTTGACACGGATCATGCGTGCGGCTTCGTGACTACCACTTCACCACATGCACGTTGTTGAGCGTGCGTCCAAGGAAGCGCTCGCCGATGGTCTGGAAGCGCAGCGGCACGTCGGTGACGTAGAAGTCGTAGCGCGGCTGGGCCGGGCCGGGATTGGCGAGCTTCTTTTCCGCCAGCACCGCCGCAACCTGCTCGGCCATGGCTTCGGCGGAATCGACCAGCGCGACGTCGTCACCCACCACCTGGCGCAGCAGCGGCTTCAGCAAGGGGTAATGGGTGCAGCCGAGCACCAGGGTGTCGATGTGCTCGCCCAAGAGCGGCTTCAGGTAATCCTGGGCCGTGAGCCGGGTGACTTCGTGGTCGAGCCAGCCTTCTTCCACCAGCGGCACGAACAGCGCGCAGGCCTGCGAGTGGATGCGCGAATCGGGCGCGTATTCGTGGATGGCGCGCGCGTAGGCGTTGCTGTTGATGGTGGTGGGGGTGCCGATGACGCCGATTTTTCTGCCGCCGCGCGCCGATGCCGCGCCGGCGTCGATGACGTCGAGCACCGGCGCCGGCGAGAGGTCCTTGACCACCTGCGCCGCCACCGCCGCCATGGTGTTGCAGGCGATGACCAGCAGCTTGACGTCCTTTTCCAGCAGGAACTGCGCGATCTGGGTGGTGAAGTGGGCGATGGTCTCCACCGATTTCACGCCGTAGGGCACGCGCGCGGTGTCGCCGAAATAGACGATGTTCTCGTAGGGCAGGCGCTCCATCAGGGCGCGCACCACGGTCAGCCCGCCGATGCCGGAATCGAATACGCCGATAGGGGAATTTGCATTCGTGGACATGGGTGGCAGGATGGCGGAATGAGAAAGACGGCATTTTACCCGTTGGGCGGCATGAGGCGAGATCCGGCATGAGCGAGTGCGGTTGCGATTCGGTGTGCAATGCGGCGCCGCCCGATCCGCGCTACCGGCGCGCGTTGTGGATTGCGCTGGTGCTCAATGCGCTGATGTTCGGCGTCGAACTGGTTTCGAGCTTCGCGGCGCAGTCGGTGTCGCTGCTGGCCGACGCGGTCGATTTCCTCGGTGATGCGGCCAATTACGGCGTGGCGCTCTTCGTGCTGGGCCTGGCGCCGGCATGGCGCTCGCGAACGGCGCTGTGGAAAGGCTGGCTGATGGTCGGCTACGGCGTATTTGTGCTCGGCAAGTCGGTTTGGCAGTGGTCGGCCGGCGTGGTGCCGGAGCCGGTCATCATGGGCTGGGTGAGCCTCGTGGCGCTGGCGGTCAACGTCGGCGTCGCGGCGCTGCTGTATGCGCACCGGCGTGGCGACGCGCAGGCGCGCTCGGTGTGGCTGTGCTCGCGCAACGACGCGCTCGGCAATCTGGCGGTGATGGGGGCGGCGGGCGGCGTGTGGGCGACCGCGCACGGCTGGCCGGACATCGCGGTGGCGCTGGTTCTGGCCGGGCTGGCGCTGACCTCGGGCGCCTCGGTGATCCGCCACGCTCGGCAGGAACTGCGGGCAGATGGGATGTAGCGCTAGCAGCTTGACCCGTGCGTGGCGGGATGCAAATGGCCGACGAACTGCTCGGTGGCTGCGCGCCAGGAGAATTTTTCCGCATGGGCGCGCGCGGTACGGCGGTCGATGTCGAGCGCGGCCATGCACGCTTCGTGCAGGTCTTCATGCAGGACGCCGGCGGGCGAGTCGCCGAGGACGTCGATGGGGCCGGTGACGGGGTAGGCGGCGACGGGCAGGCCGCAGGCCATGGCTTCGAGCAGCACCAGGCCGAAGGTGTCGGTCTTGCTGGGGAACACGAAGACGTCGGCGGCGGCATAGACTTCGGCCAGTTCCGGCTGTTTCATCACGCCGAGGTAATGGGCATCGGGGTATTTGGCTCGCAGGCCGGCGAGCGCCGGGCCGTCGCCCACCACCCATTTGGAGCCGGGCAGGTCGAGCTTCAGAAAGGCCTCGACGTTTTTCTCGACCGCCACCCGGCCGACGTACAGGAAGATCGGATGTTCGCTGTCGAGGCGATGCGAGTCCTGCACCCTGAACACGTCGAGGTCGACTCCGCGCGACCACAGCACGACGTTGTCGAAGCCGAAGGCCTCGAGGTCGGTCTTGACCGCGGGCGTGGGCGCCATCACCGCGCGGGCGGGGCCGTGGAACCAGCGCAAAAAGCGGTAGGTCCAGCCGAGCGGAATGCCGGTGCGGGCTTTGACGTATTCGGGAAAGCGGGTGTGGTAGGCGGTGGTGAAGGGCAGATCGTTGTCCAGCGCGTAGCGGCGCGCGGCGAGGCCGAGCGGCCCTTCGGTGGCGATGTGCAGCGCGTGCGGGGCGTAGTCGCGGATGCGCTTGCGGGCCGCGTTGCCGGCCAGTATCGAGAGGCGGATGTCGGGATAGGTGGGGCAGGGCAGGGTGCGGAATTCCAGCGGCGAGAGGATCTCCACCTGGTGGCCCATGGCCTCCATTTCGCGGCGGGTGGTGGTGAGCGTGCGCACCACGCCGTTGACTTGCGGTGACCAGGCATCGGTCACGATCATGACTTTCATAGGGGCTCCGTTACGGTTGCCTTGCGGGATGCGCGGGATGCGTCCAGGCAGTGGGTCCAGTGGATGATTTCGAGCGTGCCGTCGGCGGTTTCGGCGAGCGCGGAGAGGCTTTCCACCCAGTCGCCGTCGTTGCAGTACAGGAGGCCGTCCAGGGTGCGGATCTCGGCCTTGTGGATGTGGCCGCAGATGACGCCGTCGCAATCGCGCCGCCGCGCTTCGTCGGTCATCACCTTCTCGAACGCGGTGATGAAACTGACCGCATTCTTGACCTTGTGCTTGATGTATTGCGACAGCGACCAGTAGGGATAGCCCATGCGCGTGCGAAGGCCGTTGAACCAGCGGTTCAGCGCCAGGATCAGGGTGTAGCCGGTGTCGCCCAGGTAGGCCAGCCAGCGCGCGTGCTGCATCACGCCGTCGAAGAGATCGCCGTGGGTGACCAGGAAGCGCCGGCCGTCGGCGGTGACGTGGACCACCTCGTCAGCCACCTCGATATCGCCGAACGCCAGACCCATGAACTGCCGCGCCATCGAATCGTGATTGCCGGGCACGTAGATCACCCGCGTGCCCTTGCGCGCCTTGCGCAGCAGCTTCTGCACCACGTCGTTGTGCGACTGCGGCCAGTACCATCCCTTGCGCAACTGCCAGCCGTCGATGATGTCGCCGACCAGATACAGCGTGTCGGATTCGTTGTGCTTCAGGAAATCGAGCAGGTAGCGGGCCTGGCAGCCGGCGGTGCCGAGGTGGATATCGGAAATCCACAGGGTGCGGTGGTGGCGGGGCGAGCGAGCGTCCATTGAAGGAGAGTCGGAGGTCGGGTGCCCGGTCTGCCGGGAGGGCAGGAAGGCGGAGTCGGACGGCTGCCAGGGCTGGCGATCCGGACGCGCGCGGAGCAGGTTCGTGACGCGATTCAACATGCCGCCATCAGGCCACCGCCATGTGACAGCGACGTGGCATTCTGGTGAAGCTTTATTGACGGCTCACCCCGCGGGCCGGGGCGGCGACAGAATCAGCGCGAAATCAGCGCCAGCAGCACGTCCTGAGCGCTGTACGGTTTGGCGCGGTGGGACCTGCGACGGCGGTAGCTGCCGTCGGGCTGCATCTCCCAGGCCTGAACGTTGTCGCGCAGGTAGGGTTTGAGGCCTTCGGCGATGACGCGTTTTTTCAGCTTGGGGTTGAGGATGGGAAAGCCGGTTTCGATGCGGCGGAAGAAGTTGCGGTCCATCCAGTCGGCGGAGGAGAGATACACCTGCTCGTCGCCGCTGTTCCTGAAATAGAAGATGCGCGAGTGTTCGAGGAATCGGCCGACGATCGAGCGCACCCGGATGTGCTCGGACAGCCCGGCAATGCCGGGGCGCAGCGCGCATACGCCGCGGATGATGAGGTCGATCTTCACCCCGGCCTGGCTGGCGGCATAGAGCGCGGCGATGACCTGCGGCTCCAGCAGCGCGTTCATCTTGGCGACGATGGCGGCGGGTTTGCCGGCGGCCGCGTGTTCGGCCTCGCGGTTGATCGCGGCGACGACTTCGCTGTGCAGGGTGAACGGCGACTGCCACAGGCGTTTAAGCTTGCCCGCCTTGCCCAGCCCGGTGATCTGGGTGAACAGGCCGCCGACGTCGCCAGTGATGGTCTCGTCGGCGGTCAGGAGGCCGAAGTCGGTGTACAGGCGCGCGGTGCGGGCGTGATAGTTGCCGGTGCCCAGATGCGCGTAGCGGCGCAGCACGCCTTCCTCGCGGCGGATTACCAGCGCCAGTTTGGCGTGGGTCTTGTGGCCGACCACGCCGTAGATCACGTGCGCGCCGACCTCCTCCAGTTTGGCGGCCCAGTTGATGTTGGCCTCCTCGTCGAAGCGCGCCATCAGTTCGACCACCACGGTGACTTCCTTGCCCGACTGCGCGGCGCGGATCAGCGCCTGCATCAGCTTGGAGTCGGTGCCGGTGCGGTAGACCGTCTGCCGCATGGCGACCACGTTGGGGTCGGCGGCGGCCTGTTCGATGAAGTCGGTCACCGGCTGGAAGGACTCGAACGGATGGTGCAGCAGGATGTCGCCCTTGCGGATCTGCGCAAAGATGTCCTCGTGCTTGGACAGGCGGGCGGGCAGGGCAGGGACGAAAGGGGGGAATTTCAGGTCGGGGCGGTCGACCCAGTCGGGCACCTGCATCAGTCGCACCAGGTTGACCGGGCCGCGCTCCTGGTAGAGGGCATCGGCGTCGAGTTCGAACTGTTCCAGCAGGAAGGCCGCCATCGAGGCCGAGCAGTTGTCGGCCACCTCCAGCCGCACCGCCGCGCCGTAGTGCCGCTGCGGCAGCTCGCCCTGCAAGGCCTGGCGCAGGTTCTTGGTTTCCTCGTCGTCGACGAACAGGTCGGAATTGCGGGTGACGCGGAACTGGTAGCAGCCTTCCACCGTCATCCCGGCAAACAGCTCGCCGACGTGGGCATGCAGGATCGACGACAGGAAGACGAAGCCGTATTCGCAGCCGGCGATGTCTTCCGGCATGCGGATCACCCGCGGCAGGGAGCGCGGCGCCTGCACCACGGCGGCGCCGGAATTGCGGCCGAAGGCGTCGCGTCCGGACAGCTCGACCGCGAAATTGAGGCTCTTGTTGAGCACGCGCGGGAAGGGGTGCGAGGGGTCGAGCCCAATTGGCGTCAGCACCGGCATCAGCTCGCGGAAGAAATAGTCGCGGATCCACGCCGCCTGGACTTCGTTCCACTGGGTGCGCCGGAAAAAGTGAATCCCCTGGGTGGCCAGCGCGGGGATGATGTCCTTGTTGAAAAGTTCGTATTGCCTGGCAACCAGCGCATGGGCGATCTCCGATACCGCGCGGTATTGCTGGCCTGGCGTCATGCCATCGGGGGATCGCTGGGAGGTGTTGGCGCGGATCTGTTCTTTCAGCCCGGCTACCCGCACCTCGAAGAACTCGTCCAGATTGCTGGAAAAGATGCAGAGAAACTTCAGCCGTTCCAGCAGCGGCACATCGGGGTCGTCAGCCTGCGCCAGTACGCGGCGCTGAAACTCGAGGATGCCGAGTTCGCGGTTGATCAGGGTGTCGGGGCTTGGCAGATTCATGATTGTTTTTTCGTGGTGTGCTTCAATGATAAACGCCCGCGTTTATCCTGGCATGACAGAAATATGACAGCTTCCGATTCAGTCGAAATCGAACTCAAGCTTGCGTTGCCCCCGCAGCAGGTCGAAGCCTTCCTCAAGCTGATGGCGCGGCGCCGCGGCACGCCCGTGCGGCAAGTGCTGGTCACCCGTTATTTCGACACCCCGGATTTTGCCTTGAGCGCGCAAGGTGTGGCGCTGAGGGTGCGGCGGATCGGCCGGCGCTGGCTGCAAACGCTGAAAACCGAGGGCGAGCGGCGCGGCGGGCTGTCGCACCGCGCCGAATATGAAATGGCGGTCACCCGCGGCAGCCCGGACTGGACGCGTTTTTCGGCCGAGGCGCTGGCCTATGTCCCGCAGGATTTGCGCGCGCAGCTGGCGCCGGTGTTCGAAATGCGCTTCAAGCGCACCGCCTGGCTCATCAAGGGCCGTGGCGGCGCGCGGATCGAGGTGGCGCTGGATGTGGGCGAGGTGCGTACCCTGAAGGGCATAAATGCCGGCGAGCGCAGTCAGCCGATCTGCGAGATCGAGCTCGAACTGAAGGCCGGCCAGCCGGATGCGCTGTTCGCCCTGGCGCTGGCGTGGGCCGGGCGGCTCGATTGCCTGCCGTTTGATATCAGCAAGGCCGAGCGGGGCGTGCGCCTGGCGCATGGCGAAAGCGCGGAACCGGTCAAGTCCGTGCCGCTGGCGCTGGATCGCGCGATGAGCGTGGAAGACGGTTTTGCCGCGATCGTTCAGGCCTGCCTGGCGCAGTTCCAGGCCAATCTGCCGGAGGTGCTGGCCTCCGACGACATCGAATATGTGCACCAGGCGAGGGTGGCGCTGCGGCGCCTGCGTGCGGCGCTGCGCCAGTATCGCCGGGTGTGCGTGCCGCCGGATGAATTGATGGACGGCCTGCGCGCGCTGGCTGCCGCGCTCGGCGCGGCGCGCGACTGGGACGTGCTGTGCGACGAAACCCTGCCCGCAATCGCGCCGCATTACCCCGATGCCGATGCCTGGCAACATGGCATGCAGGTGTTGCAGGCGCATCGCGTCGAGGTGCGTGCGGCGATGCGGGCAGCGCTGATTCAGGCGCGTCCGGGCGCGTGGCTGCTGGCGCTGCAACGCTGGCTGCTGCTGCGCGGCTGGCGTGCCGTTCCGGAAGCGCAGCGCTTCATCCAGCTGTCGCCGTTGAAAAAATGGGCGGGCCGGGCGCTGCAGAAGGGCCATCGCCCCATCGTCCGCGGCGCGCGCGATTTTGGGCAATTGCAGGCGGCGCAGCGCCATGCCCTGCGCATTGCCGTCAAGCGCCAACGCTACGCGGCCGAGTTCTTCCAGACCCTGTTCGGCGGGCGCCGGCAGGATCGGTATCTGGCTGTGCTGCGCGACGCGCAGAATAGTCTGGGGCGCAGCAACGATGCGCGAGTCGCGTGGGGCCTGCTGACCACGGCGCATACGACTCCACGCGTTCTTCAGAACGTAGTGGATCGGAGTCCTTTAGGGCATACGATTCCACGCGTTCTTCAGAACGCGGGGCCGATGCGGGACTTCGTCCTCGGCTGGCTCGCCGCGAAACAGGCAGACGCGGCGGATGGCGAAAGCGCCGGGCCTATGCGCGCGTTCCTGAAATGGAAGCCCTACTGGTAGGCGAGTGTTGCGGGGGGCGCACGCCTGTCATCTTCCGTTCTCCCGCTTGTCGCACAATAGGCGCCGCACGCATTCAAAATCAGACATTTTTCGAGGCAAGCCGGATGGAACTCATTTTGTGGCGGCATACCGAGGCCGAGGATGCGACCCCCGACCTCTCCCGCGAACTCACCAGCCGCGGTCGCAAGCAGGCGGCGCGCATAGCCGACTGGCTCAATCCGCGGCTGCCGCCGGACATCCGCATTCTGGCGAGCCCGGCCGCTCGCACCCGGCAGACCGCGCAGGCGCTGGGACGCGAATACGAACTGGTGCCGGCGCTGGCGCCCGGTGCCAGCGCCGAAGACGTGCTGGCCGCCGCAGGCTGGCCGGACGCACCCTATCCGGTGCTGATCGTCGGCCATCAACCCACGCTGGGGCAGGTGGCGATGCGGCTGCTGACCGGGCAGGCGGGTGATCTGACGGTGAAAAAAGGCGGCGTCTGGTGGTTTCAGGGTCGCGAGCGGGCGGGCCAGTTGCAGGTGGTGTTGCGTGCGGTGGCGGCGCCTGACTGGTTATAATCGCCGTGTGAATATTCAGCTTAACCAGCAAGACACGATCCAGCTGACCCCGGCAATGCAGACGAGGTGCGTGCAGTGCCGGGCTGGCTGAGCAATCTGCGCGACCTGATCGCGGAAGCGAGCCCACAGCGCCGCTTCATGCTTGCCCTGCTGGTGATCCTGCCGCTGGCCGCCCTGGCCGCTGCCTACCTGTGGTTCAACCCCCCTGCCTATCGCGTGCTGTATGCGCAACTGTCCGACCGCGCCGGCGGCGAGGTCATCACTGCGCTCGAACAGCTCGACATTCCCTACCGCCTGTCTGCCGTTGACGGCGCCATCGAGGTGCCGGCCGACCAGTTGCACGCGGCGCGCTACCGCCTGGCTGCGCGCGGCCTGCCCAAATCCGACGACGATGCGCAGGATGAAGCCGATCGCGCCCCCAGATTCGGCGCATCGTCGCTGCAGGAACAGCAGCGCTTTCAGCACGCACTCGAGATCGACCTGGCGCGTTCGATCCAGAAACTGGAAGCGGTCGAGCTTGCGCGCGTCCATCTTGCCCTGCCCAGGGTTTCGCCCTTCCTGCGCGATGCGCCCCCCGCCACCGCTGCCGTGCTGGTGCGGCTGCGCCCCGGGGCGCGGTTGTCGGCGGAGCAGGTGACGACGATCCAGACCCTGGTGGCCGCCGGGGTGCCGCGCCTGAAGCGCGCCGAGGTGCAGGTGCTCGACCCGCGCGGCATCCTGCTGGGCGCCGCGGCGCCCGAACCTGTGCAGTCGCAGCGTCTGGCGCTGGAGCAGGATCTGGCGCGGCGGGCGCTGGCGGTGCTGACGCCGTGGCTGGGCGAGGATCGCGTCAGCGTGCAGGTGACCGCCGCCCTGGAAGACAGCGAAACCCGGCAGACGGTCGAGCGGGTGTGGAATGTCGGGGCAGCCGGGGGCGCGCGCCCGCTGGAAAAAACCGTGCGCACCACGCGCGTGCCGGAAGGCCGCATTCAGCGCATCGATGCCATCGTGATTCTGGGGTTCGACGCCAGTGCCAACGAACAGTGGCGCGCCAGGCAGATGGCCAGTCAGGCGCTGGGATTGCAGCCGGCGCGCGGCGACAGGCTGAACGTCTATGCGCTGCCCGGGGCGGCGCCCAAACCGCAGGCCGATCTTCCCGCTGCCACGCCGCAGCTTGCGGCGCCCGCCCCTGTTCCCCAGGTGCGGCCGGCCAGCCCGCCGCCTGTCGCGGCCCGTCCCTTTGCCTTGCCGCAATGGTCGCTGGCGGCGGCCGCGGCGGCGCTGATCCTGCTCGCGCTGCCGGCATGGCTGCGCGCCCGCCGGACGCCTGTCGTCGCGGCGGAAGCAGAGGATTTCGACGCCGAACTCGACGCGGTGCGCAGCCAGGTGCTGGCCGATCCGCGCGTGACAGCGGATGTCGTCAAGCTGTGGATGCGCGCATGAGCCAGGGCGGAATCGAAAAATCCGCCGCGCTGCTGCTCGCCCTGGGCGAAGAGGCCACGGCCGCCATATTCCGTTACCTGAGCCCGCTGGAAGTGAGCCGTCTGGGGAGCGCCATGCGCGAGATGGAGGTGCTGCCGCGCGAACGCGTGCGCGCGATCCTGCGCGATTACGCCGCCGAGGCGGCCGAGCAGACCGGGTTCGCCGCGGATACCGGGCGGTTTCTCGACGAGGCGCTCAGGCTTGCACTCAGCCCGGAACGCGCGCGAGCGATGCTGCAGCGCCTGGGTGCGCCGGCCGCTCAGGCGCTGGAAAAACTCGCCTGGCGCGAACCGGCGGAGATTGCCGGCCTGCTGGAGGCGCAGCCGCCGCAGCTGATTGCCGTCGTGATGGCGCAACTGCCGCGCGACGTCGCCGCCGCGGTGCTTGACCTGCTGCCCGGCGCCACGCGCGCGGACGCCCTGCAGAGCCTGGCGCACAGCGACGCGCCCAGTTCCGACATGCTGGGCGAACTGGGCGACTGGCTGGCCAGCCTCGAAGCCGTCGCGCCGTCCCAGGGCGAGGCCGCCGTCGCCAGCCTGCTGGGGCAGATGAGCGAGGGCAGCGCGGCGGCTGCCTTGAGCCAGCTCGACCGGAACGATGCGGAGCTGGCCGCGCGCCTGCGCGTTCGCCATCTCGCGTTCGATGATCTGGCGCGGCTGCCTGAAGACGGCCGCAAAACCTTTTTGCGCAATATCGGCGCGCGCACGCTGCTGCATGCGTTGAAGGGCAGCGACGGGCGGGTGCTCGACGCGCTCACTGCGGTGATGAGCCCAACCGCGGCGCAGCGCATGCGCGATGAGCTCGACACCCTGGGCGCGCTGCCGGTGACCGCGATCCAGGCGGCGCAGGAGGATGCCGGCGCCACCTTGCGACGCCTGGCGGCGGAGGGAGCGATTCCGTTCCCTGAAGAGGAAACGGCATGAGTACAGACGACAACACCACCGCATTCGAACAGTGGGAGGTGGTGGAGCTGGCGGCATCCGCAAGCCGCATGGTGACGCCCGCCGAGGATGCCGAGACCGAGCTGGCGAGGCTGCGCGAAGCCGCGCGCGCCGAGGGCTACGCCGAAGGGGTGGCCGCCGGACGGGTGGAAGGGGAGCAGGCCTGCGGTCGCATGAAGCAGATGGTCGAAAGCTTCTCGACCACCCTGGATAACCTCGATTTCCGGCTTGCCGACATGGTGCTGGAACTGGCGCTCGACGTGGCGCGCCAGGTGGTGGCGGGCGAACTGACGGTGCGCCCGGAACGCATCCTCGATGTGGTCAATCTGGCGCTGAAGGAGATGGCGGAAACCAGCCGCGAGGCGCGCCTTCTGCTGAATCCGGACGACGCCGCGCTGGTGCGGCCGCACCTCGACCAGGTGCTGGACAAGAACCGCCTGCGCATCGTGGAAGACGTGCGCATCGCGCGCGGCGGCTGCCTGATCGAAACCGCGCAGGGCGATCTCGACGCCACGCTGCCCGCACGCTGGCGCCAGGTGGTGCAGGTGCTCGGCAGCAACAAGAACTGGATCGAATAATGGACCGCATCGTCCGCCTGCGCGAATACCTGGCCAACTGTCGGCGCGCGGTGAGCTGGGCGAAGCCGATTGCGACCAGCGGGCGCCTCACCCGGGTGTCCGGGCTGGTGATGGAAGCGGTGGGGCTGCGGCTGCCGGTGGGCAGCCAGTGCCACGTGCGGATTCCGGGCGGACAGAGCATCGAGGCCGAGGTGGCGGGGTTTTTCGGCGACCGGCTGTTCATCATGCCGGCCACCGACATTTACGGCGTGATGCCAGGGGCGCGGGTGATTCCCGACAACCCGATGGCGGCGCAGCCGCCGCGTTTGGGGATGCGCTACATCCCGCGCCGCCGCGCGCAGGATCGGGTGCGTCAGGTGCCGGTCGGCGAACCTCTGCTGGGGCGCGTGCTCGATGGCGCCGGGCGGCCGCTGGACGGCCTCGGCCCGCTGTCGCTGGAACGTCGCGTGCCCTTGTACAGCCGCCCGATCAATCCGCTGGAACGGGCGCCGATCCGGCAGACGCTGGACGTCGGCGTGCGCGCGATCAACGGCTTGTTGACGGTGGGGCGCGGACAGCGGCTCGGCCTGTTCGCCGGCAGCGGCGTCGGCAAGAGCGTCTTGCTTGGCATGATGGCGCGCTACACCGATGCGGACGTGGTGGTGGTGGGGCTGATCGGCGAACGCGGCCGCGAGGTCAAGGAATTCATCGACCGCATCCTTGGCGCCGAGGGCATGGCGCGCGCGGTGGTGGTGGCCGCGCCCGCCGATCATCCGCCGCTGATGCGGCTGAACGGCGCGGCGTATGCGATGTCGATCGCCGAATACTTTCGCGACCAGGGCAAGCACGTGCTGCTCATCATGGATTCGCTCACCCGCTACGCGATGGCGCAGCGCGAGGTTGCGCTGGCGATCGGCGAGCCGCCCGCCACCAAGGGCTACCCGCCGTCGGTGTTCGCCAAGCTGCCGCAGCTGGCCGAACGCGCCGGCAATGGCCGCAGCGGCAGCGGTTCGATCACGGCGTTTTTCACCGTGCTGATGGAAGGCGACGACCAGCAGGATCCGATCGCCGACGCGGCGCGCGCGATCCTCGATGGCCACATCGTGCTCTCCCGCGACCTGGCCGATGCCGGGCACTACCCCGCCATCGATATCGAAGCCTCGATCAGCCGCGTCCAGCCCGACCTGCTGTCCGAGGAGGCGCTGGAGCGCACCCGCCGCTTCAAGTATCTCTATTCGCGCTACATGCGCAGCCGCGATCTGCTGGCTGTCGGCGCCTATGTGCCGGGCGCCGACCTGGTGCTGGACGAGGGTGTGCGGCTGTATCCCCGGATGCAGGGCTACCTGATGCAGGGCATGCGTGAACGCGCATCGATGGACTCCGCCCGCAGCGGACTGGATGAGGTGCTCGGTTGAAGCCGTTTTCCCTCGCGCGCATTCTGCAACTGGCCGAGCGGCGCGCCGAAGGCCTGTCGCGCGCGGTCAAGCTCGCGCACGGCATCTGGCTGCGCGCGCGTGGGCGCCAGGTGCAGCTGACCACGCTGCGCGACGCGCACGTTGCGCGGTTGGCCAGCCAGTTGCGCGATGGCGTGTCGGCGACGCAACTGCAGGAGATGAATCGCCTGCAGCACGCGCAAGCCGCCGAAATGCAAGCCGCGCAAGCCGCTATCGACGCTGCGCACCGCGACTGGCAGGCGCGACTGGCCGAATGGATCCAGGTCGAGCAACGGGTCAAGGCATTGCGCCTGCTGGAGCAGCGCCGCCTGGCGCAGGCCGCGATCCAGCAACGACGCAGCGAGCAGCGTGAGCACGACGAACTGGTCGAGCTGACGCATCGCCAGGATGACGCTCGGTGGGCACGCTGATGCGCCTGCTTGAACTTACGCCCGCGGAAACCGCTTTCCTGACAGCGCCCCCCGCGGCGGCCGACGGCTTGCAGGCGCGGCTGACCCGCAAGCTTGCCGCGACGCTGAGCGCGCGTTTGCGCCTGCCGGTGCGGGCGATGGCGATGCCGGCCGATGCGGCGGCAGGCGCGCCGGCGTCCCCCGTCTGGCAGCCCGATGCCGCGCTGGCCAGCCTGTGGCTGGTACGCCGCCTCGGCGGCCAGCGCGTGACAGGCACGACCTCGTTTGTGCCGCACACCTTGATCCATACCCTGGATGCTGTGCTGGCGGAGTGCTGGCTGGATGAAGTCGCGCAGACCGATCCGCCCGCCGCGCTGGCGTGGCAGCTTGCGGCGGCCAATACGCAGGCAACGCTCGCCGTGCGGTTGCCGCACCCCACAACCGACATGACGCGCTGGGCGCGAGGAGTGATACGGCATGCTTAAGTTCGTTGCGGCAGGCGCGCTGCTGCTGATTCCGTTCCCGGCGCTGGCCGCGCCCGACACCGCCGGCAGCATGCTCACCGTGCTGCTGAGTCTGGGGCTGATCCTGGGCGGATTCGTCGCGGTGGCGTGGCTCGCCCGCCGTTATCTGCCGGGCATGGGCGCGCAAGGCGCAGTCAAGGTGGTGGGGACGACCGCGGTCGGCGCGCGCGAGCGCGTGGTGGTGGTCGAGGTCGACAACACCTGGCTGCTTTTGGGCGTGGGGGGCGGCAACGTGCGGCTGCTGCATACCCTGCCCAGGCCTGCCGATTCAAGCACATCTCTGGCGGAGCGCGCATGATGAAAATGGTTCTGACGCTGGCGGCGCTGGCGTTGAGTGTGCCGGCCCTGGGTGCGGACAGCAGCGTGCCGCTGCTCGCCGTGACCCCCGGCGCGGGCGGACAGGTGATCGGCGTGCCGGGCGCGAGCCTGCCCTGGCTGCTGCTGTTCCCGTTCTTGCCGGCCCTGCTGCTGGCGTTCACCGCCTTCACCCGCATCGCGGTGGTGCTGTTCCTGCTGCGGCAGGGGCTGGGCAGCCACACCGCGCCGCCGAATCTGGTGCTGACGGGGCTGGCCGTGCTGCTGACGATTTTTGTGATGTCGCCGGCGTTGAAGACCATCGATGCCGAGGCCTACAACCCCTTTCTGTCCGGCGCGCTGAGCTTCAATGACGCCGCCGGGAAAGCCGCGCAGCCGCTGAAAAGCTTCATGCTGCGGCAGACCCGGGCCGAAGACCTCGATCTTTTCATCGGCGACGACAAGACCATCGACCCCGCCGTCCTCGACAGCGTGCCGCTGGCGGCGCTGGCGCCGGCCTTTCTTACCAGCGAACTCAAGACAGCATTCCAGATCGGCTTCATGGTCGTGTTGCCCTTCCTGGTGATCGACCTGGTGGTCGCCGCCGTGCTCACCGCGCTGGGCATGATCATGCTGCCGCCGCAGCTGGTGTCGCTGCCCTTGAAGCTGCTGCTGTTCGTCACGGTCGACGGCTGGCATCTGCTGGTCGGCTCATTGCTCGGGAGTTTTTGATGGAAGGCGGTGTTTTTTAATGGAGGGCGTGGCGCGCGACGCGCTGTGGCTGCTGATGCTGGTGGCCGCGCCGGTATTGCTGGCGGGGCTGCTCACCGCCTTTGCCATCAGCCTGTTCCAGGCCGCCACGCAGATTCTTGAACCCACGCTGTCCTTCGTTCCCAAGCTCATCATCATGCTGGTCGTGCTGGCGGTGCTGGGCAGCTGGATGGGCGGACAGCTGGTCGACTTTGCGCGCACCCTGCTGACCGATTTCCCGGCGCTGGTCGAATGAGCCGTTCATGCCGCTGACAGAAGCGAGCCTGGCGGTCTGGCTGTTCGCTTTCGCCCGCCTCGCCGGGTGGGCGCTGTTCGACCCGCTGACCGGCCGCCTGCCGCTGCTGCTGCGCCTGTTCATCGCCGCGGTGCTGGCGGCCGTGCTGGCGCCGGGCCTGGCGATCGATGCAGTCAATCCGTCAAGCGTGCAGGGCTTGCTGGCTTTGGGCATGGAAGGCGTGTGGGGCGCGGCGCTGGCGCTTTGCGTGCGGCTGGTTTTTGCCGCGGTCGAGGCCATGCTGGTTTGGACCGGCCACACTGCGACCGGCGGCCTGCTGACCCTGACCGCCGAGCAGGCGGCGCCCGCGGATGCCGCCTGGCGCGCGCTGGCGGGGTGGCTGGCAGCGATGGCGTTTCTCGCCGCCAGCGGCCATTTGCTGATCGTCGACGCGCTGCGCGACAGCTTCGCCGTCATGCCGGTCGCCGTCCTGCCCGCCGCAACCGACCTGCGCCAGCTGGCCGAAGCCGCCAGCTGGCTGTTCGCCACCGGGGTGCAACTGGCGCTGCCGCTGCTGGCGCTGGCGCTGCTGATCCAACTGGCATTCGGCATCGTGGCGCGCACCACGCCGGGGCTGGACATGTTCTCGGCCGGACTGGGGATTGCCGCACTGGGGCTGGCGGCAGCCTGGGTGTGGGCGGTGCCGCTGGTCGCCCATGGCGTCGGCCTGGGCATCGAGCAACTGGCCGGCTGGCTGGGCCGGCTCAGATAAGCATCGCTATCAAGAAATGATGTTGTATTGTCAATCCCCGGCGTGCCATGCGTGGCTGTTATAACGTCAATCTGAATCCAACCTGGAACCTTGTGCCGTGACCGTGAACCCGATTTCAGATGCGCTGGTTTTGTTTGGCGCCACCGGCGACCTCGCCCGCCGCAAGATATTCCCCGCACTGCACGACATGCAGCGGCATGGCCGCACGCTGCCGCCCATTGTCTGCGTGGCGAATTCCCCGGGATGGGATCTTGAGCGTCTGCGCACCCATGCCCACGATGGCATCGACGAGTTTGGCGGCGGGGCGGACGAGACGGTGTTCCGCAACCTGGCCAGCCTGCTGACCTATATCAACGGCGACTACGAAGATCCCGCCACTTTCGTGGAACTGCGCCGCGCGCTTGAGAACCGGCAACGCCCGCTGCATTACTTTGCCATTCCGCCGGCCATGTTTCCCGTGGTGGTGCGCGGGCTGGCTGCGGCCGGTTGCACCGAGGGCGCGCGCGTGGTGGTGGAGAAGCCCTTCGGGCGCGACCTGGAATCGGCGCAATCGCTCAATGCAACGCTGTACGAGGCGCTGCCCGAATCCGGAATCTTCCGCATCGATCATTACCTGGGCAAGGAGGCGGTGCAGAACATTCTGTATTTCCGTTTTGCCAATTCCTTTCTCGAACCGATCTGGAACCGCAACCATATCCGGCAGATCCAGATCACCATGTCGGAGAATTTCGGCGTGGCCGGGCGGGGGCGCTTTTATGATTCGGTCGGGGCCATCCGCGACGTGCTGCAGAACCATCTGTTGCAGATCCTCGCCCTGCTGGCGATGGAGCCGCCGCTCGGCACCAGTGCCGAGGCGGTTCGCGATGAGCAGGCCAAACTGCTCAAGGCCATCCGCCCGCTGGCGCCTGGCGACCTGATTCGAGGGCAGTATGAAGGCTATCGCAATGAGGAAGGCGTCGTGCGCGGTTCGGACACGGAAACCTTTGCAGCCGTGCGTTTCTTCGTCGACACCTGGCGCTGGGCTGGGGTGCCCTTCATCGTGCGCACAGGCAAGCACTTGCCGCTCACCACCACCGAGATTCGCGCCGAGTTTCAGGTTCCGCCGCAGCGCGTATTCGCGCTGTCCGAGACTGGGCCGCTGGCGCCCAATTACCTGCGCATGCGCCTGTCGCCCACCGTGTCCATCGCACTGGGCGCACGCACCAAGAATGCAGGCGATCGAATGGTCGGGCGGCCGGTTGAACTCTATGTCTGCAACAATCACCCGGAAGAGATGAGCGCCTACGAGCGCCTGCTGGGTGACGCCATGGACGGCGAGGCCATGCTGTTCGCCCGCCAGGATGCGGTGGAAGCGGCATGGCGCGTGGTGGAACCCGTGCTTTCGCGCCGCGATCCGGCTTATGCCTATGAACCCGGCACGTGGGGCCCGGCCGAGGCCGATCTGCTGCTTGCCGGCGGACATTGGCATAACCCGCGTCCGCCCCAGGGCTAGTGTCGCAAATCGGAATGTAAGAAAAACCCGGCACGACCAGATGGATTAGAATGCGGGGTTTATCGTCATATCGTCGGCAACGACAAGAGCAGCGGAAACAACATGGCAGAAATAAATACGGTCAGAGGAAGCCTGGTAGCGATCGTCACCCCCATGTCGGACGACGGCGCGCTCGATCTCGACGCGCTGCGCCGCCTGGTCGACTGGCACATCGCGGAAGGGACGGACGGCATCGTCGTCGTCGGCACCACCGGCGAATCGCCCACGGTCAGCTACGACGAGCATTGCCTGCTGATCCGCAGCACGGTCGAACAGGCCGCCGGGCGAGTGCCGGTGATTGCGGGAACCGGCGCCAACTCGACCAGCGAAGCGATCGAGCTGACCGAATGCGCGAAGGCAGCGGGCGCCCAGGCCGGGCTGTCGGTGGTGCCGTACTACAACAAGCCGACGCAGGAAGGCCTCTTCCAGCACTACAGGAAAATCGCCGAAGCGGTCGACCTGCCGCTGATCCTTAACAACGGGCCGGGGCGCACGGTGGCGGACCTGTCGAACGACACGGCGCTGCGCCTGGCCGGCGTGCCCGGCATCGTCGGGCTGAAGGATGCCACCGGCAGCATGGAACGCGCCGCCGACCTGCTGCGCCGTGCGCCGAAGGACTTTGCGCTGTACAGCGGCGACGACGCCTCGGCGATGCCCTTCATGCTGCTGGGCGGGCACGGCGTGATTTCGGTCACCGCCAACGTCGCGCCGAAGCTGATGCACGAGATGTGCGTGGCCGCGTTCGGCGGGAACCTGGCGCGCGCGCGCGAACTCAATAATGCGCTGCTGCCTTTGCACAGCAAGCTGTTTGTCGAGGCAAACCCGATACCGGTCAAATGGGCGTGCGCCGAACTGGGATTGATTCCCGCCGGCCTGCGGCTGCCGCTGACCCCCTTGTCCGCCGAACTGCACGACACCCTGCGCGGCGCGCTGCGCCACGCCAATTTAATCTAGCGCCGCGCTGGGACTATTTGATGCAATGCGCCACGCCGGTTTGATGTAGGTTTTTACTTAGGACACCTTTATGCGTTTGCTGCCCCTGTTTCTGATGCTAAGCCTGGCCATGTCGGGTTGCGGCATGATCGAATCGAAAAAGATCGACTACAAATCGGCCGGCAAACTGCCGACGCTGGAAATACCGCCCGACCTCACCGCGCCGGCGGCAGACAACCGCTACGCCATTCCCGATGCACAGGGCAGCGGCGCTGCCACTCTCTCGACCTACAGCCAGGAACGCAAGACCGCACCGAGCGGTGCGCAAGCCCTGCTGCCGGCGCAGGACGAGGCGCGCATCGAGCGCGCCGGCACCCAGCGCTGGCTGGTGGTGCAGGCGACGCCGCAGGAGGTATGGCCGGTAATCAAGGATTTCTGGCAGGAAACCGGGTTCATCGTCAACCTGGAATCGCCCGAAACCGGCGTGATCGAAACCGACTGGGCGGAAAACCGCGCCAACATCCCGCAGGACGTGATTCGCCGTACGCTCGGCAAGGTGCTCGACGGCCTGTATTCCACCGCCGAGCGCGACAAATTCCGCACCCGTATCGAAGCGGGCAAGGACGGCGGCACCGAAATTTACCTCAGCCACCGCGGCATGGTCGAAGTCTATGATTCCGCGAACAAGGAGCGGACCGTGTGGCAGCCGCGCCCGGCCGATCCTGAACTCGAGGCCGAAATGCTGCGCCGCCTGATGCTGCGCTTCGGCGTGGAAGAGAGTCGCGCGGAGACCCTGCTGGCCAAACAGGCAACGCCGGAACAGGCGCGCATTCTTCAGGAAACTGGCGCACCGGTGCTGGAAATGGACGAGAATTTCGACCGCGCCTGGCGCCGCGTCGGCCTTGCGCTCGACCGCGTCGGCTTTGCGGTGGAAGACCGCGACCGCTCCAAAGGCACGTATTTCGTGCGCTATATCGATCCCGGCGTCGACAACGCCAGCAAGCGCGATGAAGGCATGCTGGCCAAGCTGGCCTTCTGGCGCAGCAAGAAGGATCAGTCTTCGCCGCAGTTGCAGATCGTGGTGAGCGAGGCCGGCGAGAAGAGCCGGGTCAGCGTCAGCGGTGCTGAAGGCAAGCCGGCCGACGCCACGACGCAGACCCGTATCCTCAATCTGCTGCACAAAGAACTGAAGTGATGCGGGAATCCGCCTGATGCGGTTTGCCAGCCTCGGCAGCGGCAGCGGGGGAAACGGCCTGGTGGTCGAGGCCGGAGGCACCCGGGTTCTGATGGACTGCGGCTTCGGCCTGGCCGACAGCGTGGCGCGGCTGGCCCGGCTGGGCTTACAGGCTACCGATCTGGCCGGCATCGTGGTGACCCACGAGCACAGCGACCATATCGGCGGGGTGGGACGGCTGGCGCGCAGGCACGGGCTGCCGGTGTGGCTGACCGCCGGCACGCTGGCGATGGCGCAGGATCTCGACGGCGTGGCGGTGCAGGTGATCGACAGCCACGCGGCGTTTGCGGTGGACGAACTGGAAATCCAGCCGTTTCCGGTGCCGCACGATGCGCGCGAGCCGGTGCAGTATGTGTTTGGCGACGGCGACCGCCGCCTCGGCGTATTGACCGATACCGGCAGCTATACCCTGCACATCGAGGCCATGCTGGCCGGTGTCGACGCGCTGGTGCTGGAGTGCAACCACGATGCGGCGATGCTGGAAAACGGGCCGTATCCGGTCAGCCTCAAGCGCCGCGTGGGCGGGCGTTTCGGTCATCTGGAAAACGGTCAGTCGGCGGCCTTGCTGGACAGGCTGAAGCACGACGCGCTGCAATGCGTGATGGCGGCGCATGTTTCGCGCAAGAACAATACGGTCGCCCTGGCGCAGCGCGCGCTGGCCCAGGTGCTGAGCTGCGCGGACGATGAGGTGCGCGTGGCCTGCCAGACGACGGGATTTGACTGGATCCGGATTTGAGCGGACCGGAAATTTGATCGGACCTGAGATTTAACTGGACAGACATTGACGACTTTTGCTGAACTCGGGCTTGCCCCCGACATCCTGCGTGCCCTCGATGAGATGGGTTACGTCACGCCGACGCCGATCCAGGAGCAGGTGATCCCGCTAGCGCTGCAGGGCGCCGACATCCTTGGCGCGGCGCAGACCGGCACCGGGAAAACCGCCGCATTCGCGCTGCCGCTGATCCAGCGCCTGCTGCCGTTCGCCAACACCGGCACCTCGCCGGCCAAGCATCCGATCCGCGCGCTGATCCTCACCCCCACGCGCGAGCTCGCGATCCAGGTCGAGGAGGCCGTGCAGGCCTACACCAAGCACGTGCCGCTGCGCTCGCTGGTGGTGTACGGTGGCGTCAGCATCAATACGCAGATCCCCATTCTCAAGGCCGGCGTCGAAATCCTGGTGGCGACGCCCGGCCGCCTGCTCGACCATGTGCAGAACAAGACGCTGATGCTGAACCAGGTCAACACCCTGGTGCTCGACGAGGCCGACCGCATGCTCGACATGGGCTTCATGCCGGATCTGAAGCGCATCGTCGCGCTGCTGCCGGCGCAGCGGGTGAACATGATGTTCTCGGCCACCTTCCCGGAAGAAATCCGCAAGCTCGCCGACAGCATCCTCAACAACCCCACCTTCATCGAGGTGGCGCGCAACACCGCTGCGGTGAACGTCACCCAGGTGGTGCATCCGGTGCACCATGAACGCAAGCGGCAGCTGCTCGCGCATCTGATCAAGAGCCGCGACCTGCGGCAGGTGCTGGTGTTTACCGGCACCAAGCTGGGCTGCAACCGGCTTGCCAACGAACTCAACAAGCTGGGGATCCACGCCGACGCCATCCACGGCGACAAGACCCAGCAGGAGCGCATCAAGGCGCTCGAGGCCTTCAAGGCCGGCACCATCCGCGTGCTGGTCGCCACCGATGTCGCCGCGCGCGGTCTCGACATCGAGGCCTTGCCTGTCGTAGTTAATTATGACCTGCCGCACAATGCCGAGGATTACGTCCACCGCATCGGCCGCACCGGCCGTGCCGGCGCCAGTGGCGAGGCCATTTCGCTGGTGAGCGAATCGGAAACGCGCTACCTCAAGGACATCGAAAAACTGATTGGCAATCCCATCGAGGTGATGATCGTTCCCGGTTTCGAACCGGGCGCAGCCGATGTGCCCGCGTACCAGCCGCGCCCGCCGCGGGCTGAACGCCCTGTTGAGCGCTCGGCCGAGAGTCCTTCTGCCGAGCGCCGGACGCCGCGCGCCAAACCGGCGGCATCGCGCGATACGCTGTTCGATGCGCCGTATGTGGCGAGCGCTGCAACGCGTGCCGAAGATACGCCGGCACTGGTGCGGCCACGACCCCAAAGGCAGGTGGCGGCACTGTTCCGCAGCCCGGTCAAATCCGATTCCGCCGACCAGTGAGCTGGGAAATCCTGCTGTTGGGGCTGTTCGGCGCAGTCGGCTGGTACTGGTACGCCGGCATGCAGGTGCGTGAACAGGCCGTCGCGGTCGGTCGCCGCACCTGCGCCGACGCCGGCTTGCAGTTCCTGGACGAGAGCGTGGCCTTGAGCCGGACCCGTTTTGCGCGCAACGGCAGCGGCCAGTTGCAGTTCCTGCGCGATTACCGCTTCGAGTTTTCCGACACCGGCGACAACCGCCGTCCCGGCGTCATACGCATGCTGGGCAACCACGTCGAATGGGTCAGCCTCGATGGGGAATGGCGGCCGGGACGGGCGGCCAGCGTTACCCGCCTGGGGGACTGAGGCGGTTCACAGCGGCTGCGTTCCGCGGTCGCCGCGAACGCCGGATAGCGCTACCACCACTTCTCGAAAATGATGCGGCTCATCGGCACGCCCAGATCGTGCAGCAGGGTGCTCATGTCCTCGACCATGCCCTTGGGGCCGCACAGGTAATACAGCGTGTCGTCCGGGACGTCGAGCGCACGCAGCTTGACCGGATCGATGCGGCCGGTGAGGCCGTGCCAGTGGACGTCGGGCTGGGTGACGGTGATGCTCACGTGCAGGTTGCCGTGCATGCGGACGGCGGCATCGAGTTCGTCACGGAACAGGATTTCGCGGCTGTCCGACGCGCTGTACACCAGATGGACACGGGTCGATAGCCGGGCATCGCGCACGTGGCGGAAGATGGACAGCAGCGGCGTGATGCCGACTCCGCCGCCGATCAGCACCACGTTGTCGCTCATCTCGGGCAGGTAAACAAACGGCCCCTGGCCCTGCGATACGCGAATGACGTCACCTACCCGTGCCTGCTCGTGCACCCAGCGTGCCACCGGGTGATGCCCGCTCGCCTTGATCGCCAGCTCGATCTCGCCCCGATGGACGGGCGAGGTGGTGATGGAATAGCCGGCGGTATGCATCGCACCGCCGGTCTCGATGCCGAGGTCCACCCATTGCCCCGGCAGGAACCGAAAGCCGGCATCGGGTATGGCGAGGCGCAGGGCGTGGATGCTGGGCGTGGCGGGGGTGATCGCCGAGATCTGCGCGTCAAAAATATGCAAGATTCAGTCCTGTTTCTTCCGGAAAGTCAGTGCGACCGAATTGATACAGTAGCGCATTCTGGTAGGGGCCGGGCCATCGGGGAAGACATGGCCGAGGTGCGAGCCGCAGCGGCGGCACAGCGCCTCGATGCGCACCATGCCATGGCTGCGGTCGGTTTTCTCCGCCACCGCATTGCCATCCAGCGCCTGATAAAAGCTTGGCCAGCCGGAACCGGAATCAAATTTTGCAGCGGATGAGAATAGTGGCGCACCGCAGCCCGCGCAGCGGTATTCGCCGGCCTCGTGGTGGTCCCGGTATTGTCCGGTAAACGCCGGCTCGGTGCCGTGCTCGCGCAGGATACGGTACTGCTCGGGGGACAACTCAGCACGCCATTCGGCGTCGGTTCTGGTTTTGTCAAATCTCATGAGTGCTCTCTCGATTTCTGAATCGTGTTCAAGGAGTCAATTCCAATAGAGGTATGAGTCTGAACGAGGGGGTTTCCGAGTCTTCATGCGGCGGTCCTGGATCGGTTGAAGATGGATTGAAATAGCCGTTGCCTGGCCTGGTTGAGCTTGGCGGCGGCCGCGTTATCGGAGTCCT
>JAJPEP010000052.1 GCA_021166845.1 Thiobacillus sp.
GCGCCAGGCCGCGCAGAATGCCCGTGCCAAGGACAAGGTCGCCGAACTGCAGGAATTCGTGCGCCGCTTCTCGGCCAACAAGTCGAAGGCGCGCCAGGCCACCAGCCGCATGAAGATGATCGACAAGATCAAGATCGAGGACTTCAAGCCGAGCTCGCGGCAGAACCCCTACATCCGCTTCGAGCCGGAAAAAATGCTGCACCGCCGCGCGCTCGAAGTCGAGAACCTCAAATTCGGCTACGACGACACGCCGCTGTTCACCAATCTCGGCTTTTCATTGGAAGCCGGTGAAAAAATGGCCGTCATCGGCGGCAACGGCGTCGGCAAATCCACACTGATGAAGCTCTTGATGAGCGAGCTCACGCCGCAATTCGGCGAGGTGCGCTGGAGCGAGAACGCCAGCGTCGGCTACTTTTCGCAGGACCACGTCAGCGATTTCGACAGCGACCTCAACCTCACCGACTGGATGCACCAGTGGACCCAGCCGGGCGACGACGAGCAGGTGCTGCGCGGCATCCTCGGTCGCCTCCTGTTCTCCGGCGACGACGTCAAGAAATCGGTGCGCGTGCTGTCCGGCGGCGAGAAGGGCCGCATGCTCTACGGCAAGCTGATGCTCGGCCGCCACAACGTGCTGGTGATGGACGAACCGACCAACCACATGGACATGGAGTCGATCGAGTCGCTGAACCTCGCGCTCGACCTGTTCAAGGGCACGCTGATCTTCGTTTCGCACGACCGCCAGTTCGTCTCCAGCCTCGCCACCCGCGTTCTCGAAATCACTCCGCAGGGCGTCGAGTTCTACATGGGCACGTACGACGAGTATCTGCACGCGAAGGGGCTGGAATAAATCCTTTGTCCGCGAAGGACGCGAAGAGGCGCGAAGAAAATCTCGGGATTTTCAAGGCTTCCTCGAATGTGTTCTGCGCCTTCGTGCCACCAAAGCGATAAGCGATTTGTAGTGTGTAGGGTGCACTCTGTGCACCGATTGGTGCACCGAAGGTGCACCAAGTGCACCCTACTCCAGGCATCACGCACCCGAATGAACAAATCCCGGATCAACGAAGCTGCGCCAGCAGCTGTGACAGCATGCGCTGCGCCTGCGCCGCGTAGCCGCCGCCGAACAGGTTGGCGTGGTTGAGGATGTGGTACAGGTTGTAGAGCGTTTTGCGCACCGCATAGCCGGGATCTAGCGGCCAGGCCTCGCGGTAGGCCGCATGGAACGCCGGGGCAAAACCGCCGAACAGTTCGCTCATGGCCAGATCGCATTCGCGATCGCCGACATAGATCGCCGGATCGAAAATCACCGGTGTGCGGTCAGCAAGGTAGCCGTGGTTGCCGCCCCACAAATCGCCATGCAGCAGCGAGGGGGCGGGACGGTAAGCGACGAAGAGGCCGTCCAGCCGCGCCATCAGCGCTTCGCCGTCGCGTTGCAGCGCCTCGCCATAACCGTTTTGCACGGCCAGTTTCAGTTGGTGCCCGAGCCGCTGCTCGCGCCAGAAGGCGATCCAGTCATGCCGCCATCCGTTGGGCTGCGGTGTGCTGCCGATCCAGTTGTCGTGCGCCCAGCCGAATTGCGCCCCATCCGGCCGGGCCTGCGGCGCACGGTGCAGCCGCGCCAGCTGCTCGCCCAGCCGCGCCGCATCGCCATGGCCGCGCAGATCCAGGTACTCCAGCACCAGAAACGCCTGCCCAGCCGCGACGCCCGAGCACAGCGGCCGCGGCACGCGCACGCTGTCCGTGGCGGCCAGCGCATCCAGCGCGGCCGCCTCGGCCTCGAACATCGGCAGCCGTTCGGCGCGATTCGTCTTGACGAACCAAGCGTGCGGCCCCCCGCTGGCATGGAAGGCCCGATTGATATCGCCGCCGCCAATTGGGCGCAGCGCAAGGGCGGGGCAAGGAGTGCCCGTGGCCACGCCGATCGCGTCGGCAAGGGCGGCGGCGAGCATCATGCGCGCGGAACGGGGAAAGCCGCACAAGAAAAACGCGCCCCGGAGGGCGCGTCAAGCTGACCAGAACTTGCATCCATCTCAGACTTTATTTTGCCTTGGGGCGATGCTCGAACATCTTGGCAATGCCGGGATCGCGCGAGGCGCCTGCGGCTTCCATGCGCTTGAGATACTCGTCCCACAGCGCGGCCTGGTTGACGCCAAGCTCGTGCAGGTATTCCCAGGAATAGATGCCGGTATTGTGGCCGTCGGAAAAGGTGAAGTTGATGCCGTACTGGCCGACCGGCTCGGCGGCATTGATCAGCACGTCGCTCTTGCCGACCTGCAGCACTTCCTGGCCGGGGCCATGACCGCGCACTTCGGCGGACGGCGAATAGACGCGCAGGAATTCAAACGGCAGTTCGAAACGCGCGCCATCGGAAAATGCGATTTCCAGCTTGCGCGAAACCTGATGCAGCTTGATGTCGGTAGGAGTGGGAGTGGCCATGATTGAAACGCTCGTAATAATTTCAACCCAAAGTTTAAACCCGCAGCGCGGAGATTAAACCCTTGTACGACAAGGGGATGCGGCCGACTATGGCCTGAAAACTGGTGCGTCCGGCGCGATTCGAACGCGCGACCCCTGCCTTCGGAGGGCAGTACTCTATCCAGCTGAGCTACGGGCGCAAGGACGATGAAGCATAGCCGGTTTGCCATGCGCCGTCCATCCACCGGGCACGCAGCCCTTTCCTGCCGGGGTGGCTTTCCCTATAATCCCGGCTTTTGCTGCCACCGCCCCAAAGGATAATTTCATGGCCGATTCGAACGTAAAGATGACCCCAACCAAGCCCCGGGAAGTCATCGTTTCCGTTGTCGCTGGACTGTTGGCTCCCCTGCTGGCGATATTTCTGATCGTCCAACTGGTTCTCGGCATCCAGGCAGACCAAAAACCCGACACGTCCAGCGAAGCCGCCCAAAAAGCGATCCTCGAACGCATCAAGCCGTTTGCGGAGCTGGCGGCACTCGACGCCAGTGCGCCCGTGGTCGAAAAATCCGGCCAGGAAGTCTATGAAGCGGCTTGCGTGGCGTGCCACGGCAGCGGCGCGCTCGGCGCCCCCCGTTTCGAGAACAAGGGCGACTGGAACGCGCGCATCGGCCAGGGCTACGACACCCTGGTCAAAAACGCGATCGCGGGCATACGCCAGATGCCGCCACGCGGCGGCAACGCCGACCTGAGCGACGCCGAAGTCGCGCGCGCGGTCGCCTACATGGCCAACGCGGCCGGCGCCAGTTTCGAGGCGCCGGAAGCGACAGCGCCGGCCGAAGCGGTGGCGGCAACGCCGGAAGCGGAAGCGGCGCCAGCGGAGCCAGCCGCCGCGGCCGCCGCGCCCAAGCCCGACCTGGCCATGGGCAAGAAGGTCTATCAGAACACTTGCGCGCTCTGCCACGCCGCCGGCATCGCCGGTGCGCCCAAGCCAGGTGACATGGCGGCCTGGGAGCCCCGTGTGGCGCAGGGCTACGCGACGCTTTACAACCACGCGATCACCGGCATTCGCGGCATGCCGGCCAAAGGCGGCAATCCCAGTCTGACAGAGGCCGATATCGCCAACGCGGTCGGCTACATGTTCAGCGAATCCGGCGGCAAGCTGTAAGCGGAACGCATGCGCCGTCCGGCATTCCCGATCGCTCCGGCCGGCCGGTCTCCGGCGCGCTGAACGTCCCATGCCGCGCACCTGTCCGCAATGCGGCGGCGGCAAGATCCGGGGGGCGTCGCTGCACACCCACGACGGTCTGCGCCGCATGCTGCTGGACACCCCCCTGCGCTGCCGCGATTGCCGGCACCGCTTCTGGGTTTTCAACCCCCTGAAACCACTGCTCCTGCTGGTTGCCGTCAGCGCGCTGGTCGGCCTCACCACGTGGCTTGCGCTTGACCCGCCTGATCCCGCGGCCAGTTTGCCCGCCAATCCCGTCCTGCCGCATGCGCGCGCCGAACAGGGCGACGCCGAAGCGCAATTGCAAATGGGGATGCGCTACGCCGAGGGCGATGGGGTGATCCAGAATGACAAGGAAGCCGCCAGGTGGTTTGCGCTGGCTGCCAAACAGGGGCTGGCCGAGGCGCAATATCGATACGGCCTCGTCCTGCTGCAGGGACGCGGGGTAGTGCAGGACTACAAGTCAGGCTTCAGCTGGATCGAAAAACCCGCCCAACGCGGCCATGCGAAGGCGCAATACAGCCTGGGCGAACTCTACCGCTACGGCACCGGCGCCGCGGTCGACAAGTCGCGCGCCTACCTGTGGTTCAACCTCGCGGCGGCGCAGGGCATGGACGCCGCGGCCAAGGCGCGCGACAGCCTGGTGTGGCAACTGAAACCCGAGCAGCTCGCAGCGATGCAGGAGGAGGCGCGGCGCATCAGCCATTCCACCGCCTCGCCGGCCCCGGCACCCGCACAGGTGGCACCTGCCGCCGCTCCGGCCACACCCTGATTTTTCTCCGGCTTTATTCCAGCGGCAGGCAGGGGCAGATACTTTGCTAGGGTGCACTCCGTGCACCGATTGACGATCGGAGGTGCACGGAGTGCACCCTGCGGGATTGCTTCGCTGCGCTCGCAACGACGGCGAACCGCATCACCCTCCATCCCGTCGTCGCGTGCCGCCGAGTCAGGCGTCCTTCCCCTGCTGCAGGCATTCACTCATCGGGCGCGGATATCCAATGCCATAGCCCTGGGCGTAATCCACGCCGATTTCCTTGATTGCGGCGAGGATCTGATCGTTTTCCACATATTCGGCGACGGTCTTGATGCCCATGACGTGGCCGACGGTGTGGATGGCCTGCACCATGGCGCGCGCCACGGGGTCGTGCGCCGCGTCCTTGACGAATACGCCGTCGATCTTCAGGTAGTCCACCGGCAGGGTCTTGAGATAGGCAAACGAGGACAGACCGCTGCCGAAGTCGTCCAGCGCAAAACGGCAGCCTTTCCGCCGCAGGGCGTGCATGAAGGCGGCGGCGCGTTCCAGGTTGGCGATGGCCGCGCTTTCGGTGATCTCGAAGCAGACCGTCGCAGGCGGCACCTGGTGCAGGGCGAACTGTTCATCGATGTAGTCCTGCAAGCCCGGCTCGCCGAGCGAGGCGCCGGAAAGATTAATGTTGCACACCAGGCTGCGTTGACCCTGCTGCCGGCGCAGATGCCCGCCGATGGCGGCCAGGGCGGCGCCGATTACCCAGCGGTCGATGGCCGGCATCAGGTTGTAGCGTTCGGCGGCGGGCAGGAAGGCCATGGGCGGCACCAGCTTGCCGTCCTCGTCCTCCAGCCGCAGCAGGACCTCGCCGTGCCTGGCCAGGTCGCCGTTGAGCGGGGCGATGGCCTGGCAATACAGGCGGAAGCGGTTTTCGTCCAGGGCCTTGTGCAGGCGCGACACCCACTGCATCTCGCCATGGCGCCGGGCCATTTCCAGGTCGCCGGGCTGATAGACCTGAACCCGGTTGCGCCCCTTTTCCTTGGCGGTGAAGCAGGCCGCGTCGGCCTCGCTCAACACCTCGGCCGGGGTGACGCTGTCCTCGCTGATCGGCACCAGGCCGATGCTGGCGCCGATGTCGAAACTGTGGCCCTGCCAGACGAAGCGGAAATTCCTGATCGTCGCCAGCAGGTCCTCGGTGATCTGCAGCGCACGCTCCAGCGGGCAGTTCTCCAGCAGCAGGCCGAATTCGTCGCCGCCGAGGCGGGCAAGGGTGTCCGAATCGCGCACCTTTTCCTTCAGCAGGTAGGTGATCTGGCACAGCAGGCGGTCGCCGACGGCGTGGCCGCAGGTGTCGTTGACCAGCTTGAACTGATCGAGGTCGAGATAGGCCAGAGCGTGATGCTGGCGGGTATGCTTGGCCTGCACCAGCAACTCCGACAGGCGGCGCTCGAACTCGCGGCGGTTGATGAGGCCGGTGAGGGCATCGTGGGTGGCGTGATAGGAGAGAAGATGCGGGATGCGGTGCATCAGACTGACGTCGTAGAACACCATGACCGCGCCGGCGAGCACGCCGTCGCGGTCGAAAATCGGCGCCGCCGAGTCCTCCACCACGAACTCGGCGCCATCGCGCCGGATGAGCACGGTGTTGGTGCCCAGGCCGACAATGCGCCGTTCGCGCAGGCACGCCTCGATGGGGTTGGGTTCGGGTTCGCGGCTCAGGCCATTGACGATATGAAACACTTCGTCGAGCTTGTGGCCGCGCGCCTCCGCGGTACTCCAGCCGGTCAGTTCCTCGGCCACGGGGTTAAGGTTCTCGACACGGGCGTCGGCGTCGGTTGTGATCACGGCGTCGCCGATCGAATTCAGCGTGATCTCGGCCATTTCCTTCTGGCGGAACAGCTCGTTAGCCGTCTGCCGCACCCGGGTCAGGCTGATTGCGGCAAACCCCAGGGCGAAAAGCGCCGCAATGAGCTGCAAGCCCATCTTCCACTTCGCTGCGCGCATGGCACGGTTGGCGTGCTCGCCGGTGATCCGCGATATCACCGTGGAAACGGCATGCAGGGTGTCGATGGCGCGGGCAGCGGCATCCACCCACTGGCCGGCATCCACGGGATAATTGTTGCCGTGCTCCGCCGCGGCATAGACCTGCTGACGAAGCTGCTCGAACTCGCCCAGGAAGCTGGCCTCCATGGTCTGCACCGCGTCAACGATGCGCGCATCGGTGTCGGGCCGGCGGCTGAAGGCGATCATCTCGCGGGTGGTGCGGTTGACCACGCCGCGAAAGGCTTTCAGCTCTTCCAGGGTCGCCTCGGGCAGCGGCTGGCGCGCGCCGATATGCCACGCGAGGACGCCGCGCTCGCGGCCCGCGTTTTCGCTCGCCACCGCGGCCCAGCGCTTCATGGTCCGATTCAGCAATGCCACATGGCGCGGCGACTCGACCGTCAGGAAGATCCCCTCCCGCAGTCGTTCGGCCGCCTCGATGAAGGCGCTGCCCACCTCGATCCACTCCGGTCCGCCCAGGGTGCACGCCGCCGATTCGGTCAGGCACCGATCGACCTGTCCGCGTGCCTCCTGCAAGCCGTGACGGGTCTGTGTCGCCGCATCGATAGCGGCGCTGAATGCGTGGTTGGGGTTCGCCGCCTTCAGCGCCCCGGCCGACGCCAATGCGGCCTGCCAGTCGGCGTCGCCCCGCTGGCGCAACTCGCCGATCCGGTTCCGGATAGCGGACGGCGCCTGCCACCCGATGCCCAGCGCGGCGGAAGTCAGGCCGCGTTCGGTGGCGGCGGTGCCGGCGGCGCGGAGAAGATGGTCGGCCATGGTGTTGGCAAGCACCATCTGCTGGTTGGCGCGGTAGTCCCTATAGGCCTGCCACGTCATGACGCCCGACAACCCCACCACGAACAGCGTCAGGCCCACAATCGAAAGATTGATGAGCCGGCGGGGTCCCATGGCGGCAAACGACCGGAAAGGGAGAGGGCTGCGGGATTTTTCCATGAATCCTCTTTGGGGTTCTCGCGCAAGTATAACCACACAACCTGCAGCCCGGACTGAAGCTCCTTGCGCAGGGTTGCGCCACGGGATTTCGTCGGTATGGTCAGGGCCCGAATGCGGGCGGGTGAATTTTAATGATGGGTTTCATGAGCACTTCAGAGAACATCCGCAAAGCCTTTTCTCGTTTTTTGGAACCAGAAAAAGCCCAGCCAGGCAAAAACACTCGCCCCAACAAGGTAAAACATCAATCCTTTCCAGTCAGGCAAACGACCCCAGATCAATACTTCGCGGGTTTGTTCGATGATGAATGTCAACGGATTCAAATGCAGCCACGGCTGGAATGATTCGGGCAACGCGCTGACGGGGAAAAAAACCGGGGAAAGGAACAGCAGCGCGGTAGTGAAGACACCGATGAGCTGCCCGATATCCCGGACGAACACCCCCAGAGATGACAATATCCAGCCAAAGCCAAGGCTCAGAAGCATGAGCGGCAGCAGAACCAATGGCGCGAAAATGGCGGTCCAGTGAACAAACCCGTTCAGCATGGCAAATGCCACAAGCAGGACCAGCAAGCTGACCAGCGCATGAAACAAAGCTGCGCCCAGGCTGACCACGGCAAGAATTTCCAGCGGAAAAACCACCTTCTTCACGTAATTGACGTTGCCCAGGATGATGCCAGGCGCACGGTTGAGCACCTCGGCAAACAATGCGTGAACGGTCATCCCCGCAAACAAGATCACCGCGAACTGGGTTTGGGATTCGCCAGCGCCTGACCAGCGCGCCTTGAAGACAACGGAAAATACAAAGGAATACACCGCCAGCATGAATAGCGGATTCAGAAAAGACCACAACAGCCCCATGACCGAACCCTTGTAGCGCCCAACGACTTCTCGCCGGATCATCTGGGCGATCAGTTCGCGATTGCCCCAAAGGCTATGCAACATCGCGACCGGGGATGAGGGTTGTGCTGCGTGAGGATTCAATCAATCACCTCGATTTGCTTGAGCACATTGGTGCGTGACACCAGGGGCTGCTTAAAAGACAAGCGATAAAGAAGACCAAACGCGGCTCTGCAAACGCCCAAATTGCGCTGAAACCTCATGAGAGCTTTTTCCGCAACAAGTTGCGAAGGTAACCCTGACGCCAGAAGGTGTTGCGATATCCAAAAATGAGTTCCGGGTAGCTAAGCGGATTCCATATGCTCCCCTGTGGCTTACCGATAAAACGAGGTACCGCCACGCGCCCAAATCCCTCGGCGTGCTGGAGGCTGCCAAGGCGCATCGACTCCTCGGATGTTGGACGCACAAGCACGGCATGAAAATTTTTCACCGCTTCCTCCGGCGGAACAATCGGAAGGGTTTGTCCCTGCCAAATAGCCAGATAATCATCAATGAAACGCATTGCCCCTGCTTGCATGGCGGAAGCTGCACCCCACCGCTCCGATTCAAAAGCAAAATCCGCAAAAACCGGTTCAACACCCGTCACGCCAGATCGGAAATTACATACACTGCCGTGCGGTGCTGAAAAAACCCACTCAAATAGCTCGACCGATGTTCTGATGGCTGCATGGAGCGTCTCCGGATATCCCGCCTCACAAAGATATCCATGCATGACCTGACCACGGTCGGCATAGCGCTTCGCCGGAGGGAACGTTCCCATGTAATAGCCGGCCAGCACGGTCGTCGCTCCCATCCGTCTGATCAGCCTATCCATGGCGTTTTGCAACGTGCCGTGCCATCCCAGATCGACGATCGCCATATGGCCGCCATCCAACAGGCCCTCTCCTTCAAAATATTGTTTGAGGGCGCCAAGTTCCGATTTCGCCCGCTCCAGCACGATATCACCCAGTTCTCGCAGCAGAGCGCGCAGACGTCCATATCCCACGGCGCCATCCACAACTTCATCCGGCGAGGAGAAACCAATTTTGGCAACGGCATCCAGGTGGCATTCAATGTCGATATCGATACGCGCCAAAAATTGCCGGGGCGACATGCGGCTCGTGCCGCTGACCAAAAAATCCAGTGCTTCTTCGTCGAGATTTTCGATCGCGGCCAGATTAAATGCCCGCCGGGATGCATAAAGATAATGGGTGCGCACCGCATGCTTCGCCCCGGTTTCAGGGCGAAGCATGCGGTCCACCACTTCCTTGATCAGGTAGCCATCTCGGGACAGAAAGTACACATCGCGGAATGAGTGCCGGCTCACTTCATGTACAAGCCAGGAGCCGAAACCCGCCAGCAAAGGGCCTACATGCTGGTATCCCCAATCCTTCCAAAAATCCGGACTTGAATCGACACTTCGCGTCGTGGCATCCGGGCTGGTGAAATAGCGGGCGGCGATCAGGCCATTCACGATAGAACGAAACAGGCCGGCCTCAAGCGTACCCTGTTGCAGTGACGGCTGACTGGCACGGCGTCCCATCACCGGGTGGGTCTTGAAATGGGTTCCGCATTTTTCGTAGTGGATTGCCTGGATTCCGAGCGAACGCGCGCGCTTCACGTCCGAATCCGGATTGTCGCCCACGTGCAGCCATTTCCACGGCGCGATCTTGTGCGTGTCAAAAACTTTTTTGAACAATGATCCAGAAGCCTTCGTCTCTCGGCTGGTCGAAGACACCAGCAGAAAATCGTACCCCCCGTAACCCGCCTGCTCCAACAGACCGGCCACCAGCGCTTCATCCAGATACATGTCAGAGATGAAGCCGATCTTCTTGCCGGCACGCTTGGCCTGTTCGAAAAGGCTTCCTACGAAAGGATTCCGCAATCCATGCGCCTGTTCAATTCCTTGTTCCAGCGCCATAAGCGCTTGCATGCGCGACTCGTCCAGTTCCAAGTGGACTGCCAAGCGGGCATGGATTTCCTCGAGACGTATCTCTACCCAACCATTTGTCTCCCAGGCATGACGCCTTGCCTCCTTTTCGGCCTGCTGCCGCGCTTCGGCGAAATCCGCAATTTCAAGCAAGCCGCATGGCAATATTCCTCTCGCCTTGGCCTCTATCCCGACATGCAGAAAGACGTCCTCCGGGCGAGCGACCCCTCTGACCAGGGCGGTATCGAAGACATCGAAGGTCACCAATTCAACTTCGCGCAGCTTGGCAGCAAAGCGGCGCTGTAACGAACCCAAGCCCATCAACGCTTTTCTCTGGGGAACATCCGTGCCAACCGGCGTATCAAAAAATTACTTCTAAGCTTCTGCAAGACGCGCTCCATCGGCCAAAGCTGACGATGCAGAAGCTCAAAACTGCTTCCCAAATTAACCAAGAAACCCAATCCGGGTTTGCCTGTTTCCAGGTCACGGCGCAACAATTCATTACGGTAAAGATTTTCGTAGGCACGATGTTTCGCATCGGCGACAAACACCGTATTGCCATAATCCCCAGACTGGATCGTCGTTCGATGGTGATAATTCGCCAACAACTTGGGGACGAGGCCGATTTCGTAACGTGCACAAACCCGCAAGTGAAAATCCCAATCGCCCAGCACTGGCAGCTCCTCACGGAAACAACCGACTTCCTCCCAAACATCTCTCCGGAATAAAAATGAAATGGGCGGAAATGTATTCCCAGCCGCGAGGCGAAAAAGCGAGATCGAAGACATCCAGGCATTGAAAGGCTCGGCTTCGACCCGTCGCACGTCCTGCCCGTCCATTTCCTCGATGACACGCAAACTATGCGTGACGACTCCGCCATATGGACAATCAAGCTGCGGCTTGTTGGTCGAATCCATAAACTCGACGCAACTCGCAAGAAAACCCGGCTCCCAGGAATCATCATCGTCATGAATCACCACGAATTCACTCGAGCATGCGCGGATGCCAATATTGGAAGCCGCCTCCATGCCCACCGAAGCAGGATTATTTATAACGACAATACGCCCCTTGTATGCGTCCAGATTCGGGGCCAAAACCCGATGGACTTCTTCGGCATCACCGCCGTCATTGACGATAACGTGTGTCCAGTCGTGGAATTTCTGTTCGAGCACGCTATGTATGGCACGTTCAAGAAGAATGGCTCTATTTTTCGTACGCGTGACAACCGTGACTCGTGCCCGATTCATTGATTTCTATTCCTTGATATTTTCAACGTCGCATTGGACAAAATTCTTGCGACCCTTCTGATTCGTGCGGTCAGCGTCCGACGATACTTTTCGCGCCACCAAGCAAGCTGCCGCTCAGTTTGTTCCAGCGTACTTTGAGTTTCATGTAGCGTACCTTGAACTTCATGTAGCGCTTGTCTCGTTTCCCACAACTTCTTTCCCACCCGATCTTGTCTCACCCTCATGCGTGCGAGTTGATTGCCCCGTTTTTGAGTCTCTTCCCACCATTTTGTCGTTTGACTTCTTTGCCAGCACAAATCCTCAACTGCCCTATCCTTATGCAGCAATGAGCCAACCCGGCTCATGATGCCCTCGTCGGAAAAACAATCATGGAACATCGGCATCGCGGAATCCGGTCTTCGACAATCGCCAGCTTCCGCCAGCACCAATAGAAGCACCAGCCTATCCGCCCCGTATGCCCGGAAATTCTCCAAAAGGTAGCCGAGCACCGCCAAAAATGCCGGGGAGTCATGACGCATGGCTTTCAGTTCATGGGTCAAGAGAAATTCCGCCAGCATCGCAGCAGTTTCCGCAACACTCGCCGCAGCGCTCTCCGCCAGGGTGTTGGCCGCATGAAACCGATAGCCAAGCAAGCTTTCCGGAATGACCTCGATGGGAAAGCGGTGACTCAGCCGCAGAAAAAAATCATGGTCATGGACATAACGAAAACGCCTGAACGTCCCAACCTGATCAATTACTTCACGGCGGCAAATGAGGTTCGAAGTCGTATGCAAATAATTGCGCGCCAACAACGACATCACCTGCAATTCATTGCGCTCCAATGTTTCTGCCGCCGTCCCCAAGCTTTTTGCAATGTCCGGGAAATCCGCCGCGAGCGAATCCGAATCCCTTACGACCCGGCCAGTTTTGTCAATAAAATCATAGCGGGTAAAACAAGCCCCCAAATGTTGGTTGGCCATCAGACATGAGATGGCTTTTTGCAGGCGCGCCGGATAATACACATCATCCGAATTGATAATGGCGATGAATTTTCCCCGCGCCAGCCCCAAGGCTTCGTTCAACGTGGCATGCGCGCCCTGGTTGGAATCATGCCGATAGCGGCGCAAACGATCGTCCTCGAATGACTGCAACACGTTCCACGTTGCGTCGGACGAGGCATCGTCGATGGCGATGAGCTCAAGATTGCCATACGTCTGCCCCAGCACGCTCTCCACCGCTGCCCGAACATAGGACGCGTGGTTGTAGGCGGGCATCAGCACGCTTACAAGAGGGGTGGTGTGGGTGTTGGGCATGGGGGCGCGTATTTTACCGATTCTGACCGGTCCCTGCCCGGAGTCGCGCGACCGTTAATTTGATTTTCTGGGCCAGCTCCATTATTCCCCCACGAAGCCGGGGCGCGATGCCTCCAGTTCAAAACCTCCGCCCACGGCATTTCTGGTAGAAACCGGAAGTTTTTGGGATAGATTAAAAATTTCGCTATCCCATACGACTTCTCTCCCCGTACTTGTATCCCGCCAGAATCTTGCCAGTTCATCCAGCGTGAGCTGGCTGATTTTTTCCCTGTCTGTGTCGTCCAGGAATTTTGCCCCCGCCTGAATAATGCTGGCGATCCAGGCCAGATTCAACAGTGGCGAGAAATTGGGGGAAACCTCGATCCTTTCCACATCGAATTGCCTGAACCAGTAGCGCACACCATATTCCGTCGCATTGAAAAAATGGTGTGGCTCCATATGCAGCGGTTGCAGAAAAGCAGTATGGATGATCAGCTTTCCGCCTGGCTTTAACACGCGGAATATTTCCTGGCTCACGCGTAATGGATCGCTCAGATGCTCAAATACATTGAACGATGCGACCACGTCGAATGCGCCATCAGCAAAAGGCAGATTGTGCGCATCCACGGCAAGATCGCCATTCTTGTAGAGCAGGTAATCCACATTGATGATATTCGGCCTCGGCTTGACCGAATTTCCGGCGCCGAGATTCAGGCCGCGCTTGTGTTCGTCGGCCAGCAGTTCCGCAAATCGCCAGGGCACCTCGTGACTCTCGCCGCGTTCGATACCGTTGATCGCCTCATTTTCGTACATCACTGGCTTGCCATGAATCACCCGGTATGCGTGCCCGCAGTGCGTACAGACAAGGCTGCTGCCCCGGTCGCTCAAGGCGATTTTCTGGCAGGCATTGCATTTGAGCAACGCGAGGAGTGAGTTTTCCATAATCGGTTTCCGGGACGGTACGTCAAGAGCTCAAGCGCCCAAATTGCCCCCATCAGCCTTTGCTGCCGCAGTCCATTTGCGACACCAATGCGCTCGGTTAAATATCCTCCGCCGGCTATCCAGCGAGCCAGGATCGCTGCTGCCGGCAGTCATCACATCGAAATGACTGCCACGTCTACATGGTTGCATATCTTTACCCGTTTGCCCGCATCAAGTCATACTTGCCATAGAGGGGAAATACTCACCACACCTCGGCTTCCTGACAGCACTCATTTTTTTACGCGAATGAAAATCGAAAGCTTTCGTCGTCCTCCAGTCGCAACATCATGGCTGCCGCGCTTGCTGGCGGCAGGGTCTATCTGTGTCCTGTTCGGGGCTGCGGCCTGCTCATCACCCCCTGCTGCTTTACAGACGCCGTTCAGGATCCTGATTGAATTCAAGAAACCAGTCGACGGTGCCGCAAATAACCTGATATCGCGGCTGGAAACTCTATCTGATGTCTCAATCCGTTATGTGGCACCTGTATCCCCGACACTCCATGCGTATCTACTTGTCTGCCCGGTGGGTGGTCCGCCCTGCGATGCGGCGATACAAGCGCTGCGCAAGGACCCCGCTGTGCTGAGTATCTCCCCCGATCCATTGCGCAAGCCACTTCATACATCACCATGATACAAAAGCGCCTGCTGACTGTCCTTGCCTTGTTCCTTGCGTTCGGGGCTCATCCCGCCATAAGCTTGGCTGAGGAAGGGCGCGTCATCGTGAAATACAGGCAGACACCTGACGCACTCAAGCATGCGCTGTCGCTCGACCAGACATCGAGGCTATCCGCACGCCTCGGTCTGGCCTTGCGGTCCGGCCGGCACATCAACGCACTGTCCCACGTGATCCGCGCCGCCGACGTTTCCTCCGAAGCACTGGCATCGCGTCTCAGCCAGGAAGCCGACGTGGAGTACGCGATTCCAGACCGCCTCCGCACGATCCGTTCGCTGCCCAATGATCCCCTGTTTTCGGGTCAATGGTATCTGCAGGCCACCGAGGCGGCGTCGATCCGGGCCACCGAGGCATGGGATCGGACCACCGGCTCGTCGAATGTGGTGGTAGCGGTGCTCGACACGGGCGTGCGTTTCGATCATCCAGATCTGCTCGCCAAGCTTTTGCCCGGGTATGACTTCATATCCGACGCGCCGAACGCGGGAGACGGCGATGGCCGCGACGTCGATGCAAGCGATCCCGGAGACTTCATTTCGGCCTCGGACGCCGAAGACCCAAACCTGCAGGCAGTGTGCGGCAGCGACCTCGTTCCGTATAACAGCAGCTGGCATGGCACCCGGGTTGCGGGCATTGTCGGCGCGGCAGGCAACAACTCAGCCGGTATCGCCGGGACGAGTTGGGGCGCAAGGATTCTGCCGGTACGCGTGCTCGGGAAATGCGGCGGATTCGACTCGGACATCATGGCAGGCATGCGCTGGGCAGCGGGGCTGTCGGTGCCCGGTGTCCCAAACAACCCCAACCCGGCCAGGATCATCAACCTGAGTTTGGGTGGCAGCGGAAGTTGCACGTCCGCCTATGCGGACACCATCGCGGAGCTGGCAGGTCAGGGTGCGCTCGTCGTGGCGGCGGCCGGCAACGAAACCGGGCCAGTGGGCGCCCCCGGAAACTGTGCCGGCGTACTGGCGGTCGCCGGTGTGCGCCATGTGGGCACCAAAGTCGGCTACAGCAGCTTCGGGCCCGAGGTTTCGATCAGTGCCCCGGCGGGCAACTGTGTGAATGCCTACGGCCCCTGCCTTTACAGCATCGATACGGCAACCAACCTGGGCGCGACCAGCCCGGCAGCGAACGGTTACACCGACGGATACAACTACAACGTCGGGACCAGCTTTTCCACGCCCCAGGCAGCTGGCGTGGCCGCGCTGATGCTCTCGCTGAACCAGGCGCTGACCCCGGCGGACATCATCGCGCGCATCAAGCAGTCTGCCCGCGCCTTCCCAACCGAGAACACCTTGCCAACCTGCCCGAACGCCGCGACATCGGGCGACGCCGCGGGCCAGTGCAACTGCACCACGGCCACCTGCGGCGCGGGAATTCTGGATGCGGCGGCGGCGGTCGCTGCCGTCTTACCCGCGACTACCGCGACCCAACCGAGCGCCATGAGCCTGCGCGATGCGATTTACCTTTACAACCAACCCTTTGATGGCAGAGGCGACAAGATTCTCGCGGGTGTGGATTGTGATGTCTTCCAACTGGTCATGGATGTCACCTCGGGCTACACCAACCTTGCCATGGGTCAGAGCAATACACTGGCCAACGCCATCGCCACACAGACCGCCTACCTGGACACCATCCAGAACACTGACGCCATGTTCGCCTACGCGCTGTATCAGGATCAACCGGTGAAGACCTTCGTGTTCAACGACAAGAATAATCCATCCTCATCGGCCCAGATCGGCAGCGCGACCGTCTTCGGCTACTGCTACTCGACCAAGCCCACGGCCCACATCTATTTCCAGCAAAAGGACAGCTGCACCAACACGTATTCGGACGAGCACACGACCTCGTGCACGGTCGCGGACAATGGCAGTGGCGGAGGATCAGGCAGTGAAGGCAGCCTGACCTTGCGGGATGCCATCTATCTGTATAACCAACCCTTGAACGGGAACGGCGACAAGATTCTGGCAGGAGAGAATTGCGATGTCTTCCAGCTGATCCTGGATGTGAATTCGGGCTACACCGACCTGGCCATGGCCCAGTCCGGCAGCCTCGATAACGCAATCGCCACCGGGCTTGCCTATCCGGATCGGATCCAGGGCTCGGCGACGATGTTTTCCTATGCGTTATACGAAAATCAACCGGTCAAGACGTTCGTGTTCAACGACAAGAACAACCCTGCGTCGTCGGCGCTAACCGGCACGGCCACAACCTTCGGTTATTGCTATTCGACCAACCCGAATGCCCGTGTATATATCCGGGAAAAGGATACCTGCACGGATACCTATTCAAACGGACAGACCAGCGCGATTCCGGGATGTTGACGGAATAGCCACGCACCCGGAATGTTCAGACCATTGCCACAAACGGTTTATTGCAAGGTCATCGTCTGCGTGCAGCCAGAAAATGATGCGGTAATTGTGCCGGCCAGCTTGCCGCCCATTTTCTTCAGGCCGCTGACTGACACGTCGGGGTTGAATCCCGAACCGCAAACAGCCGTACCGCTCAGGTTGTAGCCAGACGCGCTGTCGCCGGAAAGTTTGTTCAGCGTAAAGTGGCAGGAATCAGTGCCTGTATAGCCTAGAAGGGTGAGGGTATTGCCGCTCTTCGTGACGTTGTAACTGGCGGCATAATTGCCATTGGCCGCTCCAAGAGCGGCGCACTGACTGCCGGGCGAACTGATGTAGATGCTTTGCGTATAAGCGCCGACCAGATCCGACATATCGTCGAGTTCAGACGTCGAATCGGAACCCGCACTCGGCACGCAGTTGGGGATCGTCCCAACATAGCCATCCGAGTATTTCACCGTGCACTTGTCTTCTTCATAAAAATAGACATAGGCGCCGGGCTTGGTCGAGTAACAGTAGCCAAATATCGTTCCCTCGCCTACCTGGGCGGATGACGTTGGGTTGTTCTTGTCGCCGAACCGGAAAAACTTGTCCGATTTATTTTGATACAGCGCGTAGGAAAACATCGCTGCATTATCGTAAATCCGATCCGGGTAAACCAGGGCCGATGCGGCCAACTCGGTATCGTTATTACCCTGGAACATGGCCAGATCGGTAAAGCCCGATGTGGCATCCAGAACCAGCTGGAACACATCGCAGTTATAACCGCCGAGCACCTTGCTAGCCCGCGCGTCGACGTCCTGGTCATACAAGTAGATGGCATCGCGCAGCGTCATGTCTCCGCTGATGAAATCCGCCGAAACATTCGCCGTGGCCAGCATGGCCGACAATCCAATCCCGAAAAGACACTTTTTCATGCTCATCCCCTTGCCGAGTTGATTGGATTACTGCCTGCCGCGAATTCGATTCAATATGTGCCGCAGGGTCCCTACATGATAGACAAGCCGTTCGCGCTCGTATATCCAATGCCACAGGCGCCTGCGCTCATAGACAACAAGACCCCTCGCCCCCGGAGAAAAGCCGGGCGTGCGGCTGCGACAGCCCAGCCGGAACGGCCGGCTCATCGCCCAGAGCCGGCCTACGGACAGCATCAGCCCAATCCTCTTCCTGCTCATGATCTTCTCCGCACGTCCAGCAAGTGCATCAGGCGAAACAACCAGGCCGGAAACGTCCAGCCGAAGTGCGCGAAGGCGGAGAATTTCCAGGGCTGGTTTCTGAGTTTACGATACAGCTGGCGCGGCCGCAGCAGGTCGAAGTATTGAATGGAAATCACGCCGATATCCAGCGTGTGGTCGTGACCGAAGTCTTCGGTATGGACCAGCCGGCTGATTTCCCGGACTTCCTCGCGAGTCGGATAGACCACCGCGCGTTCCAGCAACCCCAGCACATAGGGTTTGATCTCCGTGGCGCGATGGCCGGTTAGCCGCCAGGCGGCATGGAAGTGCTCCAGATGATCGAGCACCCCGGCCTGAAAGCGCTCGATCAGGGGGTTGCAGGCGATCTCCCCCTGGCGGTCGGGCGCCCGGTCATCCTTGAGTACGGGGATCACCTGGCCATCCTGCTCGGCATAGCCAAGGGTTGTGCCCTCGCCCGAGCGTGCGCCCTGCTCGAAGATCTCTTCGAAATCCATGGGCGCGCGCTCGTAGGAATCGTCACGGCGGGCATCCAGGATGAGTCCTTCGATGCGGTCGCCCATCCCGAAATCGCCATGCATGGCGGCGACGAAGGCGAAATACCAGCCGTGCACATCCGGGTAATCCGGCCGCTTGCCAAAGCTGTCGCGCAGGAATTTCTGGATGGTGCCGTTCCAGCCGATGTCCACCAGCGCGACACGCTCGCTGGCGAAGAATCCCTGCTGTTCGAAATAGCGCCGCAGCCGCTCGCGCGCGATTTCGCCAATGGAACGGATGCGCGTCTGCACGCGTTCGTCGGCGAGAAAAGCGAGAAGACGGGGGTCGCGCCAGTCGTGCAGGGGCTCGGCAAGATCGGCGAAGCCCTGCTCGCGCGCAAGATCGGCGAAATCCTCCGCCGGCAGCCCGAAGGTTTTCAGAACCGAGAGCAGACCTTGCTGCTTGGGGTTGTAGAAGGCCACCACGGCCTGTTCCGGGCTGAGGCCTTCAGCCACCGAGGCCGTCGCGACGACTCGGCGCGATGCGTAGACGTACACCGGCTCAGGCCAGTGCTTGCGGTCCGGCTCCAGTTCGCGCCAGCGGGCATACATCTTTTCGAACAGATAGCCGTCGCGGGCAAGAAAGAACAGCTTGTCGGGTTTGACAGCCTCGATTTTTTCGATCAGTCCGAGCAGAAAGGTGCTGAAGGCCGGGCCCAGCACGTGCGCGCCATAGTGATGGAAGAAGTCGGCGCAGGCGGCCTGGCACGCGGCGTCCTGCTCCATGCGGTAGTCGACGATCTCGAAGAAGCGGCGGCCGGGCCAGACACCGCCGAGCGCCGCCATCTCGGCGGACAGGGTTTGCCGGCGGCGGCGCAGGCGCTCCACCCGCTCGTCGAGATAGATGCCGCGCATGCCGAGCCGCATGGGCGCGCGCATGTCGGATGCCAGATTGTCGCCGACATGAACCACCTGAGCGGGCGTCAGCCCTTCCAGCGCTTGTCCTTCCAGCTCCAGCACCCGGACATGCAAACGGCCGGAATATTTGCCCAGCCCAAACTCGGACGAGACATACAGACGGTCCAGCAACCCGCCCAATCCGCAATCCGCCAGCAAGGCGGCGAGGTGATCGTGGCTCAGATACATGTCGGAGACGGCAATCGCACGCACACCGCGCGCGCGCAGCCACTCCAGCAAAGCCAGCGCACCTGGCTTGGCGGTGAGCGCCAGGGATTCCAGTTCGCGCTCGGTACGGTGGACAAACCCGACCAGCGCCGGGTCGGGATGGCCAGCCAGACGCGCCACCCAGCTTTCCACCAGCGGATCGAAATGGCATTCGTGATCCAGGCCATCGCTCAGGGCGGCGCGGCGCAATTCCCATTCCGCAGTACGACGCGCTTCGAACGCGGCATCTGGCGTAATGCCGCCGATTTTCCCCGCCAACAGCGCGGCAACCCGGCGCTGGATATCGTCGGGGGGCTCAATGCACCGGGCAAGCAGGGTGTCGAAGACATCGAAGGACACGCAGCGAATAACGTCCAGGCGGGTTTCCAGCCAAGCTTGCAAGGCTGCGAAATCCTTGACCCGCATCGGTTTTTTCATTTCGGCTGGCGCGTGCTCATTGCCAACGCGCAAGCCAGCCACGCACCCAGCGTACCGGTACGGTCAGCGTTCTACCCAGGCGATAACTCGTGCTGGCCTCCAGCAGGGCTTTCTCTTCCCGGCAAAGCGCCAGAGCCGCCTGATCCGCGGCAATGCGGGCATCACGCTCCAATACCCAGCGGTCGCGATCCGCGATCCATTCCGCCTGCCTGGCGATGAGCTGCTCACGCTCGGCGATCCAGGCATCGCGCTCGGCGATCCAGGCATCGCGATCCACGATCCAGGCATCCCGATCTGCGATGAGCGGAAACAGTTCAGCCTCCTTCGCCGCCAGCGCCTCATGCCGTAGCGTCGCCCAGATTTCTCCCTGGTATTGCTCGATGCGCGCCCACTGCGCAGCCAGATGTTCCAGTCGCACACGTTCCAACGCGTTCCCGCCCAGCAATTGCGGGACAAGGGCGCGCAACATGGCCGCGCATTCCAGATTGGCTGCCAGCGGCCGTTCACTGATGGTATTGCTCTCATGCAGACGGTAGTGCAGAAGCGGCGCGTCGAGCCAGGCCAGACGCCTATCCTTGATCAGGCCGCGCAACAGCCATTCATAGTCGAGCACATAGCGGAGATCCCGGAAATCGCCCACCGCCTCCAGCCAGGAGCGGCGAAATACGCAATTGGAAGTCGTCATGAAGACATTGCCATGCAGCATGGTGGCGTGCCAGTCGCCGGTCTCCATCCAGACCCGCTTGAGGTCGGAAAAAGCGCGAACCCACCAATGCTCGGGCACCGGCTCGCCGGCGGCGTCGATCAGGACGATGTCGCTGCCCACCAGATCGGCGCCCGTGTCATGCAGGGTTTGCAGACAGGCTGCGATACGGTCGGGCGCAAAAACATCGTCCGAATTGATGATCGCGACAAACTCCCCACGCGCCATGCCAAGGGCTTCATTGAGCGTGGCATGCGCGCCCTGATTGGCGTCATGCCGGTAGCGGCGCAATCGCTCGTCCTCGAACGACTGCAACACGTTCCACGTCGCGTCGGACGAGGCATCGTCGATGGCGATGAGTTCAAGATTGCCATACGTCTGCCCCAGCACGCTCGCCGCCGCCGCCCGCACATAGGGCGCGTGGTTGTAAGCGGGCATCAGCACGCTGACGAGAGGGGCGGTTTGGGTATTGGGCATGGGGTCGCGTATTTTACCGGTTGTGGCATGTCGGGCTAGCCCAAGCTGGGGAAGCACAGTGCGGCAATGTACCGTCTCGCCGATATCGGCGTCGCGCACCAAAGCGAAGTGAAGCGTTCACGCGAATGGTTTTAACCCAGATGGTCCCTTAGCCGGTTTGTGGCTCGTAGGATGCGCCGTGCGCACCGATCCATGCCCCTATCGTTTAAAGATCCTTCTACGGAGATCCAGTCCGAACGCCAGCGGGTCCGCGACCTGCCAGTTCGGGCTATGCGGCGACAGGCTGGGGTTGAAATAGGGATCGCCTGTCTCGAACAACGCTTGCCACTTCGCGAGGAAGCGTTCGCTGTCTTCGGGATGCGGGTCTTCATTGCTGCGGCCGCGGGTATACGATTCATGGTGCAACAGTTCGGCGTGCGCACAGAACAGGGTACGGTAGCCCTGCTTGCCGGCCCGCAGGCACAGATCCACATCCCCGTACCCCACGGCGATGGTTTCATCGAAGCCGCCGATGCTCTCGAACACGCCCCTGCGGATCAACATGCAGGCGGCCGTCACCGCCGACACCTCGCGGTTGCAGATGAGCGATCCGATATAGCCCAGATCGAGGGGGTTTTCGGACGTGACCCGGAAGCGTCCCAGATTTTCCGCCACGCCGCAGCAGGCCACCACCACCCCGGCATGCTGGATCGTCTTGTGGTCCGGGTAATACAGCTTCGCGCCGACGATGCCGACATCCGGCTTCTGACCCAGCTCCAGCATGCGTTCCAGCCAACCCGGCGCGATGGCCTCGATATCGTTGTTGCAGAAAAGGTAGTGGCTATGGCTGCCATCCAGCTGCGCCACCGCCCAGTTGTTGAGCGCCGCGAAATTGAACGGTCCGCTGTAGCGCAGCAACGTCACCCGCGAGCCGAGGCTTTCGAAGCAGGCGAGCGAGACCGAATCATCGGACTCATGGTCGATGAGCACGATCTCATGGACGGCATCGCCGGCCGTGCGCTCGATGCTTTCGATGCAGGTCCGCACCAGCTCGCCATGGTTTTTCGTCGGGATGACGATGGCCACCTTCAGGCCCGGCGCCAGCGGATAGCGGACATCGAAATAGTTGAAGCTCGGCCCGTCATGCACCTCGCCTGCTTCGCCGCAGCGTTGCAGATGCCGCTGCAAGATCGCGCGCGAAGTCTGCATGACCTGCCCGATCATCCGGTGACCGGCCGAATTGCCGTGAATGCGCCAGCGATAGAGCATTTCCGGGATGTGAACGATTGTCTTCGCCTGCTCGCTGGCACGCAGGATCAGATCGTAGTCCTGGGAAATGCGCAGATTCTCGTCGACCCCCCCGATCCGTCTCAGCAAGCCGGGTTTGAAACCGACCAGGTGGACGATGTAGGGATGCGAACGCAGGTACTCGAGCGAAAAGGCGGGCCGGAAGATGAAATGCTGAACCGTCTCGCCATCCTCGCCGACCAGCACCTCGTCCGAATAGAGCATGTCCGGATCGTCCGTCAGCACGGCCTCGGCCACCCGGAAAAGCGCCTGCTCCTCGAGCAGGTCGTCGTGGTCCAGCAGCACGACGAAATCTCCGCTGGTCATCGCCAAGGCGCGATTGGTGGCGCGCGATACCCCGCCGTTTTCAATCGCGAAATCCAGCCGGATGCGCGCATCGCGGGCCGCATATTCCTGCAGCAGCGTCCGTACATGGGGCGCGCTGGAGCCGTCGTCGGCGATGCACAGTTGCCAGTGCGGGTAGAGCTGGGCACAGACCGAATCGAGCATCTCCCGCAGCATGGACGCGGGCGTGTCGTGAGTCGGCACCAGCACCGAGATCAGCGGCGGGGCGGCCATCGCCGCGATGCGCTCGCGCATCGTCTGCCGCACTTCCGCCGTGAACGAGGCGCGGTAGTGCCGCAGAATGCGTGCATGCCAGTCTTCCTCCGCCGCCGGCACCGTGTCAGCGAGTTGTGAAGACGCAGCGACGACGGAGTCGTCCGTGCGCACCAGCGCCAGCTTCAGCCAGCGCAAGGGGCGCGTGATCCGCCAGCTTGTCGAGGCGCGCATGGCCTGCAAATCGGCTTCGCACCGCGCTTGCGCGCCCAGCGCTTCGTCGCGCTGCCGGGTAGTCTCGGTAAGGCGAACCATGAGCAGTTCGCGTTCCTGGTTGCCCCGGGCGATCAGCGCATCCTTCACCCAAAAAGTGAGATGCAAGTTTTTGATTTCCTTCCAGCGCCGGGCAGATTCCATGGCCAAATCGATCACGCCCTGCTCCGTAATGCCACTCACACTGACCGCCACGCCCCCCCTGTCAGGTGCAGCCCGGGGCGATAACGGCAGAAGCCGGTGATAATCGTTCACCATCTCGGCCGCGCTCCGGGGATGCATTTCCTTCAAACGCCGGGCGATTTCCTGCAAGCCAGTCCTGTCGGCATCGATTGCCTGCAATTGCTCGACGAGGGAATCCGCGGTCGGCTCAAACAGATATCCGGTCTCGGCATGTCGAATCCTTTCGGCGAAAGCCGCTACCCGCGTCGCTACCGGCGGGATGCCCAGCATCATCAATTCGCCCAGGGTATAGCCGTAGGTTTCAGCACAGATGCTCATGAGCAGGCCCGCGTGCGGAGAGATGCGTGCCACGATCGCGGGAAGCTCATGCAACGTGTAATCGCCCAGGACATGAACCCCGATGTGTCCGCGGAAAAGCTCCCCCAAAGCCCCGCTGCCGACTAGATATACATCCGCAAAAGCAGTGATGGCGTCGATGGATTCGCTCAACAATTTGACCCCCTTGCTGGGCGCCAGCATGCCCAGGATGAGGACGCGCAGGCGCTCATGGTCTCTTTGCATCGCGTATTCCAGCGGACCGAACAGGGTGCCGTGGCCGTGGGGGATGACCACCGCGCCAGCGTGTCGAAAGCGGGATTCCAGACGGATCAGGTTGTCCAGCACCGATTGGCTGGGAGCCACGAGGCTCAATCGCCCGCTGGTGACCAAATCGACGTAGCGACTGCGTACCGCCAGGCGCTCTTCTGCCGGGAAATCCTGGAAAGGATTGAAATCGTGGTTGTTCCTAGTACAGTCCGCGAGACGCTCGGCGTCGCAGTGACTGCAAATGCCACGAAAATGGATGTTGATTGCAGGGCAATAAGGATAGTAATCGTGGCAGACAACCAACGTCGGCAGCTCCGTGGCGAGGATGTCCAGCGAATGGCCGATGAGGGAGGACACGATCACGCCGCCGACCGCGTGCGTTTCCAGCACCTCCCGCACCGCGTCTCGATACTCGGCGTGCGTCACCGCGGTTGCCTTGATCGGCTCGGAAAAGAGCCATAGCCGCTGCGGCGTCTTGTCCAGCACATGGCCATACAGCGCCAGGCCTTCCCCGAAGGCATGGCTCCTGCTGAATGGCTTGAGCACGAGATTGATGCGCTCCGAATCGGCCAGGCAATAATCCTTGAGCCACTGTCCGATGCCACCGCCCAGATCATGCACCAAGTGAAGTTGGACCGCCTTTGCCTGGCTGCCGGGCACGTTGGCGGCGCGCAGGCTGGAATCCCGGCCTGCGCCGAGCAAGCGGCTACGCCTTTCGCTTTCCAGTTCCAAACTGACGGCCCTGCGACATTCCGCAGCCGGATCCTCCATGACGAAGCGCCTGATCACATCGTCGTAGTCCGGGTGAAGGCCCAACAGCGTTTTCGCGGCGCTGGCCTGGAGCAATTCACGTTCGGCACCGAAACTCGCGCCGCCGGCGTGATATACGAACGTGTCGGCGCACAATACGTTCTTCCTCCCCGTCGAAACCACTCGACGGCTGAAATCGTTTTCCTCGCCATAGCCGCGACCGAAACGATCTTCATCGAATGGCCCCGCCTGTTCCAGACAGGTGCGGCGGATAAACATGCAAAACCCCACCGCTGTGGGTATCTCGATCCATTTACCGGCATTGACCCGGCGAAAAATGGCGTCCAACTGCTCCAGCGTCACCCCAGCCGGCAGCCGGTTATCGGAACAAAACTCCGGATAACTGCAAATCGTCGCGTTGTTGGAAAAGGGCGTCACCGTGCCGATATCCGGTGCGTTCCGGGCGCAGCGCCGCAACCGGTCGAGCCAGTCGTTGGCGACTTCGGTATCGCTGTTGAGCAGCACGACGTCGCGATCTGTATGCAGCGCCATGCCGCGGTTCACTGTCCGCACAAAGCCGAGGTTATGCGGATTGCGCAGCACCGTCACGCATTCGCGCCCCTCGAGGCTGGCCAGGTAGTGGGACAGCGCCGGCTCCGGACTGGCGTCGTCGATGACGATGAGCTCGAACGCGGTTTTCTGTCGCGCGGCCAGGATCGACTCCAGGCATCGGCGTGTCTTTTCGATGTCCCGATAAACCGGAACGATCACATCGACAGTCAGGGAGCCGCTCTCGCCGCCCAATTCTTCGTTCACGATCAGCCCAAAAAGGCGAATTTTGCCATAGATGCGCGCCGTGGCTTCCCGCGGCACTTTGCGACCAGTCAACACGCCATCCTCGAGCGGGCCTTATGTCTCTGCTGGCGGCATCGGAATCGTGGGCCAGGGCTCGCCCGTTCTGGTAGCATGTTTGCTTTTTTACACCCCCCAGGCTGGCGAATATTGACTGCCCCTCGCTTTGCCCGATTCGAAACGCTGTCAGGTAGCCGTAGCGCTTATTGGCTCGCCTTCACAGCCATCCTCACCATTGGGATCTATCTCCGCTTCCAGCAAATAACCATCCAGTGGCTAATGGATGACGAGTGGCACGCCGTTCACAAACTGATCGCGAGCGATGGTTTCTCTCCCATCCTTCTGAGCTTCGGTCAGGCCGACTACAGTATTCCCCTGACGCTCCTTTATAAGTTTCTTGCTCAAACCATCGGACTGAGTGAGTTGCGTATGCGGCTTCCCATGTTGCTGGGAGGAACCGCGCTCGTCGCTCTTGCCATATTGTGGATACGCGCACGCATGGGCGAAGCAACCTCGCTCGTCTTCGGCGCGCTGCTCGCGATCTCCCCCTTGCTCGTGAATTACAGCCGGAATGCCAGGCCCTATATGCTCACGCTGTTACTGGTGTCCATCGCACTATGGGCACTGGCACGGTGGGAGCAAAGCAGCAGGCATCGGTATGCAGCGACATACCTGGTCTGCGCATGGTTCGCGAGCTGGCTGCACCCCATGATGGCCCCTTTTACCTTGGCGCTGCTCTTCCCCCTGTATGTCCGGCGATTCCTCCACAAGGAAACCGACATCGTCGGGTGGGGGAAAATCGCCCTGATCACCGCGCTGGCCACGATAGGTATTGCCGCATTGACCATGCCGCCCCTGCTCAATGATCCGGCGGCACTGACCCAAAAGACCGGCAGTGACCTGCCGAATTTAGATACCCTTCTCGGTGTCTGGCATATCTGGCTGGGCACGGGGTCATCCGTCGTCGTGTGGATTGGCCTGATATTGGCCAGTCTCGGGGTCCGCAGGGTATGGTCGTCATTCCCCCGCGAACTGGCGATGTGGTCGAGCGGCCTTTTCGCCCTGATACTCTCCATTCTCGTCCTGCAGCCCGCCTGGGTTCACAACCCGCTGACCTTTGGCCGTTATCTTCTGCCCACGCTGCCACTGCTGCTACTCATGATATCCGCAGGGATCATGACGCTCTGCCGCAAATTTTCTTCTGCCCTGGTCCGCCCAGTCGTCGCAACCGGACTGTCCAGTCTTTTCCTGATGGGCACTCCCAACGCCGATCTGCTGCGGCGGCCCAACAACCTCACCCTGCACTCCTACTATCAATTCGATTACCGCAAAAACCACAATCCTGTCAGACAAAGTTTCACGCCTTACGCCACTGCGTCGCCCTTTTGGCACAAACTCGCAACCCTGCCACCGGGGTCACTGACGATCGCCATTGCCGGTTCGCCCAGCTTCGAATCCAATTTCTTGCTAGATCCGCTGTATCAGCCCGTGCACCGTCAAATTCTGACCAAGCTACAGATGGGTGGGGCCTGTGGGCCGGCACAGCCTGGTGAAGCCTTTCCTTGGCAAGGGGTGTTTCTGCGTAACGCTGTCAGCCTGGCTGTCCAAGAGGATATTCTTCGACGCAAGATCGACCTGATCGTGCTCGAATACTGGCACACTGATCTCAAAAACCGGAGCTTGCCCCCGGAATACGTGGCGATGCTCGACCAGTGCAAAGCCTTGCTGAATTCCCGCTACGGCTCCCCCTTCTACGAAGATGCCGATTTGATCGCCTTCCGCATGCGGGGGTCCTCCCTGCTGCGATAATTAGCAATCTATCGCCTTCGCATTTCGAAATACCCCATGCTCAACAACCAGTCCATCACCGTCGTCATGCCAGCCTACCGCGCGGCTAAAACGCTCGAATACACCTGGCTCGCCACCCCTCATGATGTGGTCGACGAGGTCCTGCTGGTCGACGACGCCAGCGATGACGAGACTGTTGCCATTGCGGAGCGGCTGGGCATCAAGATCAGGCGGCATCCTTTCAACCTTGGCTATGGCGCAAACCAGAAAACCTGTTATTCGGATGCACTGGAACAAGGTGCCGACATCATCATCATGCTGCACCCGGATTATCAATATGAACCACGGCTGGCTACCGCGATGGCGGCCATGATCAGTTCCGGCGTGTATGACATGGTGATCGGCTCGCGCATCCTCGGCGGCGGCGCCCTGAAGGGGGGGATGCCGCTCTGGAAATACGTCGCCAACCGGGTGCTGACCGCCTTCGAGAACCTCATGCTCGGCGCCAAACTGTCCGAGTACCATACCGGCTACCGGGCCTATTCTCGCCAGCTACTCCTCAGCATTCCCTGGCAGCAGAACTCCGATGACTTCATTTTCGACAATGAATTCCTCGCCCAGGCCATCATCGGCGGGCATCGCATTGGCGAGATATCGGTACCGACCAAATATTTCCCCGAAGCGAGCTCCATCAACTTCTCACGTTCGGTACGCTACGGCCTGGGTGTCCTGTGGATCTCGTTATTGGGGTTTTTGAGGCGATTGGGCGTTTTCCACCATCGACTATTCCGTTCCGCTGAAAAGTGACCCCATTCCGCCGCGCTCTCAAATACATCCCACGAGCCGCCATTACCCATCCTTCGGTACAGAGCTGGTTCATTGGTTTTTCGTTGCACGTGGTAACGGGTGTACTGGCAGTGTTGACCCATTATTCGATCATGTGGGCATTGACACAGATCGGTATGGCTGCGGTTCCTGCAAGCACGGCCGGCTTCGCCGGGGGCGCCGCCGCGCGCTACCTGCTCTCGTATTACAAAGTGTTTTCGCCAACCGAAAGTGTTCCCACGACCTTGTTCCGCTTCGCCGTCGCGCTTGCCGCACAGATGGCGGCAAACACGCTCATGCTGGCTTTTTTTCTGCATAACGGATTGTCTGTCTGGAGTGCGCAAATCACCACGACCGCCATCCTGACCTTCGCCAACTATCTGGTCTACCGGCTATGGGTCTTCAATTGAGGCGCGCCTCAGTTGGAACGCCCGACTGGTCCCCTTGTTCGCCAAAGCCTGACGGTAAGCATCTTCCAAGTGAGCGACGTGCGCCGCCATGTTGACCAAAGGCAAATCCCGCAGGCCACGGCGGATGGCCTCCTGCACCGTGGATCGGAAAGCGCTGTCTTCGGCGAGGCGAACAGCGATGGCGACGTACTCGTCTTCGCTGTGGGCAATGGTCATCTCGACACCGAGATTCATCAGAATGCTGTAGGAGGTTCGCTCGCCGTGTCTGGCGCCAACCAGTGTCACCACCGACACCCCCATGTCCAACGCTTCGATCGTGCCATTGACGCCACCATAAGGCAACGTATCCAACACCATATCGACCAGTGTGTATCGCGCCCTGGCGATTGCAGCGTCCGGGTTGTTGGGGATGAATACCACTCTTGTTTGATCGATGCCCGAAGAAACAGCCAGTAAGCGATAAGAAGCTATCTCTTGCTCGTTACCTGGCGAAAATGCCAGGATCGAGCGCGGCAAGCGATCCATCACCCGCCGCCAAAGCGAAAGACAGCGCGGACTCAATTTGGCGATATTGACAAAAGCGCCGATCACAACGGCGTCCTTATCTATTCCAAGGGCTTCGCGACTATATCCGGCAGCATTCGCTGGTGTCAGGTGCCGATAGGGATAAAGGCACCCCTCCATCGGAAGCAACTTCTCTATCAGATAGTGCTGGTTATCCGGGGGATCACAATACCGATCGGTCAGTTTGTAGTCGACGGTCGCCAACCCCAAAGCCCCAGAGCTTGCGATCGAAGTGATTTGGACTCGCGCCGGTTTGTAAGCAAGTATTTCAGGAACGGCGCCTTCAGTATGGGTGACGAGATCGACCAGTATATCCAGGTTGTCCTGCGCCATCAGTTCAGCTGCGCTTCTGGGATACATGCTCTTGATGACCTGGAATTTCTTGCACTTGTCACGGATGACGCGCGTTACGTCGTCCTCGACCGAATTTAGCGAATAACAATAAATATCGAAATTTTCTGCATCATGCCGGGATATCACCTCCAACATCATGTATCCCATTACATGACGACGAAAATCCGGTGAAAGATATCCAATCCGCAAAGGAGCATCTGGCGCTCGCAGGGGCAGTTTCAAACCAGGATGGACACCGGCTTTCTCCAGCATCAAGTAATCGAACTGGCGATACAGCCCAAAAACACTCATCTGGGTAACGTCAAAGTAGGGCAGCAAGGCAAGAACAGCCCTCAGAATGTCAATTTCCTTCGAGGTGTATTCATGGGCAAGCAGTTTGTCCAAATAGCTGTTCTCACCGTCGACATCACCTCGATAGCGCGACACCATGACCCCATCCAAGGCCAATAGAATCGAGTCGCTTGTCCCTGACGCAAACTGCTGGAAATTCTTGAACCATGCTTCCCATTTGTTTTGTTTTTTCAGAACGAGACTCAAGTTGTAAAAAATTTCATCAACACCTACTTCGCTCGTGCTGCTTCGCTGTACCTGCGCGACATGTGCGAGCAGTCTTGTGTATAACCGTTCGGCTTCCCCGTAACGTCCAAGGTCTTGACAGGCTTTGGCGAGATTGAACAAAGCATTCACCTGGCCCGGCTGGACGCGCAGGGCGCGGGCATACCATTCCATGGCCTGCTCCAGATCCATGCGGTCATGGTGAATTACTCCAATGGAAAACAAGGCTGGCGAATATTCCGGATCCTTGCTGATGGCGGCGCGAATCAGTTTCTCTGCTTCTTCTATCCGTCCTTGTTTTTGAAGAATGATTCCAAGGCCATGCAATGCTTCGGCCGAATTCGGTTGCAAGTCCAAGGCACGTTGGTAAGCTTCTGCAGCATCTTCCAGTCGCCCCTGGAGCAACAAAAGATTGCCCAGATTGATCAGCGGTTGATAGAAACCACTACCAAACTTCGATGCTTGGCGGTAGGCATCTTCTGCTTCCGCAAGCCGTCCCTGTTCATGCCGCACGATACCCAGATTATAAAAAGCGGCTGCATCCCCCGGCCTGAGTTGGGTCGTGCGCTCGTACCAGTTCGCCGCTTCATCAAGATGCCCTTGGCTCTGCGAGACCACTGCCAGCCCGAAACATGCCTCGGCATGGTCGGGTTGATCGGCCAGCACGCTGCGCAAAAAATCGGCTGCGTCAGCGGGGGAACCTTTGTTGAGTGCGACGCGCGCCCTGCCGATCAAGGCGTCCGCTTGCTGGGCATCCTGTTCCAAGATGTGCGCAAAGATTGCGTCGGCATCCTCCCAATGATTCTCGTGCAGCAACTGCCGTGCGCGCTCCAGCATCGCTTGCAAGTCTGCGTTTCTCTTATCTGCTGCCATATGCCGCCTCCCACTCCGCTCCATTTCAGGACTCGGAATTCTGCGTTGATCCCGGGGCGCTTACGGCATCGCTCCAGATTTTTCGATAGACATCCTCGATGGTATCGGCAAGTTCCTTTCCGTTCGTCAGGGGTGCGCCCTGCATGCGTGTCCGCAGTTCACCCCTCAATTCTTGCAGTGACGGAATGTCGGACGCCTTGCGCACAGCCACATCGACGTACTCGTCTACCGTTTTCGCCACCCAATCGTCCAGGCCCAGCGCATGAAGAATGCTGGCGCCGCTGCGCGAAAAAGGCTTGTTGCCCGGAAGCGTGATCACGGGAACGCCCATCCAGAGGCTGTGGCAAGTAGTCGTTCCCCCCGTGTAGGGGAATGGATCGAGCGTGATATCAACCTCTGAATGCAGTCGCAGATATTCCGCCAAGGGCATTCTGCGTCGCAGATCCACCCGCTCCGGGGCGATGTCGTTGCGCGCAAATTGACTCCGAAAGTACTCATGCACGCTGCCATCCCCCTTGGTCACCATGATGAGCCTTGCGTCGGGCAGTGCGCGCAATATTCGCGCCCAGGCATCCACGACTTCGGGGGTCACCTTGGCGGAATTGTTGAAGGACCCGAAGGTGACGTAGCCACGCTGGATCGCCGGCGTACACGCAGGCTCCGGCGCCTGTTCCGGCGGTGAATAGCACCACATGGAATGCGGCAGGCGGATCAGCCGTTCGGTATGGAAACGTTCCGTAAGACCGGCCGGATCCATGGCGGCGTCCGTGATCTTGTAGTCCATGGCGGCCATGCCCGTCGTACCGAGATAACCCAGGTAGCTCACCTGAACCGGTGCAGGCTTGCGGGCGAAGGCCAGCAGGCGGTTGCCCGAGGTATGGCCGGAAAGATCGACCAGGATGTCGATCTGATCCTCCCGGATCAATCCCGCCACGTCCTCATCCGTTTTGCCGACAATATCCCGCCAGGTGCTGCACCGCTGTTCGAACCAGCGAGTCGTGTCGTCCGCAGCGGAAACATCCGAATAGCAGCAAATCTCGAAATTGTTTTTGTCGTAATTGGCGAAGATCGGGCGCAAAAACGTGGCCACTGGGTGCTGCCTGAAATCCGGCGAAACATAGCCGATCCGCAAGCGACGGGAAGGGTCTTTGTCCAGCAACAAAGGTGGCGCCGCGCGGGTGAGGCGGTTCGCATAACGTTGCGCCCACGCCAGGTGTTCCTGGAATACCTCCGCGGCCGAATAGCCCGGGTGATAGTTCAGGGTGAACAACAGATTGCTGTGGGCCGAGGCTTTTGGTACCAGAGACAATGCCTTGCGGATGCATGAGAGCGCCTCATCCAGCTTCCCCTCGAACTTGAGCGCGCTACCCAGGTTACTCAGCGCCTCGGGAAGATTCGGGTTGAGCGCAACTGCCCTGCGCAAACAGGCGATCGCCTCCTGATAACGCTCCCTGCGCTTGTATACCCGGGACAGATTGACCAGCGTATCCGCGGAATCGGGGGCGTATTCCAGGGCCCGCAACAAGATCGGTTCCGCCTCTTCGGATCGATCGAGACTATTCAGGGCCAGGGCCAGGTTGTTGTGCGCGCCCACCGAACGCGGCTGCAAGTCCAGAGCGCGTGCAGCGTACCGAATGGCCGCCTCCGGGTCCGGTTTATTGAGCATGAGATGCGACAGATTGATCAGGGCATCGACATGCGCCGGTTTCTGTTTCAGGACCTCCCGGTATTCCTTTTCGGCCTCGACATTTTTGTCGGCAAGCTCCAGGGCCTTCGCCAGGTTGTAGCGATAGTCCGGGAAGTAGGGGTTGCTTCCGATGGCCGCTTTCATCAACTGGATCGCGGCGTCCAGCTCCCCCCTTTGCGCCCGGTAGATGCCCAGCACGTGCAGGCTATCGGCATGCCCTGGCTCGTGCCTGAGCGCATCGAGATAGCAGGCCACGGCCCTGGAAGTCTGCCCCTGGCGGTCGAAGGCCAGTCCCTTGAGGAAAATCTCGTCAGCGACGGTTTTTTTCTTGCCCTGTTTCATGCTCGGGTTGTCATTTGGACCAAGGTTTTCTGAAGCGCAGCGCGGCATTGTCCTGCCAGGCCCATGTCTGATTGACCTTCCACAAATCATCGACCCGGGCACGCATCGCATCCAGGGCCTGTCCCTGTCGCCGGCAACGCTCGGCGAGCGCGGCCAACTGTTGGCGCGATGACGACAGCGGGCCGACGCCCAGTTTCCCCAAAACCCGCCACCACCACTGTTGATGATTGTTGCACTGGGCGTCGAACGGCAAAGGCGGAAACGAAAAAGCCTCTGTTTCGGATCCGGCATGGGTCGGAAACGGGCCCACCTCGTGCGGCTGGTCATCGCAGGATTTCCACTCGCATGCCAGACCGGAGGAAATCCCCAGCAATTCGATCAATTCTGGATGGTAGAAGCGGACATGCTCCGGGTCGCGCCAGAATCCCAGCAGCTGGGAGCGAATCGACTCGGGATCCGGGAATACCAGCAACAGCACGCCACCGGGATTCAGGGCCTCTGCGATGCGCGCCACCAGTTCACGGACGGCCTCGAAAGGCAAGTGCTCGATGAAATGCGAACAATAGATCCCGTCGAAACCACGTTGATCGGACCTCAGGAAATCCAGGGCATCCGCGGCCTCGACCGCCAGTCCCATGCCGCTGGCATATCCGGCAATGACCGGACTACGCTCGACCCCCATCGCGGCAATGTCTGCATCCCCCAACATTTCAAGGAAAATCCCCGCACCACAGCCCAGGTCGAGGACGCTCGCGCAGCCATGGAAATGAGGCAGATACTGCCGTTGCATCTCCACGAGCAGGGGATGGTCGCGCAGGCAGAATTCATAGAGGGCGTAATCCCGCTCCAGCAAGCTGGAGAAATCAGGCCCCCGTTGTATCAATCGGTCAATTCCCTCTTCCCGGGAATCGACCCGAACGGGCATATCGCCCATCGGCAGGCCGAGATTTTGCGGCGCATCCATGACCAGCACATCCACGCCCGCCAGCATGGATGACAGGGCTATGGCCGTGCGGCCGTCCAGGGTGGAGCTTTCCGGCAACCGCTGCGCTTCCAGGCAGACCGGTAAACCGAGCAGCTTGGCCACCCTGGGCAAGTCGAGGGTGCAACCGTAGAGGCCGCGGAGATAGACCGCATCGGGCCGTTCCCGCAAGATCATCTGGGCCAGCGTCCTGTTGAGGACATGCCGGTCGAAGCGCGCAACCATTTCCCGGGTTGCCGCGGGCACGACGATGGCACCGTTGTCCGCGGGTTCGTCGTCAAAGCGAAAACGCAGGCTGACATCTGCAACGCCAGGCTGCAGTGAATGCGCCTCTCCGATCTCCAGTATTTTCATCTGCCCCCTTTTATCTTGCGCCAAGCCCAATGGATCTCCCGAACCATTGGGATGCCGAACCGGACGGCGCATACGCGACGACTGCAGCATCCTCATACACGGGTGCGCCATAGCGCTTCTCGAGTGCGATTTGACAGTGCGCCAAATCCCTGCCGACGATGTCCCGTATCCCCGCGATGGTCTGCTCGAACGGTTTCTGAAAAACGATCAATCCGACACCCTTGGCGCGCACTGCCTCGGGATCGGACAGAAACACCATGTTCTTCAGGGCAATGCGTGAGCCACGGGGATATTCCCCAAGCCGGGAATCCACACAAAGACCGGATAACAGCCCCGGAACCACATGCTGGCCACTCGTTCTTTCCCAGCGTGGGCCGTCCCAGTGATAGCTTTCGAACTGCCAGGGTGCGACCGCGATTCTGAGCGCCCCCCTGGGGCTGGCGGAAAGGCTTGCCCAGATGGGTGACATCGGGATGGCCTCCATCCACTGTGCAAAGACGTTCATTCCAAAACGGTAATCGAATTGAAAGTATGAATGCAGGGTCTCGTTGTTTGGATAGCGCAAAGCCTGCACCAAGGGGGATTGTGCCGCCTGCGCAAGAACGGGAATGACCAGCATCGCCCCGGCGAGTCCATCGCCAACCCTTGGCAGACGTCGACGCATACCGTCGACGAGGGCCACGCTACCGACAGCCACCAGAAGCAGCAGCAGGGGCAAGAACGGCAGGAGGTAGCGCGCCAGTACGATGGGCAACTGAACCCAGTCAGGCCTCGCCAGAATAATCGCCCCCAGCGTCAAAACCAGGCCGACCACCGCCGCGCGTACGGGTTGCCCTACGTACCATAGCCGTTTCCATCCGAGTGTGGCCAGGAGGAGAAAAAGCATGGCGACCGCTGGTGAAGACGCACCCGTCCATAAGTGCCACGCGCCGATCAAGGTGTCCAGTTCCATGCCGTGCGTGCCCATCTTCCTGGCCACGGCGGCAGGGTCGGACAGGAGCGTCGGCAAAAGCAGCGCCAGAATGCCACCCGCGACCGGCACGCCGAGCACCAGCAAGCGCCGGATGCGCAGCCAGCGTTCAAGCGGTTCAGCGCGCAAGGCTTCGATCCCCTCGAGCATAAAAGGCGCAACGAGAAAGAACAGGATGATGGGGTGCAACCACGACGCCAGTACCATGCAACTTCCGCTGATCACCCCGTAGATCGCGCCTTTCGGCCTGCGCACGTATTCATGAAAGGCCCAGTAGGCAAGGTAGGACAACAGCAAGGTCATCGCGTAGGGTCGTGCGGTGCGGCTGTAATTGACCAGCATTGGAGACAGCGCCAGCAGCCAGGCGAAAACAACCGCTTCGCGCCGGCCCAGCACCCGCATGACATGAGCCGGAAAAAGCACCAGGGTCAACAAACCGCATGCCATCATCGGCCAGCGCATGCCGACTTCGCTCAGGCCGAACCAGGACGATTCCAGCCAATAGAGCAAGGTCAGCGGCACGCTGTGGTCGGCATACCCAAAGGATAGAAAAATCTCCTTCGCCCCCCCGACGGCGAGCAGTTTGTGCACGGCATGCCACTCGTCATCGATCAGGAGCTGGGTGGAAAACTGATCCAGCCTCAAGACCGCACCGCACACGATGGCCAGAGCAAGCAACCCCAGGGTCAGGCCGCTTCCGTGGGCGGGCATATTCATACCCGCTTCCCGGCCGTCAGGCCCTATGACTGCAGTGCGGTTCACAGCCATCTGCGCAGCAAGCGCTGCCACCATTCCGGCGCGTGCCCTTCACGATAGCGAATAACCCGGGCCGGATTGCCCACGGCGACGGCGAAAGGCGGAATGTCGCGCGTCACGACGCTGCCGGCCCCGACCGCCGCGCCACGGCCGATCGTCACCCCCTGGAGCACCGTGCAGCCGGCACCCAGCCATGCGCCGGATTCGACACGGACGGCAGCATGGGTGATCGGATTACGTGCGATGACCGCCTCACCGCCATGGATGGCATGGCCTGCCGACAGAATCCGGACATGCGCGCCGATCAGGACGTCGTCATCAATGACCAACCCTCCTTCGCCGGAGATGTAGCCGCCCACATTGATGATCACCCGCTGGCCCAGGCGAATCCCGGTCTGCGCTGACAGCCGCAGGTCGCCGACAAGCAGGCGGACGTGGTCGAACAACATCACCTCGTCGCCGAGAAGGATTCCCCTGCCCTCGACCGGACTGCCGATGCGCATCACCGTCACGCTCGGGCTGATCCGGCAGTTCAGCCCCAGACGATCGATGCCCGGATGGCCCGCTGCCAACGGTGGAAAACCGATCCGATCAGGCATGGGCGGTCGATGCCTCCGCCATCCCGGCCGTTCGGAAGAAGGCCGCAACGCCGGGCCAGTGGTGCCACGAGGGCGGATCCCGGCGGATCATCTCCTCGAGCCTGGCCACCAGGAGCGCGAGCAAAGCCTCTTCGTCCTCGATGCGCCCCAGGCCATCGATGTTCAAGACACGTTTCCCCGATTCGCGGTCAAGGGATACGTCATAGACGACCACCGGCATTTTTTCGCTGACCGCCAGATGGATCAGGCCCCGCGGGAAGGCCGCCCGTCGCCCGAGAAACTCGCACTCCAGGTGCTTCTGTCCTTCCTCGGGGGGAACGTCCAGCAAGGCCACGACGTTTCCACCCTCGCGGAAGCGGCGCCGGATCCGCGACAAACTCATCGCCGTCGCGTAGATGACCCCGCCGCCGCCTGCCGCAGCCGTCTCCCGGGTGCGCCAGTCTGCGTAACGGGCCAGCACGGGGTGCCCGGCGAACAGGGAGGCCGGGATGTCCCTGACCAGGACGGCGGCCGGCCGACCGCTCTGACGCATGTGTCGCAGTCCCCATAGCCCGGATCCCCAATGAAAGGTGATGGCCAGAAAAGGCCCCCCGCTCTCTGGCCAGGCGCCGCTCTGAACCTCCACAAAGCGGCGCATCCACCGCCGGCCACGGAAGCGCGACAGATAGAGATCGGCGTGGTCCACCAGACGCATGAGCCGGAACGCCCGTGCCCAATCGCGGGGCTCCCGCACGAGCCCCTGACCGGCTGCCGCCGCCACGGCGGCCTGCGTTTCCCCCCGATACACCCAGTCATGGCCAGCCAGCCAGCGGAAGAATGGGAAGCACAGGCGCCACGGCAGGAGCAGCGCCATCCCTGGCAGCAACATCAGTTCCAGCACTTCCCGCAAGGTGCGGCGGTCGACCCAGCCTGACGCGCTCACGTCCCGAGCTTCCCGGGCGCCCAATGATGCGCCAGCCGGCACAGCCCCAGTTCACGGGTTTGGCCCAGCACATCGAAAATGCACTCTACCGTATCGAAATGCCGCATTCCTTCCGGATCCATGGCATGTGCGCGTATGGCGTAGCGGCCCGGCAGCAGATTCAGGCGCTCCAGCGTCAAGGAGAAACCGAACAGATCCTGACCCAGGGGATTGGGGCGGAAACCGGAAATGTCGCTGGTCAATCCGAATATCGGCATCCCATCCAGGCGCAGGATGCCGATCGCGACCACGGGTACGCGGCCGTCGGGCGAATGGACGTGCCCCTGGACGATGATCTCGCCACCCATTCCGACCGTGGCGAGTGGTAGTCCTGCCGCGTCTTCCAGCCAGAAACGGGCCATCTCGTACTGCCCGGCCTGTCCACGCTGCAAGTTCGATGCGGCTTTGGCCTCGCGCTGTTTCTCTTCGTGGTAAACCAGATAGGCGCGCGTCACATCGCCGGAATCGCCATACATGCGGTTTCTGCCCTGATGGATCCACATCGCCTTCTTGCACAACTTCTGGATGTGGAACATGCCATGGGAACAGAGCAGCAACGTCCCCCCGTTCGACAAATAATCCTCCATCCAGGCGATGCAACGCTTCTGGAAAGACTCGTCGCCCACGGCGAGCACCTCGTCCGTGATCAGGACGTCGGGCTGCATTGCGGTCGCCACGGCGAAGCCGAGACGCACGACCATGCCGGAGGAATAGTGCTTGATGGGTTGGTCGATGTGTTCGCCGATGTCGGCGAAGGCGATGATGGACTCGATGCGCTCGCGCACCTCCTGTCGCTCCATGCCCATCAAGGCCGCAGCCAACTGGATGTTTTGCCGCCCCGTGTACTCCGGGTGGAAGCCCGCGCCCAGTTCCAGCAAGGCGCCGATCCGCCCGTTGACACGAACGCTGCCCGTAGAGGGTTTGCCCACACCGGCAATGATCTTGAGCAAGGTCGACTTGCCCGCGCCATTTTCCCCGATCAGCCCCAAAGATTCGCCACGATGGACGGTCAGATCGATGTCCTGCAACGCCCGATAGACCGGATAGTCTTCCCGCCCCCGCAGCATGGACCATAGCGTACCAAGCCGGCCGCCCCCCTGCCCCACCTGGGGATAGTGCTTGCCGACCCCCGTCAGGGCGATCAGCGGCTGGGGGAGCTCAGGCGCTTCCGGCTGAACAATGGGGTCTCGTTCAAGGCCCGTCACAGGAAATCCTCGATCGGCGCGGACACGCGCCGGAAAAACCACCAGCCGGCCAGAAATACGCCCAAGCCCCCCAACAGGGCCACGGCATCGACCGGCTCGGGCCGCCACTGGCCCGCCATCAACAGGCTGCGGGCCCGCTCGACCACAAAGGTGAGAGGGTTAAGCAATAAAAACGGCCGCAAGCTCTCCGGCACCATCGCGAGGGGATAAAGAATGGGCGAGATATAGAACCAGATCATGAAGAGCGGTCCAATGACCTGCTCCACGTCCCGGAACAGGGTCACGATGACGGACAGGATCAAGGAAAGGCCCAAGCCCAGCAAGACCAGCGCGGCAAGCAAGGGCAGCAGCATGGGCAACGCCGCCCAGTGCAAGGGGGTGACGAAAAAATGCAGTACGACCAGCACCAGCGCAAAGCCCGCCAGGTGCACCAGGAAACTTGACCCCGAGGCGGCCCACACCACCATTTCACGCGGAAAGGCCGCCTTCTTGATGAGCGCCGCATTCCCCGTCAACGCCGTGGCGCCGCGCTGCACCGCCTCCTGGAAAGCCAGCCAGGGCCAAAGCCCGATGGCCACGAAGGTGACGAATCCCTCGGTTTCCAGCCCGGGCAATCGGACCTGGAAAACGGTCGAGAAAATAAATGCATACAGCCCGAGCAAAATAATGGGGTGCAGGAACAGCCATAACACCCCACTCGTGCTGCCCACATAGCGATTGCGAATCTCTCGGGTCAGCAGGTTCAGGAACAGCCAGGGGGAACGCATAAAAAATCGCAAGCATCGAAGCAATTCGCGAGTATACGGCATCAGCGATGCGCCGCTCCGCCCCGTCCCCCGTTTGCCGACCTTCCAGTCAATCAGCTCGTTGCTTCATCCGCATAGCCGAAATACGCGACCCAGGGCGCCAGAATCGGCGCCACCGGACGCAGATGCGGTTCATAACGGCGCCAGCGTTCCTTGGCGCGGCGGTAGATCGGTTCGGCGACCTGATGATAGCTGGGGGTATTGATGAGCTTGCCCTTGCGCGACGCCTGCTGGAATTCGCGCACGCCGTCCTCCCAGGGCAGGCCCAGGAAGTCGAGCAGCCGTTTCACTTCACCGTCGAAATCTTCCACCATACCCTCGTATTTCACGGCGTGATAGGTAATGGGCAACATGTCCGTGCAGCGCCGCCAGAGCCCCATCACCCGCTCGTAGAAACGGGCAGCGTCTTCGAGGGTGCAGAAGTTAGCCATGGCGCTGTTCCGGCTGAAGTTCTGCATGAACCCGCTCAGCACGGCATCGGCCGGATGGCGCAGGGCAAGGATATAACGCGCATCCGGAAAGATGCGCGCCAGCAGGGGCAGGCGCACCAGGTTGAGCGGGAACTTGTCGACGAACGTCTGCCCCGGCGCCACCCTGATCAGGCTGTCCACCGTCTGGAAATAGCTCTGACGGAGGGCAAGAATATCCTGCGGGGAGAGCCCGGCCAGACCCGCGGGGTAGCCGCCGTGCCGCTCGTCGACGATGCGCGCGAGCATCTCCGCCACGGGCCTTTCCTCCAGCGTTGCGATGGCGGAGTGGCTGGCAAGCACCTGCTCCAGCAGGGTGGTGCCCGAGCGCGGGAAGCCGATCAGGAACACCGGCGCCGGCCGCTCGAAGCCGTCGTTCACGCCCTCGCCCCAGCTTGCCAGCCACGCCGGGGTCAGCGCGGACTCCATCTCGGCGACCTCGTCCAGCGCGAGATCCTTGCTGATGCCGCTGGCGCGGTACATCTCGGTCTTGTCGCGGCCCGCCGCCTCGAACATGCGGAAGGCCTCGTCGATCTCGCCGGCCCGGTCATGGAGCCGGCCCAATTCGGTGTCGCGCCCGATCGCGGTTTTGAGGTCCAGCGGCGTGGCAGAGAAACGCTGCAGCCGGGCGATGCCTTCCCGGATCGCCCCCTCGCGGCGATCGAGCCGTGCCGCGACAAGGTTGAGCCCCGCGTGGTCGGGCGCGATTTCGAGCCCCGCGTCGGTCAGGCGCCGCGCGCCCTGCAGCCGGTTCATGCGCTCGAGCCCGTCGGCCATTCTGTGGATCGCCTCGGCATCGTTCCCCGCACCGGCACCTGTTTGTCGGTACTGTTCCGCCGCCTCAGCCTCGCGCCCCGCATCCATCAAGGCATTGGCGAGGTGGAGGCGAATCTCGGGCAGGTCGGGCGCCAGGCGGAGCGCCTCCTGGTAGCAGGCGATGGCGCGTTCCGGCTCCCCTGCCGCCCGCCAGGCCTCCCCCAGGTTGGCATGGTAGTCCGGCACGTCCGCGCGCACGGCAATGGCCTGCCCGATCAGCGCCCGGGCCTCATCCATATCCCCTGCCTGATAGGCGATGAGCCCCAGAAGATGCAGCGCATGGGGATGGCGCGGCTCCACCGCGAGCACCTGGCGATAGATCGCCTCGGCCTGCGGAATGCGATGGGCACGCTGGTGTTCGAGGGCGATCTTCAGGGCTTCCGAAATGGGAACTTGTTTGCGTTGAAGGGAAGTCATGGCGTTTCGGTTGGGGGAGAGGGAGAGGGTGAAAGGAAGGGCGATTCAGACGTCTTTCCGCCCGACCCCTTGGGTCACGTCGACGAAGAAGGCTGCAAGCGATTTTAGCGGATCGTCGCGTCCGAAAACAGCGTTCACCGCTTGCGCCAGCCGTTCGCGCACCGCGGTTCGCCATTCGCGGTCCCGCCCCAGACGCGAGGCAATGCGTACGTAGTCGTCGATGTCCGCTGCCACTAACTCATCCAGTTCAGAGAGGCGCAACATCGCCATGCTCTGGCGGCCACGCATGAAGTCCCCCGGCAGCGTCACCAGCGGCAAACCGCAGGCCAGTGCATCGAGGGAGGTATTGCCACCGGACCAGTGGAGGCTGTCCAGCATCAGGTCGCACAATCGGTTGACCCGCAGGTAGTCCGCGTGGGGGAGGACCGGCAGCACGATGCGCCGCTCCCCGGCTTTCAGCCCATGCGCGGCCAGCACCGCATCGAGCCGCGCGAGGAAGCGGGTCGTCACCTCGGGGTGGCGGTCTTCGAACAGCACCAACACGCCTTCCGGGTCTCCGGCCAGGACACGCGCCAGCACCACATCGTTGTCCGGATGGATCTTGAACAATGACTGCGGGAAAAGATACAGCGTCTTGTCCGGCGGCAGGCCGAAATCGGCGCGCCTGCCGCCGTCGGGACAGCGCGGCCGTTCGTAACGGGTGCCGATTCCGGGCAGCGTGACCAGGCGCTCGCTGTAGTGCGCCTGCGCACCCGGCGGCTCCATGGCCTCGCAGGACAGGAAATAATCCACATTGGGCAAACCCGTGGTCACCGGGTGGCCCCAGGCCGCGCATTGCACCGGCGCCAGGCGCAGCGCCGCGAGCAGGAAGGTGCGGCTGTCCATGCCGACTTCAGGGAAGACCAGGACGTCCGGTTCGTCGGCGCGGATACGCCCGGCCATTTCCGCCAGGGTGCCCGTTAACGCGACAGCGCGGTCGCAGGCCGACTCGATCTCAGCCGTGACCGCATCCCGTTTGCTGCCGATGCGATAGACGCCGACGTCGAACCGTGCCCGGTCGATACCGGTCATCCAGCGCATGAAATAATTGCCCACCGTGCACTGGCGGAGAAAACTCGATACGAAACCGACCCGGATCCGTCTGCCCGCCGGGGATGGTCGTGGAAGCGGCTGCGTGAACTGCGGCAAGGCATGGCTTGACAGGTCCGTGACCAACGCGCCATAGGCCGCCTGCAGCGGGCGATCCTCGCCGCCCTGGTAGGCAAGAAAGAAATTGGTCCACTCGAGCTGCTGCGCCAGCGCCGTGGGCGGCAAGGCCAGAAAGCGGCCTTTCTCCTCCCGGAGCTGATCCAGCCCCCGGGCGAACCGCTTGCGCGCAGCCTCCAGTTCTGTCGGGTTCGTCACCACCACCGGCAAATGCAGGTGAAACCCCAGCGCCGCGCGAAGGCTGTCGGGCCGCTGGCGGCGTTCTTCCTCGAACAGCGCCAGCGCTTCGGCAGACTGGCCGATCCTGGCCAGTTCACGCGCCAGGGTGCAGCGCGCTTCTGCGTGCGTGGGGTCGCGCTTCAGGCATTCGCGCAGTTCGGACAGCGCAGCTTGCAGGTTTCCAAGCGCGAGATGGCATTGGGCCAGATGGAAGCGCGTCCGGGCCTGGCCCGGACGAAGCCGGTCCACGGTCTCGAAGGCCTTGAGCGCGTCGTGCGTAAGCCCCAGGGCGAGGCACGTCACGCCCAGATTGAAATGGGCATCCGCGAGGCCCGGCGAAAACCCGGTCGCTCGCCGGAAACAAGCCAGCGCTTCCTGGAGCTCACCCTGGGCGCGCAGGGCGATCCCCAGATGATTCCAGGCGGAAGCATAGTCCGGACGAACGGCGATCGCGCGCCGGAAAGCAGCGCTTGCGGCGGCCGGATCGCCAAGATCGAGCAAAAGGAGACCGAGGTTGTTGTGCGCCTGAAAAAACCCGGGCGCGCGTTCGAGCGCCCGTCGCAGCAGCGCAAGCGCCTCGTCCAGCCGGCCCTGGTCCTGCCGCACGCCGGCCAGCGAATACAGGACAGCCGGCTCGTCCGGGGAATGCGCCAGGGCGGCACTCAGGCGTTGCGCGGCCAGCTCGCGTTCACCCCGGGCGTGGGCAATCAAGCCCAGGCGGTAGAGCGCATCGGCATCGTTTGGACTCGCACCCAGCAGCTTCTGCAGGGCGGCCTCTGCGCCGATCAGGTCGCCCTTGCGCTGGGCCTCGATGGCCGCACGCCGCCAGGCGTCGATGTCGCCGGCAGCCGAGGTCACGCCTCAGGGCGCGGGCGGCGCCGCCTTGGGTGACGGAATGACCAGGGCGTCGATCGCCTCGGTATTGAGCTTGATACTCTTGTCGTTGCGGATGGCGGAGAGGTGCTCCGCTACGCGATCATTCATGTAACTGTCCTGCAGTTGCCGCACCAGGGCGTTCCGGACTTCCTCGAAAGGCTTCAGTCGCGCAGGCTTGCGCTCGACCAGGCGGATGATGTGGTAACCGAAGCGGGTCTTCACCAGCGGGCTGATTTCGCCCGCCTTCGTCAGCGCGAAAGCGGCTTCTTCGAACTGCGGCAGCATCCTTCCCTTGCCGAAGAACCCGAGGTCGCCCTGGCTCCCCTTGCTGCCGGGGTCGTCGGAGTATTCCTGCGCCAGCGCCCCGAAATCGGCGCCGGCCAGGGCCTTGGCGCGCACCTCCTCGGCACGCTTGCGCGCCTCGTCGTCGCCGCGTGCCTTGGTATCGATCAGCACATGCATGGCCCGCACCTGCTCGGGCACCTGGAATCTGGCCTGCTCGGCGAGATACTTTTCCTTGGCAGCCTGATTCATGTCCGGGACCTTGAGTTCCGCCCGGAAGCGATTCAGGCGCTCGATGCCCAGCACCCTTTCGGTGGCCAGTTCGACGGCCTTGCGCACCTGCGGGTCCTGATCGAAACCCAGCGCGCGCGCCTCGCTCGCAAGGGTGCGGTAAACGAGGAGGTTTTCCAGGTTGCTCGTGATCCGCTTCAGATCGCGGCGAAATTCCTCTCGTTTGTCCTCGGGCAGACGGTGCAGGTCGACCTCGAAGTCATGGCGAGTCAGATTCATGTCCCGCCAGGTCATCAGGGTGTCGGTGTCGGCCTGCCTGGCTGCTGTATCCTCGGCTGCCGCGGCGAAGCTCCCCGCCAGCAGCAGGGAAACAGCGCCGATGACCCTCAAACCGTTGTGTCGAATGAATGAATTTTTCATAATCGTGCTGGATGAATTCTTTGAATCAAAAAAAGCGGGGCCAGATAGCCCCGCTTGCTTGGTCAGACTGCAGCGTTTACTGGGCGGCTGTTTGCAGGTTCTGCATCACCCAACCGGCCGCCGCCCCATCGCTGCCGCGCACGTTGAGATAAACCGGCTGATTGGCCGGGATCGTGCAACCCAGGCTGCCATTGGTGGAGTAGCCCATGTTGATCGAAGCTTTCCTCGACAGCACACACTTATCACCCAGGCTGTTGGTAAAGTCGCCCGGGCAAAGGCTCAAGGCCCAGTCCTTGTAACCGTTGCCGTAATTGCCAGCCGTTGACGACAGGTAGCCTTCCAGGGATTTGCCGTTGGTGAACTGAAGCGCCTTGCTCTGCCCTACGGCAACCGCGCTGTCAAACGTGGCACCGGGGTTGTCGAAGACGATATCAAAGTCCTTCAACGCGTAGGTGTCCTTGCCACCAATATTGACGATCACCGTGCCTGCGGGTGGGGTGGGGCACGACGAGGTGGTGGGTGGCGTCGTCGTCGTGGTCTGAGCGCTGACGATGATCGTTTTGGAAGCGCTAGGCTGCCCTGCGTCCACCGAATTGGTTCCCGCAACCGTGTAAGTATAGTCGCCCGCAGCAGCGAAGGTCATTACTGTGCTCGCACCACTGGGTGTAGAGCCAGCGCTAGCGGTCCAGGCATAAGAAGTCGCCGCCGGATTGCAGGAGGCCGCAATGGTGACCGCACTACCGACGGCAGCGGTGGCAGGAGCGGACACGGAACAGACGGGTGCGGTCGTCGGCGTAGTCGGGGTCGCAGTGACGCACGAGATCACGCCGTTCGCATCGATGCTGAAACTCGAGCAATTCGCGTCGGAAAAGGAGAAAGATGCCGCATGGCCAACACCGGCCATGAGCAGGAAAGGGGCTGAAGCAGCCAAAGCAATAAAGGATTTCATTGATCAGTCCTCGATCAGGGTTGAAAGACGTCACCACCCAGATAATCCGGCAACCCCGCTACCGCAGGACGAGCGTCCTGCGGCCGGAGGCTTTGCGTCCCCGCCTTTCGACGGGTTTGCCTTTACAGATGACGTTGCGAATCTTAGGGTATCTACGGCGATGGTCAAGAAAACTTGAACCCGGATTATACGGGAAATGATGCGGGGCGGTATGCGACTTTTTGTCGCCTGCGGGAGGGGCCGCGGGCACGTCGTCCGACCTCGATCTGCGGGCATCCCGACGATTCGTCCAGGCAAAAAAAACAGGCAGCCAAGGCTGCCTGTCGAAGTTCCACACACCGGCCATGCGGCCGGCTTTGCTTCCTATGACTTAGGGAAGAGTGATGGCACGATTGTATTTGTGGATAAAGGAGCCGCCATAGTTGGACAGCACGCCGCCCATGTTGCCGTTCACGTACTCCTGCGCGCCGAAGCCGATGACCGGCAAGCCGCTGTAGGTGACGCCTTCGTCGGAGACGATCTGACGGGTAACGTCGCCGCTCCCGTCAAGGTTGCCCGCGATAGCGGGGAAGCCGATGCGCAGCCAGCCGCTGTTGAAGCCGGCGTTGGGCACGTTGAGTGCAAGCGCCGAACCCAGCACGTTGGAGTTGTTGACGGTGACCACGTTGACCTCCCAGCACAGGGAGTTCTTGCCCACGGGCGGCGCGGGCGAGAAGTCGACATCGGTCGTGGTGGTTGTCTCTTCGCGGTCCCAGATATTGAGAGTGACTTCTTCACAGGCGCCGTTCAACTTGAAGTCCTGGGTAAACGGACGGGAATAGTTCAAGTCCGCCGAATCGGCATCGGTATCGATGTCCGAGGCCACGTAGAAGCGCTTGGTCGGGAAGTTGACCACCAAGTCGGTGCCGGCAGCCAGGGTGGGTTCAACGGTGAACTCGTTGAGCACCGCGGTGCGCATGATCAGGGCGGAGACCGGATCGGCCAGTTCGCCGTTGACCCAGTTGGAAGTAATGGCACTGCCTTCGAAGAAGACGGTGCTCTGGGCCGGGAGCGCCTGCTCCAGGCTCGGCAGCAGGCTGCCAGGCGCGGTGTGGTTAGCAGCAATGGTGAAGGCATCCAGGACCACGGGGTCGAAGGAGAAATCGGTGCCATTGGCTACGTTGATCAGCGTGCCGGTACCCATCAGGCCACCCCCCGGTGCGGACACGGAACCCGGGGTGAAGGTGCCGTCAGCCCAGTCCGTGACCACGGCGGCGCAGTTCGCGGGCACGCCGCTGACGTGGGTCACGGCCGTGTCGAAGTACACGGTCGCGCTACCCGGATCGATATCGATATGGTTGGCCTCGCCCATTTCGATGATCTCGACATAGCCCTCGCGAGTGCGGTTCAGACTGCCGTCTTCGCCATCTGCGTTGCTGCCGGTGTATGCGAAGTTACGGAACTCGACGCCACTGGCGGGAATCGCGGGCACGGTACAGGACTTGTCGGTGGTCACGAGCTTGGCGCCATCGGCGGTCGTGGTGATCACACCGGTCCACACGTCATGCTTCGACAGATACAGGTTGAAGTCGATCACTTCACGGCTGTTCTTGGACTCCAGGACGCGGACCTTGACAGCCTTGGCGGAGTCGGTGGTGTTGGTCACGGTGACAACGGTGTCGTTGCCGTTCCGCACGCTGTAGTAGGGGTACAGCAGAACTTGGCCCAGGCCATCATCACCCGTGGTCACGGCACTTGCGGTACCCGACAGGCCGATGAGGGTGGACAGCACTGCCATGTTGACAAGATTGCGCTTCATATTCATCTAATAACTCCTTAATTAAAAAAGCAACGTTGCTTCAAAAAACATTCCCCATTCATTCCGGAACGCACGAGGAATAATACAGTCTCAGGACTTTCGTTCCAAGGATTGTCAGCGTAATTCATAAATCATGATGAGTTACCCATTCATCCCCTTTCTCCAGTCAAGACGACTAACCAAGAAACCTTCATCGCGGCAGGAGATACCACCACTGCCCGCCTTCCCTTACCCAGGTCTCATCCAGAGACCTCTCGGACTCGTATTTGACACCCGGGCGCATATATTCATAGGCCAATTGAACCTGGACCTTGCACACGTCCACCGCGCACTCCACGTCCGCGACATTGGCGCCACGCCAGATCCCCGGCTTCAGGCTGCCTTTGTAGTAGGCAGCGGTGACGCGTTCGCGGGAGCCCGGACTGAGATACGCATAGGCTTCGTCCAGCCGGCCGGCAAGCAAATGCTGCCAGCGCTGCTCCGCCCGCTCGCGCACCTGGGTGGGAGCGTCCACGGGCGCCGATTGCATGCCGGCACAACCGGACAGCATCCACAGCACCGCGAATACAACCAAACCCTCCCTAACCGTCATCGAATGACCTTTGTCTCGTTTACACACAAGCTCCAGCACGGGGCTTGATCACTACGCCACACCCAGCCTACATGTCAATCAGCATACTATAAGTAGGCTAGATTCCAACGGAATCGTACGCCATCGCGCGCCACAGGGACGGGATTGTGAGACGATGTTGCACAAATGCAACAATTCTTTGAATCCCGATGCGGATGTAAAACCCTTCGCTGCCTTTACGGTTGAATTATTGCGAAGTTTAGAGATTGAAACGAATTTTTAGAGACGGATTCACTCCCCGGAATGAGCGCGCATCGAAAAATTCGTGCCGGCCTGGCAGGATCGGTCGGCCACCGAGGGATCGAAGTGTACTGGCCAGCGCGGTCGCCCGCGCCGTGGCGAGATGCGCACGCAGAGCCGAAGCAAGTTCAGAGCATCGCGCTGTACTTGTCATAAAGACGCATGACCTTCGGCACATAAGCCTGCGTTTCACGATAGGGCGGAATTTTTCTGCCATGCCGGATCACGGCATTTTCTCCGGCATTGTAGGCCGCGACAGCAAGTTCGACATTGTTGTCGAACATGTCCAGCAAGTCACGCAGGTAGCGGGTGCCGCCGCGAATATTTTGGATGGGATCGAAGGCATCTTTGACTGCATAGCGCCTGGCTGTTCCCGGCATGAGTTGCATCAGGCCCTGGGCACCGGCCCGCGATACGGCCGCCGGGTTGTAGCCCGATTCAGCGGTGATGACGGCGTGAACCAGGGCAGCATCGATGCCGACCTCGCCCGCGGCTTGTTCGATGTGCGAGGCGAAGGCGGCGACGTTGCCCTTGACTACCGGCGCGCGCGCGCGATTGTTTTTCCCGGACTCCTCCAACAGGCTGGATATGCGCTGGTACGGGCCGCCTCCGGGGGCGCTGGTGTCCGGGGCGTTGGTGTAATGCGCGACGCCATCAGCGTCGGCATAGGCATACACGTCGGCCCGCGCCGGGGCAGCCAGAACAACCAGGAGAATGAAGAAAATTCGCGGCACGGATTCGCAAGGCATGGGGTGGACGGACCGCATTTTAACCCAGATCGCTTATTGGAATGCCCGGGCTCGCCGAGCAGGCGGCCTGCCCTTGGGGCAAGGGGTTTGGCGGCGCCGGCATCGCGGGTAAACCCGCTCCCACAGGGGCGATGGCGATGTTTTTTTTGTGGAAGCGGATTTATCCGCGATTCTCAGCACCAGCTTCGCGGCTAAAGCCGCTCCCACAAGGGCGACGGCGATATTTTTGTGGGAGCGGGTTTACCCGCGATTCTCAGCGACAGATTCGCGGCTGAAACCGCTCCCACAGGGGGAACGGTTTTTTATGGGGGGAGGGTTTATCCCTTCACAACCAAACCGCGTCCCAATGAGGGTATTGCCGAACGGAGTCAACCAACCCTGCACGCACGGGGTTGGCAACGACATAGCGGGCGACATGCTGCAAATCCGCCCCGTCGCGCATGCCCTGGTCATGGAATCCGCCCTGCCAGACCGCCCTGCCGGGTGTGCCGCGACTGCGGTTGATGGCGCCGCCACTCAGGGATTTGAACCGCCTCAGCAAATCAGGGAGCGCGGCGCCGGTCAACTGCAGCAGCCAATGCAGATGATCTGGCATCAGCACGAAGGCGAGCGTGCCGCACAGTCCCGCTTCGTCGCAAGCGCGCAATTCCCGTATCGCCAATCGGGCCAGCTGCAAGTCGGCGAACAGGGGGAGGCGGCCTTGCGTCACCGTGGTGACGAGATAACCCCGCCCGATTTCCGAGACACGGCCAATACGCAGGTTGCGGCTATGAGGCGGGTGCGTCATGGCGATAATCATGACGGAAATACAGGCGTTGACAGAAGCGGGTTGCCGGCGTTTGCTGCAATCGCGGGTAAACCCGCTCCCACAAAAAACCGCCGTCCCCCTGTGTAAGCGGCTTCAGCCGCGGAGCGGGCGCCGGGGATCGCGGGTAAACCCGCTCCTACAAGAGGCGTCATCGCCGCGATTTTTACACCGCGGGTCTACGCTTATTCGGCGCTCCCGACAGCAGGTTTTGGCGGCAGCGCTACCGATTTGAGCATGCGCTCGAGGCCGTTGATGCGGCTGCGGTATTCCTCGGTGATGGCGGCTGCGTTTTGCGTGTCGATGAGCACGCGCGGGGTAATGAGGAGAATCAGTTCGGTGCGGTTGTCGCCCCAACTCTGGGTGCCGAACAGCCCGCCGATGAGGGGGATCTGCGCGAGCAGCGGCAAGCCTTCGGTGGCCTTGTTTTTTTCTTCCCTGATCAGGCCGGCGAGGATGATGGTTTCGCCCGATTTGACGGTGACGGTGCTTTCCGCGGTACGTTCCTGAATGGTTGGGGAGTCGATGCCGGAGGTGGTGGTGGGGGTGGCGTTGCTGACCTCCTGATTGATTTCCATGGTGACCTGTCCGCCCGCATTGACGCGCGGGGTAACCGAGAGCATGACGCCGGTTTCGATGTACTGGATGGTGCTGATGATGCCGGTGTCCGTGGTGGTGCTGGCGACAGACTGGGTCTGGCTGATGGTGGGCACGCGGTCGCCAACCTGGATCTTGGCCGTCTGGTTGTCCGCCACGGTGATATGCGGCGAGGAAATGATCTTGAGCTTGGAATCGGTCGCGAGGGCATTCAGGACGGCACCGACGTCGGCCGCCTTGCTCACCCAGGAATAGGAAAAACCGGGCACGAGCGCAGTGATCCCCCCCAGGCCGGTGTCGAGCTTGCCATTGATGCGTGCACCATTGTTGAAATACCACTCCAGCCCGTATTTGAGTTCGTCCTTGAGGGTGATTTCGGCGATGGTGACCTCGACCAGAACCTGCCGCACCGCCACGTCGAGCTTGCGGATGGCGGATTCGATGCTCTCGTAGTCGGCGGGGCTGGCCAGAATCAACAGGGCGTTGTTGTCCTTGTCGGCGATGACACGCACATCCTGCGGCAAACCCACACTGCCCCCAGACCCGGCGGTCGCGCTTGTTAGGGATGCAGCCGGTCGGACTTCCTTGCCGTTGGCCTGGGACGGCTCCGCTGATTTGACTTCGGCAGGCACGGCACCGGGCGCAAGTTCGGGGGAAGACATCGCCTTGGCTTGCGTACCCTTCCCGGAAAAAGCATCGTTGAGCAGGGTGGCCAGATTCTCAGCCTTGCCGTTCTGCACCGGATACACGTAAAGCCGCCGACCGCCTCCACCCGCGCCCGGGCGATCGAGGCGCTCGATCCAGGTGCGGGCCTGCTCCAGATACTTCGCCTGCGGGGTGACCACCAGCAGGGCGTTGAGCCGTTCGATGGGGACGACCCGGATGGCGCCGGCGAGCGGGCCGAGATTCTTGTCGCCAAACAGCTTTTCCAGTTCGCCGGTGACTGTTTTCACGTCCACGCTTTGCAGGGTGAACAGGCCCACCGACATGCCGGAAATCCAGTCCACGTCGAACATGTCGATGGTCTCGAGCATGTGCTTCAGTTGCAGCTGGGTGCCGGACAGGATGAGCAGGTTGCGCAGCGGATCGATGCGCACGCTGGAAGTCTCGCCGGCGAGGGGCTCAAGGATTTTGGCCATGTCGGCCACCCCGATGTGCTTGAGCGGGACAATCTGGATGCTGTAGCCGCCGGGCAGCGGCTTGCCGGTTTCAACCAGTTGCGGCGTGGCATTGCCCTTGCCCGCGGCAGCCGAGGGCACGATGCGAAACACGCCGTCGCCCTCGCGGATCATGACCGCTCCGTTCATGCGCAGGACCTCCTCGAGGGTATGCATGGCAGCCGCCCTGGGGATCGGCTTGGCTGTGCGCAAGGTGATCGATCCCGCAACGCGCGGATCGACGATGTAATTTTCCTTGAGAATGTCGCCAAGGATGGTTCGCACCACCTCGCGCAAGTCGGCGCCCTCGAAGTTGAGCGTGATGTTTCCACCCGCTTCCATGGACATGGGCAGTTGTGCCGGTGCCTTGACCGTTACGCCAGTACCCGGATACAGCTTGAAGCGTTCATCTTCTTTGCCTTTACCGCTTGATCCTGAGTCGATCTTGGTCCCGTAGAGATGCGGCAAGACTTTCAATGTAACGCCATCCTCCGCCGCCCCCTGATTTCCAACCGAGGCACAGCCGGTCAAGGCCAGGGCAAGGGCGTTTGCAAGCACGAACCCCGCTTTGGAGGGATTTGGTTTATGCATAGCTTTCATCGACAAACACCTAGGAAAATTGATCTCATGGCAAGACTGGGGAGCACGCGTTTTTCAGCCATGTCCACACAATCGAGGATTCGGTGTTTCGGCCCGACAGAGTTCATGGAAAGCCCTGTTGGCACACCTGTTTCGGATAAAAATTCTCATTAATTGGCCTTCGCCCCGTTCGGCGCAGGCGTTCTGGCTCCACGGCGGATGGCACGAGCCGGGGGCACGATGTTCGTCGATGCCGCCGGGACGCCACCCGGCTGCCCTGGCGGCTGCACCTTGGGACTTGGCTGAATTTTCAGATGGAGATCTTCGCGGTCATCATATTGTACAAACACGATCCTGTCGGGCTCGACTTGCTCCAGACGGAGTCCGTTGATTGTATGGGTCATCATGACCTGTCGCACCTTGCCGCTAGCCACCTCTTTGACAATGGCGACTCTTGCCTCGTCTGTGATCGTTGTGCCCAGCAATTGAAACTGCCCCTTTTTCATGGCCGGGGGGGGCGGAGGGGGCGGCGGCGGCGCTGGCGGCGCCTCGCTGCGGCTGGGCACGAAGAGCGGCCGCTCCAGCGTCGCGGCATAGGTTTTTTCCCGCGCCGGCAGGCGAAAATCCGGATAAAGCGCTACCTCGACCGGCGCGGACGGATGCACAACAGGCGCGGGCATGGGCTGGTGCAGCTTCTCGCCCCAGCCCAACTCCCTGCCAATCGCCAGCGCCAGCAAGGTATTGACGAGCACCCAGGCCAGCAGCGCCAGACTCTTGATGTTGGTAAGGGCCATCATGGCTTCTTCAGCGCCGGTTTGGCGAGCCGGGCGAAGGCGTACAGTTCGAACTGCACCAGGACGTCGGGCTCGACGCCCGGAACAGGCAGGAACACTCTCGCCACGCTAGAACGGACGACCAGATTGTCCACATACAGATAAGGCAAGGCGGTTTCCAGCTCGTACAGGGCTTTCTGCAGAGCGGGCAATTTCCCGCGCAGCTGGAAATCGACCGCGACCTTGCGGCGCGGGCCGTCATCCTTGTGCGTGGCGATCTGGGTACTCTCCACCTTGAGTTCATTGGCTTCGATGATGGCCTGCGCCATTTGCTGCACCTCGGCCGCGGCAAGAGCCGGAGAACTGGCCTTGAGGTAGTAGCGGCCGGCATCCCGTTTTGTGGTGAGCGCGATGTTCGCCTCGACGTTTCTGCGCTGGGCCGCGACGCGCAGATAACGGCTGGTCCGATCCAGCCGATCTTCGATCGCCGTGTCGTAATGGAGATGGGCGCGCTGCCAGGGCACGTAGACCAGCACGGCGAGCAGCGCAAGCAGGGCGAGCAGAAGCGCAACGGCAAGCGCGCGGCTTTGCATGGGGGTGAGCGTCAGTTTCATGGCTTTGCGGGCTGCTTGCCGGCCTTGGCCGGTGGTTTGTTTTCATGCAACCCCCGCAGGGTTGCGAGCGCCCCGGCCGGATCGATGGCCTTGATCCCGGCTGCGAGCTGGAAACGCTCCTCGCCAGCTTGCGCCTGGTCAATCTGAGCTCTGCCTCTGCCTACTTGCACCTTGACCAGCGGCGATTTGAAATGGGCGTTTTCCAGCAAGGTGGATTGCTCGAACAGGCCAATCAGGCTGGCCGAGGAACCGGTATTGCCTTGCATGGTGATCTCCGCGCCGTGGATCTCCAGTTGCTGCAGCCAGGTATTGTCGGGAAGGATGCGGGTCACTTCTTCGAGCAAGGCGACCTTGGCCGGCGTGGCCAGCTTGTGCTCGGTGGGGAAGTTGTATTCGGCCAGCAGCCGCTCCTGTTCCCGCTTGAGCGCATCCACGGCATCGGCTTGTTGCTGGGCCTGGGCCAGAACCGGTTGCAGCGCGATCACGACCTCGCGCTTTTTCCAGAGCGGCGCCACAAGGAGCACGGCAAACAAGACCAGCGTAACCCCTGCCATGGCCCCATAAAGCCAATACCCGGCGTGGCCCGGTTTGGGACGCAGCCTTGCCGGAAGCAGGTTCAGGCAGCTACCGGTACTTTCAAGTTCGTCGCTTACCACGACAGCCTGGGCCGTTACGCCCCAGGCCGTGAGACAGGCCAGGATTTCGTCGATGACGGCTTTGGGCGCAACGCCCAACAGGACATGCAGGCGATTGTCGCTGCGATCCTCGCGCAACACCCGCTGGTCGTAATAGGCCTGATCGGCGGTATAGGGGGTCTGCCGCCCCAGCTCGAAGCCAAGCACCTGGGTCAGATTTTCTGCCGCGGCAAGGGGCAGGATGACTTGCTTGCGCAGCACCTGCGCAGCGGGCAGGCAGATGCCAACCGAATGGGCGCCGGCCTTGTTGAGCAGGGCATCGAAGGCGATCTTGTGGGCGGCCGCATCCCCCGCGGCGAGGTTGACGCGCCCGATCTCGCTCCGCTTCTGCCCGGCCAGGCGCCAGAGGACGAGCGCGCCTTGTTCCATCCCGGCCCACAGCATGCTGGGCGAGGGGCGGTTTTGGGGGCGCAAAGCGGGTGGCACCAGGGCCGCCAGTTCACGGCCCCACCAGCGCAAAAAGCGCACCAGTACCGCACTGCGGCTCTTTCGCTGCCTGCGTCGGGAGGATGTCATGCTCGCCATTGATCCAAGTCTGAGCGGATTAAGGCCGCCCCTCCTGCCAGAGCAGGAAGATAAACGGTTGTTTTGGGTCTGGTGCCAACTTTGCGACCGCCTCCCGGACGAACTGCGTGCCGTCCGACGCTTTCGCAATCGACCGAAGATTATACACTTGGCTTGCAGCGCCGGATTCGAATCCGGCGGCCTGCGGGAAAGGCAGTGGCGCCTGCTCCGCGGCCAGCATCTCCTCGCGCTGGGCGAGATAGGCATCCACGTCCGCTTCGGTCACGTTGGGCAGGGCCAGCAGCACCTGGCGCGGCGCCAGCGTACTGTTGATGCCGGGCGATCGGGAAAACACGGTGAGCGCGCCCGCCAGTTTTCGATACAAGTCGGGGGTGACGCCGATGACCCGCTGGAGTTCGTCGACGGTCTGGAACGCGGCGTTGGTCGGAATATAGGGCAATCCCATGGCCTCGTAACGGTCCCGCTCCGCCCCCTGGGGGCGCGTAAGCTCGTCGACATCCCGCCAGTCCAGGATGGCATCGAGTAGTTGATTGGCCTGTTCTTCATCCAGCCCGGCGGACAGCAACAGCCCCTTGAGCAAGGCGTCGCTGGCGGTATTGAGGTCGATTTTGGCGGATTCGTCGCGCATGACGAGACGAATCTCGGCGGCATCCAGGCTGAACAGGTGCGTCCGGCTGTCGGCCTTCCATCTCTCCGCATCGGTCGCCGGCCTGGCCAGTTCGTAAAGGCCGCGATGGACGCCGGCATCGGCCAGGGCGCGCGCCCTGGCGAGGGAAACCAGATTGCCGGCGACCAGGGCGGTGCTGCGCGCGCCATAGACGAAGCTGCCCGCAATGACGGCCAGCAGGGCGACGACCCAGAGCACGAGGATCAGCGCGATGCCGCGCTCGAACCGGTTTGGGCGGGCCGATCGGGAGGATGCGTCGCGCATGCTCATTGCGTCCTGGCCCGAAGCGCGGCGACGATATCCGGCCAGGTTTCGCCGTTTTCCATGGTCAATCGCAGGCGGATCAGCTCGGGGGGCGTTTTTTGATCCAGCCATTGATCGTGCCAGGCGGGATCTTCCGTTTCCGACTGGGCTCCGAAGTAGGCCAATGCCATTTCCTTGACGGCTTTTATCAGCACCTTGGGTTCGGCTTGTTCAATAGGCTCGAAACCCGGCGCGCCCGGGTCGGGCAATCGCCAGCGCATCGCCAGGTCGCGCCCGGTCTCGCCGTCGACCAGGTCGAGGGCGATGAGGTGGTTGCCGGATGCGCCGTCGTGCATCGCCACTGTCCCGACGAAGCGCAGGGACTCGGCTTCGCCGGCGAAGGCAAGCCGGTCCTCTTCGCCCACCCGCCAGCGCAAGGGGTAAGTTTGCTCGATGGCGCGCCGGATGAAATCGACGACGACCGCCTGCCGCGAGGAGGTCGCCATGCGCTGTTCGCCCGCCTCCCAGCTCCGCGTCCCGAGATTCAGCCCCGCGAACAGCAGGCTCAGGATGAAGCCCACCAAGGTCATGCCGATGAGCAATTCCAGGAGGGTGAAGCCTTGCGAGCGGCGCATGGGGTTCATGGCCGGGGCGCCGCGCGCAGGGTGACGAAACGAAGGACGCGCGGTTTCGTGGCGGCGTGGTCCCAGTTCACGGCGACTTCCACCTGGTACAGGTCGACCGGCGCGCTTGCGTCCTCCAGGGGTTGGTCGCCCGTTTCGTAACGCTGCACCGAGGTGCGCCACGTATAGCCCGGTTCCGCCCCGCCCGTGCTCTCGCCCTCGGCCAGGGGCGTTTCAACGCCGACGGCCGCCAGCTGCGATTCGGCGATGGCCACGGCCCGGCTGTAGTGCTCCGCCGTGCCGATATTGCCGAGTCCTCCGGAGAAGATGCGCATGAGCACCCCCAGCGCCAGGGCGAGGACGATGAAGGCGACCAGCACCTCCAGCAGGGAAAAGCCCCGGCAGGACCGCTTCACGGCGTATCCAGAATCTCGACCTGGCCGGTGAGCCAGTCAATATCGATGAGGTATTTGCGTTCGCCCATGGCCAGGCTCACCCGGCCTCCGGTCGAACTGCCGTCGGGATAGAAACGGATGGCGGCGGTGCTGGCGTCGGTAACCTCGCCCTGGGCGGTGTAGACCCCGATTTCCGCCTGTCGCGGCAGCTTGCGGGACTTGCTGTCTCCGCTCAGCAGGAAACTGCGCGTCTCGACATCCAGGGTCAGGGTCGCCTCGCCCCGGCTGATGATCGCCTGGGAACGCGCTTTGCGCAGGCCGGCCGCCACCTGGCGGGCCCCCGCCTTGAGCTCGGCGGTCGAACCGCCGACGCCGAACATCGGCGGTATCAGGGCGTAGGTCATTGCCAGCAGCGCCAGCACGACCAGCAGTTCCAGCAGGGTGAAGCCTGCTTGACGGGCTATCACCAACTCACGATGTCCCGGTCCTCGCCCTCGCCGCCCTCGCGCCCGTCGGCGCCGAGGCTGGAGAGGTCGAAAGCGCCATGCTGGCCCGGGGATGCATAGATATAGTCAGCGCCCCACGGATCCTTGGGGACGGTCTTTTTCTTCAGGTACGGGCCGTTCCAGTTGGTCGCCCCCCCCGGCGCCTCGACCAGTGCCTGCAGGCCTTCCTGGGTGTTGGGATGGCGCCCGACCTCAAGCTTGTACATGTCGAGCGCCGCCCCGAACTCCTCGACCTGGAGCTGGGCCGTGTCGGACTTGGCGCTGGAGACGTATTTCATCACGCGCGGCCCCGCCAGCGCCGCGAGCATGCCGAGGATAACCAGAACCACCAGCAGTTCGAGCAGGGTGAAGCCGCGCTGCGCCCTCGCCAGTTTTGATTTGAACACCATATATCGAGAGTCTCCTGTTTGCAAAAAATTATCCCGGATTGTTCATTAGCGCGAGATGCTTCGCGCAGGGTGCACTCGGTGCGCCTTCGGGCGTAAATCGGTGCACGGAGTGCACCCTACGTACCATAAAGTGAGCAATCTGGGCTTATCCTGACGCCGGGCCAACAACATCATGCGACCCCTTCGATTTCGTAGGGGCCGCACGGCGCACCCTACAGGGTTTCTTCGGCGCGAGAACCTGTCCACCGGTCATACCGCCAGTTCGTTGACGCTCAGGATGGCCACCAGAATGGACATGATGATGGCGCCGATGAGCAGCCCCAAGCCCAGGATCAACGCGGGTTCGAGCAAGCCGAGGGTGCGTTTGACCGCGGTCTTCACTTCCCGGTCGAAAACGTCGGCGACCTGGATGAGCATTTCGGACAGCCGCCCGGTTTCCTCGCCGACCATGACCATGTGCACGCCCAGCCTTGGAAAAACCTCGGCTTCCATGAGCGGCACGCCAAGGCCCTTGCCTTCGCGCAGCTTGATCGCCACTTCGTCGATACGCTCGGCCATGACGCTGTTGGTCAGGGTTTCCTTGACGATGGACAGCGCGGACAACAAAGACACCCCATTGTCGAGCAAGGTTCCCAGGGTGCGGGAAAAACGGGCCATTTCGATCTTGGCCACCAGGTCGCCGATCAAAGGCAGGGCGAGAAAGCGCTCGTCCCAGCGATAGCGGCTGTCCGGGTCGGCCATCTGGCGCTTGAACATGGCATACAAGACCATGCTGCCGCCAATCAGCGCCCACCACCAGGCCTGGAAGAACTCGCCAGCGCCAACGACGATCTGCGTCGCCAGGGGGAGGGCCTTGCCGGATTCCTCGAACATCTGGGTGAACTGCGGCACGACGAAAATCAGCAGAACGACGACCGAAACCACCGCGACCATGACCAGGATGGCCGGGTAGATCAGCGCGGATTTGACGGTTTCCCTGAGATCCTTGGCGCGCTCCATGAACTCGGTCAGGCGGAGCATGACGACTTCCAGCGCGCCGCCCGCCTCGCCCGCGCGGATCATGTTGAGATAAAAACGGGAGAAGACGCCCTGCTGGGCGTCCAGCGCGGCAAACAGGGATGAGCCGCCGCGCACGTTCTGACGAACCTCGCCGAGGATTTCGGCGACCTCATCGTTGGCCGAAAGATTGACCACGATTTCCAGGGCACGGTCGAGCGGCAGGCCGGCGCGCAGCAGCGTGGATATCTCGCGCGTCATCATGGCGATTTCGTCCTGGCTCACCCGCGCGCGTCCGAATCCGCCCAGCCACCCCCCGCCGCTGCCCGCGGTCGCCTCTTCAATCTGGATCGGCATGAAGCCCTGCGCCTGAAGGTGCTCGGCCACCGAATCCGGCCCGCGCGCCTCCATTTCACCTTCGAGGATGCTCCCCTGCGCGTCTGCCGCCTTGTACTGAAACAGTGGCATTCTCAGTCTTCCCGGGTCACGCGCAGCACTTCTTCGAGGGTGATCACTCCGGCAATGACTTTGCGCAAGCCATCCTCATACAGGGTCTGCATGCCCTCTTCGATGGCCTGTCGGCGGATCTCCCCGGATACGGCATGACGCATGATCAGACTGCGTATCGTATCGGTCATCGGCAGCATTTCCATGATGCCAAGTCGACCGCTATATCCGGTGCCGCCACAGGACTCGCAGCCTACGGGCCGGTATAAAACGATGGGCGAATCGCCAGCGAACCGTTTGAGGTCGAACTCCCGCACGACTTCGGGCAGGGGTTCATACGGTTCGCGGCAGGCCTTGCAAAGCGAACGCACCAGGCGCTGGGCCAGGATGCCGTTCACGGTGGAAGTCAGCAGGTAGTCCTCCACCCCCATATCGAGCAAGCGGTTGACCGTGCTGGAGGCATCGTTGGTGTGCAGCGTGGAGATCACCATGTGTCCGGTGAGCGCCGACTGCACCGCGATCTGGGCCGTCTCCAGGTCGCGGATCTCGCCGATCATGATGACGTCGGGGTCCTGGCGCACGATGGAGCGCAGCGCGTTGGCAAAGGTCAGGCCGATCTGCGGCTTGACCTGAATCTGGTTGATGCCCTCCATCTGGTATTCCACCGGGTCTTCCACGGTGAGGATCTTGACGTCCGGCTTGTTCAGCAGCTGGAGTGCCGTGTAGAGCGTGGTGGTCTTGCCGCTGCCGGTGGGGCCGGTGACCAGCACGATGCCATGCGGCTGGGTGAGCGCGTCGAGAAACAGCTTGAGCGTCGCCGGATCGAACCCCAGGGTATCGAAATTGAGCGGCACGCCGCCCTTGTCCAGCACCCGCATGACCACGCTTTCGCCGTGCATGGTCGGCACGGTGGACACGCGCAGGTCGATTTCCTTGTTCTTTGCCTTCAACTTGATGCGACCGTCCTGCGGCAAGCGGCGCTCGGCGATGTCCAGATTGGCCATGATCTTGATGCGCGAAATCACCGCCGCCGACAGTCGACGCGGCGGCGATTCCACCTCCTGCATCACGCCGTCCACCCGGAAGCGCACGATCAGGCGGCTCTCGAACGGCTCGACATGGATGTCCGAGGCGCGCGCGTCGAGGGCGCGTTCCATGATCAGGCTGACCACGCGGATAACCGGCGCTTCGCTGGCCAGATCTTTCAGATGCTGGACGTCGCTGCTCTCTTCCAGTTCGACCGGCCCTTCGGCCTCGCCGACGATCTGTCCGATGCTGCTACGGCCCGCGATATAAAGCCGCTCGAAAGCAGCGTCGATCTCACCCGGCAAGCCGAGCAGAACGGTGATCTCCCGCCCGGTTGCCAAATGGAATGCATGGATGACATAGCGGTCGAGCGGGTCGGCCATCGCCAGCACCAGGCGATCGGCGCCCTCGTGCACGGGCAGGGCGCGGGCTTCCTGGAGAAACTTGGTCGATACCCGCTCCTCGAAGACCGGCAAGGCGGGGTAGTCCTCGGCCGTGGCCAGGGGGATGCCAAGCTGCTCCGACAACGCCTGGTACAAAACCTTCTCGGCGACCCAGCCCTGCCTGACCAGGATTGCGCCAAGCCGCTCCGAGCCACCCGCATCTTTCTGCAGCTTGAGCGCGGCCAGCAAGTTTGTCCGCTCCAGCGCCCCCCGCCCAACCAGGATTTCACCGATGAGTTTTTTTGACAAAACAGGTCGTCTCAACAACTAAAGAACATTATTGTATTTCATCGGCTCAAAAATACGGCGGGCGCCGAGCGGGACGTTTTTGACGCTTGCCCCTTATGATTCAGTCCCCGAATGAAATCAACCGCAACAGCCAGATTTCTGGAATCCCCCCCACCCCCGGTAAAATTCCGGGATGATTGTCTATCTCCACGGCTTCAATTCCTCCCCCGCGTCCGGCAAGGCCCGCCAACTCGGCGAGCATATGGCCCGCATCGACCGGCTCGCGGATTACTATTGCCCGGCGCTGCCCAACAGCCCGCGCGAGGCCGTCGCACTCGTCGAGGCCGAACTGGAACGCCGCCGCCCCGAATCGGTCACCCTGGTCGGCAGTTCGCTGGGCGGTTTTTACGCCACCCATCTGGTGGAAAAGCACGGCTGGAAGGCGGTGCTGGTGAACCCGGCGGTGCACGCCCATAAACTGCTGCGCGCCGCGCTCGGCCCGCAGACCAACTGGCACACCGGCGAGTCGTGGGTGCTCACCGAGGCGCATCTGAATGAACTCGCGGCGCTGGATGTCGAAGCCATCGCCCGCCCCGAACGCTATCTGCTGCTGGTGCAGACCGGCGACGAGGTGCTCGATTACCGCGATGCGGTGGCCTACTACGCGGGGGCCACGCAGATCATCGAAGAAGGCGGCGACCACGGCTTTGCCGGGTTCGAACGCCACTACCAAACCATTCTGGATTTCTGATGCACCTTATTTTTGAAGAAGACGGCCATTTCAAGGCCGGTTCCATCCTGTCCGAAACCGATGCCACGGCGCAGGTGGAAACCGCCTCGGGCAAGCGCAGCAAGATCAAGGCGGCCAATATCCTGCTGCGTTTCGCCGCACCGGCGCCGACCGAGGCGATAGCCGAAGCGGAAACGCTGGCGGCGGAGCTCGACGCCGATTTTCTGTGGGAGGCGGCGGGCGCCGACGAGTTCGGCTTCGAGCAGCTGGCGCAGGAATATTACGGCCACGCGCCGACGCCGCCGGAATCGTTGGCGCTGCTGCTGAAGCTGCACGGCTCGCCGATCCATTTCCACAAAAGAGGCAAGGGCCGCTACCGCCCCGCCCCGGCCGAAACGCTGGCTGCGGCCAAGGCCGGCCTGGAGAAAAAACGGCTGGCGGCGGAGCGGCAGGCGCATCTGGCGGTGGAACTGGCTGCCTTCCGGCTGCCCGAGGAATACGCCTCGCTGATCCCGCGCATCCTTATCGCGCCGGACAGGAACACGCTGGAGTACAAGGCGCTGGAAGACGCGGCGGCGGCCACCGGGCTGTCGCCGTTGCGGCTGATCGAACGCTGCGGCGCGATTCCGTCGACGCTCGACTTCCACCTGGCGAGCTTCCTGCTGGAATACTTTCCGCGCGGCACCGGCTTCGCGCCGGTCACCGAGCCCGCCGACCCGCCCGAACTGCCGAAAAGCGGCGTGCGCGCATTCTCGATGGACGACGAGGCGACCACCGAGATCGACGATGCGCTGTCGGTCGAATGGCTCGACGACGGCAGCATCCGCGTCGGCATCCATATCGCCGCGCCTGCGCTCGGCATCGCGCCGGGCTCCGAACTCGACAAGGTGGCGCGCGAGCGGCTGTCGACCGTGTACTACCCGGGCAACAAGATCACCATGCTGCCGGAGGCGCTGATCCACCACTACACGCTGGGCGAAACCCACGACTGTCCGGCGCTGTCGCTGTACGTCGACGTGGCGCCCGACCTGCGCGTGCTCGGCACCGAGTCCCGGCTCGAAATGGTGCACATCGCCGACAACCTGCGCCACGAGACGCTGGAAGTGCTGTTCAACGACGAGACCCTGCGCAATCCGGCGGCGCCCGATTACCCCTACCGCCGCGAACTGGAATGGCTGCGCGATTTCGCCGCCGTGCTCGAAGCCGGGCGCGGCAAGGCCGACACGGTCGACCGCGTCGACTACAATTTCAAGCTCGACGGCGAGCGCATCAGCATCGTGCCGCGCAAGCGCGGCAGCCCGATCGACAAGGTGGTGTCCGAGCTGATGATCTTCGCCAACGCGCATTGGGGCGGCTGGCTGGCGGAGAACCGCGTGCCCGGCATTTATCGCGCGCAGTCCAACGGCAAGACGCGCATGACCACCGCGCCCGACCCGCACGTCGGCCTCGGCGTCGATCAATATGCGTGGTCGTCGTCGCCCCTGCGGCGCTACGTCGACCTGGTCAACCAGCGCCAGCTGATTTCATTGGTGCAGGGCAGCGACCCGGCGTACCCGCCGCGCAGCGAGCAGCTGTTTTCGGTGGTGCGCGAATTCGAGCTGGCGTACGACGCCTACAACGAGTTCCAGCGGCGGCTGGAGCGCTACTGGATGCTGCGCTGGATGCAACAGGAAAACATTCAGGAGGTCACCGCCAGCGTCATCCGCGAAGACCTGGTGCGCTTCGACAGCCTGCCGCTGGTGACGCGCGCGCCGTCGGTATTGGGTGTCGCGCCGGGCGCCAAGGTGCGGCTGGCGATTTCCAGCATCGACCTGCTCGACATCGACTTTCACGCCGAGCTCATGGAAACGCTGACGCCGCCTGACAGCAGCGTCGCCCTTCCGTAAAATCGGGCCTGCCCCAACTTCCGGTTCCCATGGTGTCCGCCCAGCCTCTTCCCCTCGCCGAGCCGTCCAAGCAAGGCACCCGCATGGCGCTGGCCCTGCTGGCGTCGGCCGCGGTGCACGGCATGATGCTGTCGACCCAGTTCGTGCAGATCAACCCGCGCCTGTTCGAGGACCCCAACATGCCGATGGAAGTGGTGCTGGTCAACGCCAAAACCGCGGAGGCGCCGCTCAATCCAGACGCACTGGCGCAGGTGAGCCTGGCCGGCGGCGGCAATACCGATGAAGACCGGCGACTGAAGAGCCCGCTGCCCGCCAGCAGCCAAACCCGGAGCGGAAGCGAGGAAGCCGCCTTGCAGGCGCGCGTGGCCGAACTGGAGCAGCAGGCCAAAACCCTGTTGAGCCAGCTCCAGCCCAATGGCCAGCTGCAGGAGCGCCCGCAGGCCGCGCCGCCCGCGCCGGTTCAGCCCGCCATCGACGCCAGCCAGCTCAACCTGCAGGCGCGTGAAATGGCGCAGTTGCAGGCGCGCATCTCGCAGCAGTGGGATGCATACCAGAAGCGCCCCAAACGCGCCTTTGTCGGGGCCAACGTCAAGGAATACGCGTTTGCGCGCTACGTCGAGGACTGGGTCACCAAGGTCGAACGCGTCGGCAACGTCAACTACCCCGAAGCCGCGCGCCGCCAGGGCCTGTACGGCAGCCTCAGGCTGACCGTGTCGATCCACTCCGATGGCCGCATCGAAAAGGTCGATATCGATCGCTCGTCCGGCTTCAAGATCCTCGACACCGCGGCGATCCGGATCGTCGAACTCGCCGCGCCCTACGCACGCTTCCCCGACGACATGCGGGAAAAGGCCGATATCCTGTCGATCACCCGCACCTGGACCTTCACCCGCTCGGACCAGCTCGTCGGTACGGACTGAAATTCCGTCGCTTCAGGCCTGCGAAATCAATGGCCTGACGCTCATGGCAAGCGCATGGTTTTTTCAAGAGTGGGGGCGCGCCGTGAAAGCGCATCGCCGCCGACACTAGCCCGAAAAGTGGGCGAACAGCGAAACGCCCATGGCGAGAAGCGCCAGCGCAACGGCCGCGCCGCACAGCACGGCCATGCGCCTGAAGCGCGACTCCGCGATTGCCGCGCCCTGCTCGAGCGCGGTCACCGTTTTCCGCAACTGTTCGGCCAGTTCCTTGACATGCAGCGCATTCTGCGAGGCCGCCGACTGCAGCTCGGTGATCTGCTGCTGCAGGACGCTGTTCTGGGCTGCGGCCGCCTCATCGCTTTTGCGCGTGGTAAAAACCGGCAGCGCCGATGAAACGATCGGACTGATGAAGGGCAGGATCGCCTTTACCGCGGGAATCAACCATGCCGCCATGAAACCCCTCCTTGTCTGGATGCGGCATCACGCCGCAAACGCTACTTTAACGCAGTCATTAGGGTGCGTAGGGTGCACTCCGTGCACCGATTGACGCCCGAAGGTGCACGGAGTGCACCCTACCCAAAGCCTCTCGCCCGAATGAACAATCCGGGTTTACGTGCGTGACAGAGCGCAGCATGGTCGAAATCGCGCAGATCGCGGCGAAACCAGACCAGGGCGCGGGTTGTATTCCGGCACCGGGGGCCCTGGTCGCTATAGTGTCAGGGACAAGGTATAAAAAGGAGTGCTTGCTTGATTTGAGGCAGATTACAATGGGAGGGCAACCATGGATACCGTCAATCTCACCCACAATTTCCTGATCGCCATGCCGGGCATGGTCGATCCCAATTTCAATGGCACGCTGACCTATATCTGCGACCACAGCGAGCAGGGCGCGCTGGGGGTGGTGGTCAACCGGCCGATCGATCTGGACTTGTCGACGCTGTTCGAGCAGATCGGCCTGTCCCTGCCCGAGCGCCTGCACCGAAATATGGTTTATTTTGGCGGCCCGGTGCAAACCGAACGCGGTTTTGTGCTGCACACGCCGCCGCAGACCTTCAGTTCCACCCTTACCGTCAACGACGTGATCAGTCTCACCACCTCGAAGGACGTGCTCGAAGCCGTGAGCCAGGGCGCCGGGCCGCAAAAGTTCATGGTGTCGCTGGGCTACGCGGGCTGGGGCGCCGGCCAGCTGGAAGAAGAAATCAAACAAAACGCGTGGCTGTCGGTGGCCGCCGACCCGCTGGTGATTTTCGACCTGGCGCCCGAAGAACGCCTGCCCGCCGCGATGAAGCGCCTCGGCATCGACTTTGCCAGCCTGTCCGAAGAAGCCGGGCACGCTTGACTTGAGCCATGCGGACACCCACGGCACGGTGCTGGCCTTCGACCTCGGCCTCAAACGCACCGGCGTCGCTTCGGGCGATCTTTCGATCGGCGTCGCGCACCCGCTCAGCGTCATCCAGGCCGAGTCCACCGATACGCGGCTCGCCGCCATCGCCAAACTGATCGCCGAATGGCAGCCGGTGCTGCTGGTGCTGGGCCTGCCCACCCACGCCGACGGCGGCGAGCACGAAATGACGCGGGTGGCCAAAAACTTCGCGCGCAAACTAGAATCGCGTTTCAATCTGCCGGTATTCCTGGTGGACGAGCGCCACACCAGCACGGCGGCCGAATCCGAATTGCACGCCCGCGGCATCCACGGCAAGAAGAACAAGGCGCTGGCGGACGCCGTCGCCGCCCAACTGATACTGCAAGGATTTTTTGATGCACGCCTCATTGCCTGACGTCGACCCCCTGATCGCGCGACTGGCCGCCGCCATCGCGCCCACCCTCACGCCGGATACCGTCATCGTCGGCATCCACACCGGCGGGGTTTGGGTGGCCGAGCGGCTGCACGCGCTGCTCGGCCGCAAGCTGCCGCTCGGCACGCTCGACATCTCGTTCTACCGCGACGATTTTTCGCGCATCGGCCTGCACCCGCAGGTGAAGCCGTCCAACCTGCCGTTCGACCTCGAAGGCCGCGACATCCTGCTGGTCGACGATGTGCTGCACAGCGGGCGCACGGTGCGCGCGGCGATGAACGAGCTGTTCGACTACGGCCGCCCGGCCTCGATCCGGCTGGCGGTGCTGGTCGACCGCGGCGGCCGCGAGCTGCCGATCCGTCCCGACTTTGCCGGCCTCAGCCTCGACGTGCCGGCTCATCAAAACGTCAATCTTTCGCGGCTGGACGACGGCCATCTAACCCTCTCGCTTGCATGAACCTGCAACTCACCGAAGACGGCAGGCTGCGCCACCTGCTCACGCTCGACGCCCTGCCGCGCGCCACCCTCATGCAGATCCTCGACACCGCCGAATCCTTCATGGACGTCGGCGAGCGCGAGGTGAAGAAAGTTCCGCTCCTGCGCGGCAAGTCGATCTTCAACCTGTTCTTCGAACCGTCGACGCGCACTCGCACCACTTTCGAGATCGCCGCCAAGCGGCTGTCCGCCGACGTCGTCAACCTCAATATCGCCACCTCCAGCCAGACCAAGGGCGAGGCCATCCTCGACACCGTCGACAACCTCGCCGCGATGCACGCCGACATGTTCATCGTGCGCCACGGACAGTCGGGGGCGGCGCACTTCATCGCGCGCCACGTGGCGCCCCACATCTCGGTAATCAACGCCGGCGACGGCCGCCACGCGCATCCGACGCAGGGCCTCTTGGACATGTTCACCATCCGCCGCTTCAAGGGCGAATTCCACAATCTCACCGTGGCCATCGTCGGCGATGTGCTGCACTCGCGCGTGGCGCGCTCGCAGATCCACGCGCTGACCACGCTCGGCGTGCCGGAAGTGCGCGTGGTCGGACCGAAGACGCTGCTCCCCACCGGGGTCGAGCAAATGGGCGTCAGGGTGTTCCACGACATGGAAGCGGGGCTTGCCGGCTGCGACGTGGTCATCATGCTGCGCCTGCAAAGCGAGCGCATGAAGGGCGCACGGCTGCCTTCCGCGCAGGAATACTTCAAGTTCTTCGGCCTGACGCCGGAAAAGCTCGCGCTCGCCAAACCGGACGCCATCGTCATGCACCCCGGCCCGATGAACCGCGGCGTGGAAATCGCCTCCGAAGTGGCCGACGGCCCGCAGTCGGTGATCCTGCCTCAGGTGACCTACGGCATCGCGGTGCGGATGGCGGTGATGGCCTTGCTGGCGGGGACGGGGAACGCATGAAAATCCATATCAAGAACGGCCGCGTAATCGACCCGATGAACGCGCGCGACGAAGTCGCCGACGTATTCGTGGCGGCGGGCAAGATCGTCGGCAACGGCCACGCGCCCGCCGATTTCCACGCCAACCGCACCCTCGACGCGACCGGCCTCGTCGTCTGTCCCGGCCTGGTCGACCTGTCGGTGCGGCTGCGCGAACCCGGCTTCGAGTACCGCGCCACGCTGGAATCCGAAATGCTCGCCGCCGCTGCCGGCGGCATCACCTCGCTGGCTTGCCCGCCCGATACCGACCCGCCGCTGGACGAGCCGGGGCTGGTGGAAATGCTGAAATTCCGTGCCAGAAACCTGCCCGGCCCGCGCGTCTACCCGATCGGCGCGATGACGCAGAAGCTCGAAGGCAAAATGCTGACCGAGATGGCCGAACTGACCGAGGCGGGCTGCCGCGCCTTCACCCAGGCCGACGCTCTGCCGACCGACACCCAGGTGTTGCTGCGTGCGATGGAATACGCCTCCACCTTCGGCTTCAGCCTGTGGCTGCGGCCGCAGGATGCATCGCTGGCGCGCGGCGGCATCGCCCACGACGGCGCCGTCGCCTCGCGCCTCGGCCTGCCCGGCATCCCGGCGCTGGCCGAGACGGTGGCGCTGGCGACCATCCTGCAACTGGCGCGCGCGACCGGCGCCCGCGTGCATGTGGCGCGCCTGTCGACCTACGAAGGCATTGCGATGGTGCGCGCCGCCAAGGCGCAGGGGCTGGCGGTCACCTGCGACGTCGCCGCCACCCACGTTCACCTGTCGGAAAACGACCTCGTGAGCTTCGACTCGCACCTTCATCTGATGCCGCCGCTGCGGAGCCTGCGCGACCGCGATGCCATCCGCGAGGCGCTGCGCGACGGCTCCATCGACGCGCTGTGCTCCGACCACACCCCGGTCGACGATGACGTGAAACAAGTCCCGTTCGGCGAATCGGCGCCCGGCGCCTCCGGGGTCGAACTGCTGCTTCCGCTGACCCTGAAATGGGCGCGCGAGATGGGCGTGCCGCTGCTGCGGGCGATCGACCTGATTTCGTGGAAGCCGGCGCAGATCCTGGGCGTGCCGGGCGGCGACCTGTCGGTCGGCAGCTGCGCCGACCTATGCATTTTCGACGAAAATGCCGAATGGGTCGTCACCTCCAAAGCACTGGCCAGCCAGGGCAACAACACGCCCTTCCTCAACCTGCCGATGCAGGGCCGGGTGCGCTACACGCTGATCGACGGCCACATCGACTTCGAAGCCCCGCATTGAGTCCCGCATTGCCATCCATGGCGGGCAAGCTGCCTGCCGTGCGCCATCTGCCCGTTCCAATGCTGCCGATCAGCCTGGGCGCCGGCGCGCTGGCGGTCGCCGGCTTCGCCCCGTTCGATTTCTGGCCCTTGCCGATGTTGAGCCTGGCGGTGCTGTTCACCCTGCTGGCGCGCACCGCCTCGATGCGCGCCGGCTTTCTCGTCGGCCTGACCTGGGGACTCGGCTTCTTCATTGCCGGGGTGAGCTGGGTGTTCGTCAGCCTGTCGGTGCACGGCGGCATGACGACGTGGCTGGCGGCGCTCGCGACCTTCCTGTTCTGCGCCGTGCTGGCGCTGTTTCCGGCCGCGGTCGGCGCGCTGCAGGCGCGCTGGCCAGTCTCGCCCGCATTGCGTCTGCTGCTGTTGATGCCGTTTGCGTGGGGAGTGGCGGAGTGGGTGCGCGGCTGGCTTTTCACCGGCTTCCCGTGGCTGGTGGCGGGCTATTCGCAGGCGCCGGCGAGCCCGCTGGCCGGTTATGCGCCGCTGGTCGGCGTGTATGGCGTATCGTTCCTGCTGGCGCTGATCGCAGCCCTGCTGGCATGGAGCGTGACGACGCGCGGACGGCTGGCGACGCGCGCCTGGGCCGCGGTGGCGATCGTGGCGCTGGGGGTCGGCGGCCAGGCCCTGCGCGGCATCGCCTGGACGACGCCGGACGGCGCGCCGACAACGGTCGCGCTGCTGCAGGGCAACATCCCGCAAGACCTGAAATGGCAGCCGGAAAAGGCCCAAGCCACGCTGGAAAGCTACGCGCGGATGGCCACGGCCTCACCCGCGCAACTGATCGTGCTGCCGGAAACCGCGCTGCCGCTGTTCGAATCCGATCTTCCCGATTCCTATCGCGCCGGCCTGGCGTCGCTCGGCTGGAAAAACGGCGGCGATGTGCTGACCGGGGTGCCGACCGGGTCGCTCGCGGGCGCCTACTACAACAGCGTCGTCAGCCTCGGGACTGCGCCCAGCCAGCGTTACCACAAGGTGCACCTGGTGCCGTTCGGCGAATACATTCCGCTGAAGGCGGTGTGGGGCTGGGTGGTCGAAGTGCTGCACATCCCGCTGACGGATTTTGCGCGCGGCGCCGTCGACCAGCGCCCGCTCGCCATCGGCGGCCAGCGGGTGGCGGCCAATGTCTGTTACGAGGATGCCTTCGGCGAGGAAATCATCCGCCAGCTGCCCGAGGCGAGCGTGCTGGTGAACGTCAGCAATCTGGCGTGGTTCGGCGATTCGTTCGCGCCCTGGCAGCACGCACAGATGTCGCAGATGCGCGCGCTGGAAACCGGGCGCATGATGCTGCGCGCCACCAATACCGGCGTCACCGCGATCATCGACGCGCGAGGCCATGTGCTGGCCAGCCTGCCGCCCTTCACCGCCGGCAGCCTGTCCGGCGAAATCCAGGGCTATGCCGGCAGCACGCCCTATGTGCGCTGGGGCAATGCGCCGGTGCTGGCGCTGTGGGGGGTGCTCGGAGCGGGGCTGCTGCTGGCCGGCTTCAGGCGGCGGCCCTGACCCGGGTGGCGTTGCGGCCGCCGCGCTTGGCTTCCAGCAAGGCGGCGTCGGCGCGCGCCAGCGCCTCGTTTTCTCCCTTGTCGTCGCGGCTGAATTCGGACAGCCCGCCGCTCCACGACAGCTTCTGCGTCACGCCGGGAATCAGCTCCACACTTTCCGGCATCTTGGCACGCAAACGCTCGGCGAGTTCCTGCGCCCGTTCCAGCGGGGTAAAGGGGAACAGCACGCAGAATTCGTCGCCGCCCAGGCGGGCGATGAAGTCGCTGTTGCGCAGACAGGCCTTCAGCGCCTCGCCGAACTTGATGATGAGCTGGTCGCCGGCTTCGTGGCCGAAGGTGTCATTGACCTGCTTGAAGTTGTCGATGTCGAGAATCAGCAAACTGTGCGACCAGCCGTCCTTCAGGCTGGCGAACAGCTCCTTCTGCTTTTCGTCGAAACTGCGCCGGTTGTTGACCTGCGACAAGTGGTCCATCCGCGCCTGCGAGGTGGCTTCCTTCTGCCGCCCCATCATCACCCGGCCGAGTTTCAGCATGGTCTCGAGCGGCGGCCTGAACTCCGCCAGGCTGACCGGATATTCGGGGCGCAGCCGTTGCTGGCGCAGGTCATTGGTAAGTTTCACCAGTATGCGCAGGCTGTCGGTCACCCGGTTGCGCACCGCCAGAATGGTCGCCATGACCAGAATCGCGATCACCAGGCTCGCCACCAGCCAGCCCATCGCATAGGGCGCGATGTTCTCGATCGCGGGCTTGTCGTGGCGCCACACCGCTATCGTCCACGGCGTGCCCGCCAGCGCAATCAGGGTGGGATGGGCATTGCGCTTGATGGCCTGGTTGCCACGCCGCATCAACACGCTGACCGCGCCATCGCCCCGGTTTTGCTGGAGCTCGGCGTAGGCGGCGGCATCCGGCAGCGGCAGCGTGTCGAACAGCGCCTGCAGCTGTGGCACGCTCTGCTCGACGATGACAAATCCCAGCCGCTGGCCTTCGGCATTCACCACCGGATGCGACAGCGACAAGTTGAAGGTGGCGGCCGCGCCTGCGCCATTCTGGCCGGCCCCGGCAATCAAGCGCCGCGTTTCCCCCGGCAGGAAGCCGGGCAGCAACTGATTCTGCCCATCGGTGATGAACAGCACGGTCGCATCCTGATTCAAGGCGTGCAGATTGGCAGCCTGCGCCTGGCACACCTCCGGTGCGGCACTGGCGAAACATGACAGCGTCTTGGGGTGGGCGGCAATCTGCGCCGCGCTGCGCTGCATGGCCTCGGCCAGGAATTCGATCTGCGTGGCCATCACCGGTTTGTCGAGTTCTTCCGCCACGGGCTGCACCTGCGGCCGCGACAGATAAAAAGCGGACGTGACGAATCCGGCCAGCAGCACCAGCGCCGAGGTCAAAATCAAACCAAACCGCAGTATGGACGTGTGGGGCATGGTATGCGCCAGGAAGCCTAACCTCTTATGTTTATTGTCTCCGCAACGGCCTGATCCCGATCCCATCCCGGAAAGCCTGCCGACATAACTCAGCAAATTCCATGCCCCAATGTAGCCAAATTCCATGCCCCAATGTAACCGCACCCGGCAGGCGGCGCCTGTCGGGTGCATCGTCATCCCCGGATAAACGAAGCTGTCACTACTGGCGGCCGGTGCTGCCGAAGCCACCCTCGCCACGCCGGCTTGTTTCAAAATCATCCACCACATTGAATTCGGCCTGCACCACCGGCACGATGACGAGCTGCGCCAGACGCTCCATCGGCGCGAGTTCGAATGCCTGCTGGCCGCGGTTCCAGGCGGAAACCATGAGCTGGCCCTGGTAATCCGAATCGATCAGCCCAACCAGATTGCCCAGCACGATGCCGTGCTTGTGGCCAAGACCGGAGCGCGGCAGGATCAGCGCGGCGTAGCCAGGGTCGGCCAGGTGGATGGCCAGCCCGGTCGGAATCAGCCGGGTTTCGCCCGGCTCCAGTAGGATCGGGCCATCGATGCAGGCGCGCAAATCGAGTCCGGCGGAGCCCGTTGTGGCGTAATGCGGCAGCTGATCGCGCAGGCGGGCGTCGAGAATCTTCACATCCATCTTCATTTTCGTCGGGATCTCGTCAATTCAACAGACTTGCAAGGTGGCTTATCAAATGGCGTGCCTGGGCGAGTTTATCGGCGCGCGGCAGCCGGTGCTGGCCTTGGTCGTCGAACAGCACCAACTCGGCCGTGTCCTGCCCCAGCGTGTCCTGCGCCAGGTTGCCGACCAGGAGCGGCAGCTTTTTGCGCAGGCGCTTGGCCTCGGCATGCTCGGCAAGTTGCTCGGTCTCCGCGGCAAAGCCCACGCAAAACGGCGCATCGGGCAAGGCTGCGACCTCGGCCAGGATGTCGGGGTTGGCGACCAATTGCAGCGTGAGCCCCGCGGCGCTTTTCTTGAGCTTCTGCGGCGCCGCGGCATCCACCCGGTAATCGGCCACCGCCGCCACCGCGATGAACACGTCGGCGGGCAACGCCGCCAGCACCGCGCGGCGCATGTCGGCCGCGCTTTGCACGTCGATGCGGATCACGCCCGCGGGGGGGGCGAGGCAGGTCGGCCCCGACACCAGGCACACCGCGGCGCCCGCCTCGGCCGCCGCCTTCGCCACCGCATAGCCCATCTTGCCGGAGCTCAGATTGGTCAGCCCGCGCACCGGGTCGATCGGCTCGAAGGTGGGGCCCGCTGTGACCACGACCCGCTTGCCCGCCAGCAGACCTGCGCCAAGACCGCCCGCAGGGCGAGCGTCTGGCGGCGTACCCCTTGCGGGTGCGGCGCCCAGCAGGCCCGGCAGCGCCGCCAGAATATCGGCCGGTTCCAGCATCCGCCCGAGGCCGATTTCGCCGCACGCCTGTTCGCCTGTGGCGGGCCCCAGCAGGCTCACGCCGTCGGCACGCAGTTGTTCGAGATTGCGCCGGGTCGGCGCGGCCGCCCACATTTCACGGTTCATCGCGGGCGCGACGACGAGTTTGCAGGTGCGCGCGAGGCACAGGGTCGACAGCAGATCGTCGGCCCGGCCATGAACAAGCCTGGCCAGAAAGTCCGCCGAAGCCGGCGCCACCAGCAGCAGGTCGGCATCGCGCGAAAGGTGGATGTGTTCCATGCCGTCGCCGCTGGCGGACACCCACAGGGAAGTCAGCACCGGCTTGCCGGACAGGGCCTGAAAGGTCAGCGGGGTGACGAACTGCTGCGCCGTGGCGGTCATCACCACCCGCACGTCGGCGCCGGCCTTGATCATGAGGCGGCACAATTCCGCCGCCTTGTAGGCGGCAATCCCGCCGGTCACGCCCAGGATGATTTTTTTGTTTGCAAGCGACACGGCTTCGGTTCCCGGCGCATTTCCATGAATAATAACCACATTCTACAGGGAGACAGGCATGGCGATCCGCGACTGGCCGGAGGACGCGCGTCCGCGCGAGAAGCTGCTGAAGCAGGGCGCCGCCGTGCTGAGCGACGCCGAATTGGTGGCGGTCTTCCTGCGCACCGGCATGGTCGGCAAAAGTGCGGTGGACCTGGGGCGCGAACTGATCGAGCGCTTTGGCGGCCTGGGCGGCCTGTGCCGGGCCGACAAAAAATCGGCCTGCGCGGCGCCCGGCGTCGGCGAGGCCAAGTTCGCGCTGTTGCAGGCGGTGATGGAAATGGCGCGGCGCACGCTGGCCGAGGACATGCAGGCGGGCGACGCGCTGACTTCCCCCACCGCCGTGCGCGACTACCTGCGGCTGATTCTGCGCGGCAAGGAATACGAGGTGTTCTGCTGCGTGTTTCTCGATGCGCAAAACCGGGTGATCGCGGTGGAAGAGCTGTTCCGCGGCACCCTGACGCAAACCAGCGTCTACCCGCGCGAGATCATCAAGCGCGCGCTGGCGCACAATGCGGCCGCGCTGATCCTGGCGCACAACCATCCGAGCGGCGTGGCCGAGCCCAGCCAGGCCGACCGCACCCTCACCCGCCGGCTGGCGGATGCGCTGGCGCTGGTCGACGTACGCGTGCTCGACCATTTCATCGTTGCGGGCGCGTCCTCGCTGTCATTCATGGAGTCCGGCCAACTCTGAATTGCCGCCAAACTTGCCTCGCGCTTGCTGGCTGTGGTATAAATCGCGGTTCTCGGGTTGGGCCCCATTGTTAACCCGGCAAGATAACCCGCATTGTTAACCCTCAATTTTGGAGCAGCGTCATGGCTCGCGTATGTGTCGTTACGGGCAAGAAGCCCATGGTCGGAAACAACGTTTCCCACGCCAACAATAGAACCAAGCGTCGTTTTCTGCCCAACCTGCAATATCGCCGGTTCTGGGTCGAGAGCGAGAACCGCTGGGTCCGTCTGCGTTTGTCCACGGCTGCCCTGCGCACCATCGACAAGAACGGCATCGACGCCATTCTGGTTGACCTGCGCGCCCGTGGCCTAGCCGTTTAAGGAGCATCACCATGGCTAAAGGCGGACGCGAAAAGATCAAGCTGGAGTCCACCGCGGGCACCGGCCACTTCTACACCACCACCAAGAACAAGAAGACCATGCCCGAGAAGATGGAGATCAGCAAGTTCGATCCCAAGGCTCGCAAGCATGTGATGTACAAGGAAACCAAGCTGAAATAAGCTGGCTTCCCCAACAAAAAAACCCGCCGGTTCGGCGGGTTTTTTATTGGGCGCAAGCCGCCCGTCAAACCGTCATGCGTATCTGCGCAGGCGCACCGAAAATTCCTTCAGAGACTGGATACCGCTGTCTTCGGCGCGGCGGCACCAGGCCTGCAACTGCTCCAGCAGCTGTTCCCGGCTGGCGGTGGAGCGGCTCCAGATGGCGGCAAGTTCCTGGCGCATCCGGTAGACGGTTTGCAGGCGCTCGCTCTTGCCCAGCAGGGTGTCGAGTTCGACCTTGTCGGCGGCGGCAAGCTGGGTGGGCTCCTTGTACAGCCAGCGGCGGAAGCTGTCGAAGGTCCGGTTCTGCGGCAGGTTCGCACCCGCCTTCAGCCTGGCGATCTCGGCCATGCTGTCCGCGCGCACGCTCTTCACGAAGCGCGCCATCACGTCGTAGCGGTGGGTGATGACGGCCTGCAGCGTATCCAGGTCGCACAGCGGCTTGGCCGGCTGCCATTTCACCGTCGGCGCCAGTTTGCGGACGGTGGCAAGGCCGACGTAGGACATCAGCTTGATGTAGAGCCAGCCGATGTCGAATTCGTACCACTTGTTCGACAGCCGCGCCGACGTGCCGTAGGCGTGGTGGTTGTTGTGCAGTTCCTCGCCGCCGATCAGGATGCCCCACGGCAGGATATTGGTGCTGGCATCCTCGCTGGCGAAGTTGCGATAGCCCCAGTAGTGGCCGATGCCGTTGATGATACCGGCGGCGGTAATCGGAATCCAGGCCATTTGCACCGCCCAGATGGTCAGGCCGATGGGGCCGAACAGGGCGAGGTCGAGCGCCATCATCAGCCAGATCCCCGCAGCCGAATGGCGGCTGTAGACGTTGCGCTCCAGCCAGTCGCCGGGCGTGCCGTGACCGTATTTTTCCAGCGTCTCGACCACCTTGGCCTCGGCGCGATACAGCTCGGAACCTTCCCATAAAACCTTCTTGATGCCGCGCGTCTGCGGGCTGTGCGGGTCTTCTGGCGTTTCGCATTTGGCGTGATGCTTGCGGTGAATGGCGACCCATTCCTTGGTGACCATACCGCTGGTGAGCCACAACCAGAAACGGAAGAAGTGGCTGACGACGGGGTGCAGGTCGACGGCGCGGTGCGCCTGCGAACGGTGCAGGAAAATGGTGACGGCGGCGATGGTGATGTGGGTGAGACCAAGGGCCGCCAGCACATACCCCCACCAGGGAAGATCGATCAAGCCAGGTTGCATAATTCAGGTTCCATAATCAAGAGTGAACGCGTTCCCCAATGTACAAACAAAGCCTTTAAATACCAAGGATTGTTCGTGTGTGGGCGGGCGGGTGGGACGATGCGGCGCGCCGGCTCAAAAACCCAGGGTCAGCTGGGCGGAAAGAATATCGACCGAAGCCTCATAGCTGCCCGCCAGGGTGACCCCGTTCTCCACCTTGTCGATGGCGGCATCCTTGATGAAGAGATGCGCATAGCCGACATCGATCGCGCTTTTCCGGGACAGCCGGTACTGCGCGCCGAACGCGATCCAGGTGCGGTCTTCGTCCGGAATGCGCACGGTGCGAAAGGCATCGGAAACCGGGGTTTCGTCGAAGGCAACGCCGCCGCGCAGGGTCATCTTGTCGTTGAGGTGGTAATTGGCGCCCAGCGAATAGCGGCAGCTGTCGCTCCAGTTTTCCTCGGTGGGCGTACCCAGCACATCGCCGTTGGTGCGCACGATGCGCAGTTCCCTGAAGTCGCTCCAGCCGGTCCAGGTGATGTCGGCGAGCAGATCCCAGCGCGAGTCGAGCAGGTGGAACAGCGAAAGCGAAGCCGAATCCGGCAGGGTGACGGCGGCGGTCACCGGGCCGCTGAGCGTGGCTGCCGTACTGAAGCCGACATCGCCGGCCAGCGTCTGCTCGACCTCGGAACGGTAAGCGAGGCCAATGCGGGTGGCCTCGCTCGCCTGCCACAACGCGCCCAGATTGAAGCCCCAGCCGTAATCGTCGCCCTTGACGGTGGCCACGCCCGCGCCGCCGGCCGAGCTGGTGAGCGTCGCCTCGGCATACTGGATGCTCAGCCCCGCGCCAAGCGAGAGCGACTCGCCGGCCTTCCAGGCAATCGAGGGATTGAGGTTGACCATCTTCACTTCGGACTTGATCGCCTGGGCACGGCCTTTCCAGTCGGGGTCGTATTCGGTCTTGAGGCCGAAGGGGCTGTTGAGGCCAAGCCCCAGATGCACGTCCGGCGTCAGGCTATACGCAAAATAGGCGTTAGGAACCACAGCCCAGCCTCCCGCGTCGCCGCCATTGCCACCGCCGATGGCCGGACTCACGGTTCCGCTGAATTCAGCTTGCGGCCGGATCAGATGTCCGGCCATTACCAGTTGACGGTCAGGCAGCAGCGTCATCCCGGCCGGATTGAAGAAAACCGTGCTGGCATCTGTCGCAGCCGCAGCCTGGCCGGCATAGGCGTTGCCCAGGCCGCTGGCGTTCTGCTCGATCAGCGCAAAGCCGGCGGCGTGCGCGAGATGGGCACAACTAGCCAGGACCAGGCTCGCGGCCAGGCGATTGAATCGATGCGACATGAAAGCTACTCCCTTGTTGAATTATGAACGCGCGAAATCCGCATACATCGCCTCGACGGCCGCGCGGTAGCGGTCGGACACCTGCCGGCGTTTGACCTTGAGCGTGGGTGTCAGCAGACCGTCGTCCACCGTCCACGGTTTGAGTTCGGGATGCAGGCGGCGGACCTGGGCATAGCCGGGAAAATGCTTGAGATGATCGGCCACGCGCCGGGTCAGCGCCTTCACCACCCTGGGGTCGTGCAATACCGCGGAATGCCCGGGGTCGACATCGAGGCTGGCGGCAAAGGCCGGCCAGTGTTCCCCGTTCAACACGGCCAGCGCGACCAGGTAGGGCCTGCCCTCGCCGACGACCATCACCTGCTCGAACAGGGGGTCGAGCAGGATGGCGGATTCCATGTCGGTGGGCGACACTTTCTCGCCGTTGTTCAGCACGATGATGTCCTTGATGCGGCCGACGATCGCGTAATGGCCGCTGGCGTCCCGGTTTGCCTTGTCGCCGCTGTGCAGCCAGCCCTCGGCATCGATCATGGCGCGGGTGGCTGCCTCGTCTTTCCAGTAGCCGCGCATCACGCAGCGGCTGCGCGTGAGCAGTTCGTCGTGGTCGCCGATTTTCACCTCGACGCCGGGCAGCGGCAGGCCGATGCCGGCGGGCACGTTGGAATCCGGGCGATTGACGCAGACCACCGGGCTGGTTTCGGTGAGTCCGTAGCCCTGATAGATCGGCACGCCCAGGCCAATGAACACGCGCGCGATCTCGGGCGACAGCGCGGCGCCGCCGGAAATCGCCAGCCTCAGTCGCCCGCCCAGTTTTTCCGTGACCTTGCCCGCCACCAGCTTGTCGAGCAGCGGCCATAGCAGCAGTTCGGGATGCCAGCTTGCCCGCCTCTGGCCACGCTCGAAGCGCCGCCAGCCGACCTGCACCGCCAGCCTGAACAACCGTCCGGCGAGCGGGCCTTTCTTCGCCAGACCATCGCGGATTCGCCCGTACACCCGCTCGTAAATGCGCGGCACCGAGATCAGCACGCTGGGGCGAATGGCCTGCAGATCCTGCGCCAGCTGGACGATCGAGCGCGCATAGGCGACTTCGGCGCCGAGCAGCATCGGCAGGTAGTAGCCGGCGGTGCGCTCCAGCGTGTGCGACAACGGAAGAAAGGACAGGAACACCGCGTGCGTCCCGAAGTCCGCGCATTGCGAGGCGTAGAACGCGTTCCACAAGAGATTCTCGTGCGTCAGCATCACGCCCTTGGGCCGCCCGGTGGTGCCCGAGGTGTAGACGATGCTGGCCAGCAGGTCGGCCGAGAGGTGGCGCTCCGGGATCGGCGCATCGGCCGCCGCCGCCAGCCAGTCGGCCGCCACCGCGAAACGCGGGCTCCAGTCCGCCAGCCCGTTTTCCGGCGCGACCAGGCTGACGATGCGCTGCAGGCCGGGGGCCGATCCGGCGATTTCGGCCAGATTCCGGTGCTGGAACCTGCCTTCGACCAGCAGCAGTTTGGCGTCCGCGTGATCGAGGATGTAGGCCGCGCTGTCCGGGCGGTCGTCGAGATACAGGGGAACCGTGACCAGCCCCAGCGCCAGCGCGGCCTGGTCGAAGATCACCCACTCGACGCAGTTCTTCAGCATCACCGCCACGCGGTCGCCCGGAACCAGTCCCTCCTTCGCCAGCGCAGCCTGCCAGCGCGCCACCTCGGCCGCCACCTCGGCCCAGGTGAAACCCACCCAGGCGTCGCGCGTCTCGTCGAACTGGCGGTAGGCAAGCTGGTCCGGCGTCGCCGCGACGCGCGCGCGGAACAGGCCGCACAACGTGCCCAGGGCATCGGGATCAAGAGGTGCAGCCGTCATGTCAGACCATCGATCCTGCCGGGAAAGCACCGCATTGAAAACGCCCCCTCTATTGAATCGGCGCCAGCGCCAGCTTGACCAGGACGGCGGCGAAAAAGCCGTCCGTTCCGTGCACGGCGGGCGACAGCCTGAGCATGGCGCCGGTATCGAGGTCGATCTTGTTCTGCGCCAGCAGTTCGTTCACCGGCAGCAGGGTGAAGCCGCCCTCGGCCAGCAGCGCCTCGACGATGGCTTCGTTCTCCTCCGGCAACAAGCTGCAGGTGGCATACACCAGCCGGCCGCCGGGCTTCAGCAGCTTCGCGGCGGCGCGCAGGATCGATGCCTGTTTCCGCGTCAGCGCCGCCACGCTCTCCGGCGACTGGCGGAATTTCAGGTCGGGGTTGCGGCGCAAGGTGCCGAGCCCGGAGCACGGCGCGTCGACCAGCACGCGGTCGAGTTTGCCCGCCAGCCGCTTCACCCGGGTGTCGTTTTCGGAAGCGATCAGTTGCGGCATCACGTTGGACAGGCCCGAGCGCGCCAGCCGCGGCTTCAGCTTGGCGAGCCGTTTTTCCGCGACGTCGAACGCGTACAGCCGCCCGCTCGACGCCATCATCGCGCCGATGGCGAGCGTCTTGCCGCCCGCGCCGGCGCAGAAATCGCACACCATTTCGCCGCGCCGCGCGCCCAGCAGCAGCGCCAGCAGCTGGCTGCCGTCGTCCTGCACCTCCAGGCTGCCGTCGACAAACAGCGGATGGCGGTTGATCGCCGGATGCTCCTTGAAGCGGATACCCCACGGCGAATACGGGGTCGGCTCGACCGCCAGCCCTTCCTCGCGCAACCGCGCCAGCACGGTGTCGCGGTCCGCCTTGTACGCGTTCACCCGCACGTCCATCGGCGCGGGCAGCTGCAGGGCGCGGCCGAGCACGAGGATATCGGCGTCGCTCATCACCGGCTGCAGTTTCCCGATCACCCATTCGGGCAGTTCGGCCGCCACGGCGAGCGGCAGGTCGTCCGTCCTGGCGTCGCGGATGTGCTGCACCAGTTCGGGCTTGGCGAATTGCTCCAGCGTCGCGCCGCTCATGCCGCGCGCCTTGATCAGCCAGGCGATGATCAGGGTGCGCGGATTGGCCGCCGGCGCCACCACCGACAGATAGCGATAGCGGCGCAGCACGCCGAACACGGCCTCGGCCACGAACGCGCGCTCGCGCGGGCCGAGCTTTTTATGGTCGCGGAAAAACGCCGACAGCTCGGAGTCGGCCGGACGCTTGAAGTCCAGCACCCGGTCGAGCGCCTGGGTGGCAAGTTGCAATAGGGGCGGGGTCAGTTCCATCGGCGGGGGCTGGCAGGTTGGCGGGCGGCAGGAATCGTCCTGCCGGAAAGGTCATTCGTCTTCGCCGAGTTCGGGGTCCCAGCCTTTTTCGCGCGCACGCTCCACCGCCATCTTGTAGAGGGCTTCATGGCGCTCGCGCAGTTCAATCGGAAGGCGGCTCGGCAGGTTGCCGTATTTGTCCCACTCGGCTTCGATCTTCTCGGTCAGCGCCTGCATTTGCCCCAGCTGCCAGCCGGCGCAGTCCTCGGTTTCGGGAATGAAGCCAAACAGCCAGCCGTCGAGGACGACGCGCGCCAGCATGGTGACGCCGTGCTTGTCGTGATAAAACCCGGCATAGGTCATTGGCTTGTTCATGGCTGCGAGTCTCGATCATGCGGGGTTTCGTCGTAGGGGAAACGGGTGTGGCCATAGCGGATCACCAGCACCGCGACGGCCAGCAACAGCATCGAAGCGGTAACGCCCAGCATGCGCCAGTCGTCGAGGCTTTTCATGTCGAGCACCAGATAACGGGCCAGCGCCACAATGGCGATGTAGATGGGAAAACGCACCGGCAACTGCCCCGAGCGGAAATACACACCCACCATGGCGAGGATTTCGAGGTAGAGGAACAGCAGCAACAGGTCGGCCAGCGTCACCGTCCTGGCATCGACCATGGCCTTCACTTCGAACACGCCTGCCACCAGTGTGGCCAGCGTGATAACAACGAGGCCGACGGCCTCGAATACGCCCAGCACATTGAGTGCCAGACGCGAGAGTTTGCGGTCTTTGGCGGGGTTCATGGCGGCGTCGAGCGAGTGAGGCGCAAGGATACCATCAAGCGCTGAGGGCGAGCGGGAGAATCAGGGTATCCACCCGCCAGCGCGCCCGGTAAAACTTGCCTGGTCTGCCTCTTTTGCCGTGTCCACCGCTCCGCGACAGCCCGATCCACTCACCGGACCGGCGAAGGGACCAGCGACACGAGTGCATGTGGCAAGTTGAGCGGGGGCGCATTCGCTTCTCGAATCAGCCTCCGCGCACCATTGCCATGATCTTGGCGGCGTCGAGGGCGCCCGCCTGCTGCCGGATCTGCGGCAAGTATTGCGTCTGCATCTGCCTGGCCGGGCCGAGCAGATTCTGGAACGTGTCTTTAAGCACCGCCGTATTCATCATGCGGCCGCCGGCGTAATAGCGCTTGGCAAGCTGCCCCAGCGCGTAGGTGGTGGCGAAGGAAAAGGCCATGCCGGTGGCCGCGCCGCTGATCGTGCCGAAAGCCTTGCCTGCGGCCTTGCCGAGCAGCCCGCCCAGGAGCTTGCGGCCGAACTGTTCGAGGTATTGCGAGGTGAGGCCGACCCCGGCGGCGGCGATGAATTCCTTGATGTGGCCCTGGTCGAGTTCAACGCCGTGGGCACGACCGATGCCATAGACCATCTTGATCTGCAGCGGGATGATGGCCATGGACGCCCACGACTGCGGCAGCAGTTCCAGCGCGCCGTTCATCAGCGCGTAGTTGAGGATGGACTTGTCCAGCTCCGCCTCGGACACGTTCGGCTGCGCCGCCACCACCGCACCCGCAAGGGGCACGCCGGATTTGTAAGGCGGCGTAGCCGCCAACGACTCCGCTGGGCCGGACGCGGCAACGGCGGCGGGCGCCGCGGCCTCGGACAGTTCAACGATGGCGTCGGCCTCGCGCTCAAAGGCGGCGGCCTGTTCGGCATCCAGCTTCAGCAAGACCTTCAGTTCATCCAGAAAGCGCTGCTCAGCCGCGCTCTGGTGGCCGTCAGCGTCGCACACGCAGACCGCCATTTCATACGCCAATTGGCGCTCGCCGGGGTCTTGCAGCGCGGCGGTGGCGGTCCCCAGGCTGATGCGCTTGAGCAGTACGTCCTGATAAAGACGCGCGAGATCGGGCACACCCGATTCGCCCCCCAGGGACTCGGCGATGCGACGGATTTCCTCGCGCTCGCGGTCATGCTTGGCGCCGTCGGCGAAGGCGGCAAACAGGGCGATGGCAAGGATGGATTTCTGCTGTTCGGGATTCATTGCGGGTGCTCCCATTTAATCTGGAACTCAATTTCTTCCGACTCACCTTCGCGTTTGTGCTCGATATTGCAGACCGCCCGCGCCGGCACCGAGATTCTTTCGCCCGCGATCTGGATTTCAAAGCGTTCGCCCTGTTCGAGCTCATCGGCCAGGCGCCGCAACTTCGCAATGAAGTCGGGCATGGGGTAGGTTTTTTCCGCATCGCGTTCAGGTTTGCTGTTCATGCTTGCTCCTTTCATTCGGTAAAACGAGGACACGGCAAGGCCCCAGACAGGCGGCGCAGCATCATTATTTCGCCACCTTGCGCGTGGCAATCAGACTGGCGACCACGCTCGACCCGATCAACACCGCGACGACGGCCAGCGAAGCGCCCACCGGCACGTGATACCACGGCATGATGAGCATCTTGGCGCCGATGAAGGTGAGCACCATGGCCAGGCCGTATTTCAGCAGATGGAAACGGTCCGCCACGTCGGCCAGCAGGAAATACAGCGCCCGCAGACCCATGATGGCGAAGATGTTCGAGGTGAAGACGATGAAGGGGTCGGTGGTGATGGCGAAGATGGCCGGGATCGAGTCCACCGCGAACACCAGATCGGTGACCTCGATCAGGATCAGCACCAGGAACAGCGGCGTGAAATAACGCACGCCGTCCTTCATCACGCTGAATTTCTCGCCATGATCGCCCTCGGCGATGCGCAGATGCCGGCGCGCGAATTTCAGCACCGGGTTCTTCTCCAGATCGGGCGTCTTTTCCGCCATCACCAGCATGCGCATGCCGGTGACGACGAGGAAAACGCCGAAGAAGTAGAGCACCCAGGAAAATTCGCGCACCACCCAGGCCCCGGCCAGGATCATGATGGCGCGCATGACGATGGCGCCCAGCACGCCGTAGATCAGCACCCGGCGCTGGAATTCCGGGGCAACGTGGAAGGCGGTGAAGATCAGCAGGAAAACGAACACGTTGTCCACCGACAGCGACTTCTCGATGAGATAGCCGGTGAAGAATTCCAGCGCCTTGCGATCGGCGATCTCCGACCCCACCGTGCCACTCAAGTACCACCACATACCGGCGTTGAACGCGAGCGCCAAACTCACCCACACCAGCGACCAGGCGGCCGCCTCCTTGACGCTTACTTTGTGCGCTTTGTTGCCGCCGAACACGAACAGGTCGAGCACCAGCATGACCAGCACGAAGGCGACGAAGCCGCCCCACATCCAGGGTTCGCCGATCGAGATTGCGCTGTTCATGAGGTACTCCAACAGTTGACGGCGTGGAACAGGAACATTCCCGCCAGGCACGGCCCACCACCACGATCAAATCGTGCGGCAGGCCGAAATCGAAAAGGCAGGCGGGTTTTACTGCCGCGCGCGCAGCGCCGCGATGCGCTCTTCCAGCGGCGGGTGCGTCATGAAAAGACGCTTCAGGCCATGGGCGCCGCCGCCGGCGATGCCGAACGCCGCCATCTTGTCGGGCAAGGGCTGCGGATGCAGGCTGCCCAGGCGCTCCAGCGCGGCGATCATGTTGGGGCCGCCGGCAAGGCTTGCGCCGCCGCGGTCGGCGCGGAATTCGCGCTGGCGCGAGAACCACATGACGATGATCGAGGCCAGGATGCCCAGCACCATCTGGGCAACGATGGTGGTCACCCAGAACGCCGGGCCGTGGCCGCGCTCGTTCTTGAATACGACGCGGTCGACGGTGTGGCCGATGACGCGCGACAGGAAGATCACGAAGGTGTTCACCACGCCCTGGATCAGGGTCAGCGTGACCATGTCGCCGTTGGCGATATGGGCGATTTCATGCCCCAGCACCGCCTCGGCCTCGTTGCGCTTCATCTGCTGCAAAAGGCCGGAGGACACGGCGACCAGCGAATTATTGCGGGTCATGCCGGTGGCGAACGCATTGACGTCGGGCGCATCGTAGACGCCGACTTCCGGCATCCCGATCCCCGCGTCCGCCGCGTATTTGCGGATGGTGTCGACCAGCCAGAACTCGGTCGAGTTCGACGGCGTCTCGATCACCCGCACGCCCATCGATTTCTTCGCCATCCACTTCGAGATGGCGAGCGAGATGAACGAACCGCCGAAGCCCATCACCGCGGCCATGACCAGCAGCGAAGTCAGGTTCAGCCCGGTCTCGGTGAGATAGGGCTCAAGGCCCAGCACGCGCATGGCGATCGACAGCACCAGCAAAATGGCCACGTTGGTGGCGAGGAACAAAACAATCCGTTTCATGATTTCTCCTTCAAGGCACGGGTCGTGTGCGGGCCTGCGGCCCTTTCACGAATAGACAAAGGATACAGACCGCCCAACCACAATAAAATTCGATTTTCATACTGCTATTGTTCGGTTTTATCGAACTTGTTCGCATCATGCTCAATTACAAACACCTGCACTACTTCCGCACCGTCGCCAAGGCCGGCGCCATCAACAAGGCGGCCGAAAAGCTGCATCTGACGCCGCAGACGCTGTCCGGGCAGGTCAGCATACTGGAAGACCGCCTGGGGGTCGCGCTGTTCCGCCGCAGCGGACGCCGGCTGGAGCTGACCGATGCCGGGCATACCGCGCTGACCTACGCCGACGAGATTTTCGCCGTTGGCGCCGAACTCGAGGAGGCCCTGCTGAACCGCCCCGGCGCGCGCGTGCATCCATTCCGCGTCGGCATCGCCGATGTGGTGCCGAAGACGATCGCCTACCAGTTGCTGGCGCCCGCGCTCACCCTGGCCGAGCCGGTCAAGCTGATCTGCCGGGAAGACCGGCTGGAACAGCTGGCCGCCGATCTCGCCATCCACCGGCTCGACATGGTGCTGGCCGACCGGCCGCTACCGTCCAGCATGGACATCAAGGGCTACAGCCATCCGCTGGGCGAATGCGGCATCGCCTTTTTGGCCACGCGCGCCCTTGCTGGCGAACTGACACCGGATTTTCCTGCCTGCCTGCACGGCGCGCACCTGCTGATTCCGGGCGAGGACAGCGCCCTGCGCGCGCCGCTGTTGCGCTGGCTCGAACGCCGTGGCATCCAGCCCACCATCGTCGGCGAATTCAACGATAGCGCGCTGATGAGTGCCTTCGGCCAGGCGGGCGCGGGGGTGTTCCCGGTGCCGCTGACCACGGCGCAGGAGGCGATGCGGCAGCACGAGGTGGTCGAAGTGGGGCAGACGCTTGAGGTGCGTGAGCGTTTTTTTGCCATTTCAGTCGAGCGGCGGCTGAGCCACCCGGCGGTGCTGGCGGTCAGCGAAGCGGCGCAGCGACGATATCAGCCGCAGGATGCGGGCTGATGCGCCAATGTATTCAAGCGGGTATTTCGTCCAGCCAGCGCACCGCCCCGGCCGGATTCATCACCCGGAAATTCGGCTCACAGCGGCGGCGCAGCTTGAGCACCGCGCGATCCTTGCTGACCAGGCCCTGCGCGCCGACGGCGGCGGCCAGCTCGATGAATTTCTGGTCGTCAGGGTCGCTGCAGCGTGGCATACGATTCCACACGGGCTTGAGCCCGTAATGGATCGGAGCCCCCTTGTGGGGCAAACCTGCGCACACGCCGATCGTCTGGGCCATTTCCGACAGGGCACGATAGCGCGCGAAGAGCGCTGCCTGCCGTGCCATGTCCAGGCCAAATTCCGGATACGCCAGCACGCGCCGCAACTCGTCCAGCGTGGCGGCCGACGCCACGCAGCGCACTCGCCCGGCTTCTAGCGCGAGCCGCAGGGGGCGTGCAATCGTATCGTCGAAATGCAGCAAATCGAGCACCACGTTGGTGTCGATCACCAATAAGGGCCTATTCAATACCGGCGTGCTCGGCGATGAACTCACGCACCCAGTGCTCCGGCCTGGCGCTGGAAAAACGGCCGACGATCTCGCCCTTGACGAACAGCAGCACGGTGGGAAAGCCGCGCAGACCGTAGCGCCCGGCAAGCTTCATGTTGGCGCCTTCGTCGACCTCGACCTTGGCCATGTGGAGCTTGCCGGCATGATGATTGATCACGCGCTCCAGCACCGGCGTCAGCGCCCGGCAAGGCGGACACCAGTCGGCCCAGAAGTCGACCAGGATGGGCAGCGCGTGCGAGGCCTCGATCACATCGCGGTCGAAATGTTCCAGGTGGGTGTCGAAAATCAAGCCCGGGGCGGGTATGGCGTGTGGTGGGGTCATGGCGTGGAATCGGTCGGGGGGCGTCGGGCGCGAAGTCAATACGCGCCTATTTTGCCTCAAGGACCGGCCATTTACTGCCTGAGTCGACCGCGCCAACCCAAACCTCCGCATAAAAAACTGCTTCGCCAAGCAGGCGAAGGGCTGCTATTTTTACGCCATGGAAGAACGTTTTTATCGCGAACAGGAAATCGCCCGGCTGCCGGCCTTTCTTCCGGGCGCCACCTACAACCTTGCCCACACCCTGCTGGCGCGTGCCGGCACATGCCTGTTCGTGCCGATCCGCAGCCTGCAGTACATGGCGGTGCTGGATGCCGAGGAATTCATTTTCGTCGACAGCCAGAACAAGGCCTGGGTCGAGCTGGCCTGGCAGCATTTCCGCCCGCAGGCGCGCAGCGCGCTCAACGAACACGTTCCGTTCGAGGTGGTGCATTACGCGCCGCAGGCGACCGAGACCATGAAGCGGCTGCCGCATGAACTCCTTCAGGCCCTGCAGATGCTCGCCGGGCGCGACCTGCCGCAGCAGGATGCGCGCGTGCTGCCGCTGGTGCGCCGTCCCCGCGTGGAATAGAAATCGGCTCCTGGTCCGTGCCGGCTGGACGACGACAAGCGGTGGCGGCGCCAAACCACCCCCTTGCCGCCGCCGATTGCGGTAGGCCGACACACGTTCAGTGGTCGGCGTGGGAATATAATGCCGGGCTGCTCACGGGGTGAACGAGCCCGCCCACTGAAAATGACCCAGGCATATCCCGCATGAAATTTCTTTCACCCCGTTTCACCCCCCTGCCTTTTCTGCCTTACGCCGTATTGTTTCTGGCCATCGCCACCCTGACGCGCCTGGCCCTGGCGCTGCACACCGGCCTCGACGAGACCCCGCTTGCGCTCTGGCCCGGCCTGTTCCTGCGCGGTATCGGATTCGACCTCGCGGTGCTGGCCTGGCTGCTCGCCCCCATGCTGCTGTGGGCCGCGCTGTGGCCGGCGCGTTGGCGCAATACGCGCTGGCAGGGCGGGCTGCGACTGGCGACCTTCTTCCTGATGGCGGCGCTCCTGCTGTTCGGTGCGTTGTCGGAATGGGTTTTCTGGGAGGAATTCGAAACCCGCTTCAACTTCATCGCCGTCGATTACCTGGTCTATACGCATGAAGTGATCGGCAACATCGTCGAGTCGTATCCGGTGGCGCCCCTGCTCGCCGGCGTGGCGGCGCTGGCGGCCCTGCCGGCCTGGCTGTTCCGCGCGCGCATCCGCGCCGCGGGCGTTCCCGCGACGCGGGCAGGCTGGCGCGTAGCGTACGCTGCGCTGGCGTTCGCGCTGCCCTGGAGCGCCATGCATCTGGCCGATGTCGACCAGATGCAATTTTCCGGCAACGCCTACGCCAACGAGCTGGCCGGCAATGGCCTGATGACCTTCTTCGCCGCCTTCCGGCGCAACGAACTGGATTACGAACGCTTCTACGCGACCTTGCCCGCGGCGCAAGCGGATCGCATCCTCGCCGAACTTGGCGTCGAGCGGCAGCCGCTTACCCAGTCGCTGCACGCCAAGACGGACAAAAGCGAGGCCTTCGATCCGCGGCGCGTGCCGTTCAAGCGCCCGCCGCGCAACATCGTGCTGATTTCGGTGGAAAGCCTGTCCGCCAAGTTTCTCGGCAGCTTCGGCAATCCGGCCGGCCTGACGCCGCGGCTCGATGCCCTGGCCCGGGACGGCCTGCTGTTCACCCGTCTGTATGCCACCGGCACGCGCACGGTGCGCGGGCTGGAGGCCCTGTCGCTCGGCACGCCGCCGATCCCCGGCCAGGCGATCGTGCGCCGGCCCGGCAACGAGCATCTGGCCACGGTCGGCGAGATTCTGCGCCGCCAGGGCTACGAGACGCTGTTCCTGTACGGCGGCTACGGCTATTTCGCCGGCAACGACTATCGCGTCGTCGACCGCACCGATTTCCCGAAGGCCTCCGTCGGCTTCGCGAACGTCTGGGGCGTGGCCGACGAGTTTCTCTACGACAACAGCCTGGTGCAGCTCGACCGCGCCCATGCCGCCGGCAAACCCTTCCTGGCGCAGATCATGACCACCTCCAACCACCGGCCCTTTACCTACCCGGATGGACGCATCGACATCCCCTCGCCGGGCAAACGCGAGGGCGCGGTGAAATACACCGATTACGCGATCGGCCACTTCATCGACCAGGCGCGCGGCAAGCCCTGGTTCGACGAAACCCTGTTCGTCATCGTCGCCGACCATTGCGCCTCCGCCGCCGGCAGGACCAAGCTGCCGGTGGCGGGCTATCACATCCCGATGATTTTCTACGCGCCGGCATTGCTAAAGTCCGGGCAAGACGACCGCCTGGCCAGCCAGATCGACATTCCGCCGACCCTGCTGGATGCGATGGGCCTGCCCGGCGACGACCATTTCTTCGGCCAGTCGCTGTTCGAGCAGCGCGAGAAAAACCGCCGCGCCTTCATCAGCAATTACCAGGAACTCGGTTACCTGAAGGCGGGCAAGCTGGTCGTGCTCGGCCCCAAGCAGCGGGTCGACACCTTCAACATCGACGCCAATGGCGACGCCACCCCGACGACGCCGGACCCGCGCCTGCGCGACGAGGCCGTGGCCTACTACCAGACCGCATTCAAGGCCTTCAAAGAAGGCGCGCTGAGAGTGGGGGCGATGGACAAGGCACGGTAATTCTGGCTGACTTTGACCGTCGTTCCCTGTTGCTCGCTGCTTTCCAGCCGCACCTGCCAGCCGTAGCGGTCGCAGATACGCTTGACCAGGGAGAGGCCGATGCCACGCCTTCGCATTCAGCCGCGTCAAGCCAACCCATGCCGGGCTAGGGAGACCCGTCAGGCGTGCCGGGGCGCCATGATGCAAGGCCTCGGCAAGGCGCCTGAACAAGCTGCGGCGTTTCACTGTCAGGACATCCGTGTCTTCCAGTATCCCGCGGGGCAGTTGGCCCGCGCACGCGACGACAAGATCGGGTTCCCCGCTGCGAATGCCGTCGGCCAGCAGGGCTTTCGTATCCCCCGCACTACTTTGGCTTCCGCCCAGGCTGGGCCCCTTCAGTCAGCGTGTGTTGATGCGTGTTTTCCGCCTGGCGATTGAGTGTTTGGCATGGGCGGAACAGGCGGTGCGGACAGCTCGCGCAAACGGTTTTGTCGAGGCGCGGGAAAATCGCTTCCGCCGGCCGGGATTTGGCCGGGTAGAGGTTTTGTTCGCCGATATCCTGCATGAAGCCGCCCTTGCGCAGGGTCTCGGCCACGCTTTCCTTCATTCGGTAAAAGCTCAGACTGCCACCTTCGCGGGCATAGCGCCGCGCGGTTTCGGCGAGAAACTCGGCGCCGGCCAGATCGACGAAATTGATGCCGCTGGCCATCACCACCAGATGTTTTTGATGCGGCGCCGCTTCCTCCAACTCCTGCAACCGCTGTTGCAGGTGAGCGACGGCTCCGAAGAAAATGGAACCGCTCAGCCGCACCATCTTGATCTGCGGGCATTCCGGCTGGCCGTCGACGTAGTTGTAGTGATAGCTCTCCGGGTCGCGGTCCGGCACCACAACCTCCAGGGTGGGGCGCGAGGTGCGGTACAGATACAGCGCCAGCGACAGGGCAATGCCGAAGAAGATGCCTTTTTCCAGGTCGATCAGGGTACCGATCAGGGTGACCCACAACACCACGGTTTCCTGTTTGCTGATGCGGGGCAGCAGGCGGATGTGGTGGCTGTCGATCAGGCCCCAAGCCACCAGGAACAGGATGCCGGCCATGGCGGCGTTCGGCAGATAAGCCGCCAGCGGGGCCACCAGAAGCAGGATCCCCACCAGAAACAGCGAGGCATACACCGCCGCCAGCGGCGTCCTCGCGCCGGCGGCATAGTTGACACCGCTGCGGTTGAACGAGCCGGAGGCGGCATAACCGGAGAAGAAGCTGCCGACGATATTGGAAAGCCCCTGGCCGATGAACTCCTGGTTGCCGTCGATGCTCTGGCCGGAACGGGTGGCAATGGCGCGAGAAATCGACACCGCCTCGGTCAGCGCCAGCATGGTGATGATCAGCGCCGGAAACATCATCTGCGACAGGCTGTGGAATGAAAAGTCGGGCAGGGACAGCGGCGGCAGGCCGGAAGGCAGCGCACCGACCGTGCCGACCTGGGTCGTGTCCACGCCGTAATAGGCGTTGATGCCTGCCGCGAACAGGCTGCCCGCCACCATCGCGACAATCATGTAGGGCAGTTTGGGCGCGTAGCGTTTGGTCAGGATGCCGACTGCCAGCGTTGTCAGGCTCACCGCCAGTACGTACGGGTTGATGCTGTCGAGCTGCAGCGCGAGCAGTTCCAGCGTCTTGAAGAAGGGCGTGCCGCGCGGGATGTCCACGCCGAAGAAGTTCTTGATCTGGCTGCCGGCGATGAGCAGCGCCGCACCCGCTGTGAACCCGATCACCACGGTATGCGAAATGAAGTTCACCAGCACGCCCATGCGTGCCAAACCCAGGACCAGCTGGAACAAGCCGGTCAGGAAGGTCAACGTCAGCACCAGACCGATGAATTCCGGCGAACCCGGCGGGGCGTAAGGACTCACCGAGGCGAATACGGCAATGGAAATGGCGGTGGTGGGGCCGGACACGAGGTGCCAGCTCGATCCGAACAGGGCGGCGATGATGGCCGGCGTCATCGCCGCATACAGGCCATATTCCGGCGGCAGGCCAGCGATGGTGGCGAAGGCCACCGCCTGCGGCAGCACGATCAGCGCCCCCGTCAGCCCGGCCATGGCATCGTCGCGCGTGCTGGCACGCGTCACCCGGCTGCGCCAGCGCAGAAAGGGAAATAGCCTGAACCAATCGAAGGAAAAACGTGAGGCGCCCGTGCGGGCGTGTGCGGCAAACATGGCAAAACTCCAACCTGAAGCAATGGTTGAAGTCTGACGAAGCATGCGTTAACGGCCGGTTAAGCGCAGGTCAAGGGGAGGTTGTCCCGCGCGGGGGCGCCACGGGGCCGCGTAAGCCCTTCTCCACCTCGTACCACTTCAGCTTGCAGCGACACCCGGTCGATGGCAAGCATGCGTGGCGAGGGTCTGGTTGTTCCCGGATTCCTGCAGGCCCGAATCAATATCGCTCCGCTCCTCCAGTGTGCGGATGGAGGATTCGTGCAAGTTGCTTCGACCTCGCCCTAGCAGCTTGCCATGCTGGATCGCGCATTGAAGAACCGCAGTATCCAGGCAAGCAGTTTGCCGCGCCCGTGCGGTTTCGATGAGGACAGAATCAGCAGGTCATGCGCGCCCGACAGATAGGCATGCGGCCTGCCGGTTACGACCAGATCTGGCTGTCGTTCCCCGGTGTGGCCGAGAAAGCCTTGGCGTAGCGGGCCGTGCCGTGCATGGCACGTCGCTTCCGCCGCTCCCAGCCGGGCTGCCAGAAAGGCCAGCCGCTGCAGAGATGCCGCTTCCAGTCTGTGTTTCGCGTCGCGGGGATTGCCGTTCGGATAACCTCCATCCAGATCCGCATCGGGCGCAATCAGGTGCAGGAGATCAAGTTCCGCCCGGTTCAGCCGGGCCAGCAACAGAGCTTTCCTGACTGTCTGGCAATCCATGTCATCAAAATCGATCAGCGCGAGTACACGCCGGTAGGGACGCAGTTCAGGCATGGGAAATAATTTCCAGCAAATCGTCATGGGGAAGAAACGGTCGGCTCTGACATTCACGGAAGATGCGTGCCTTGCAGGTACGGCACACGTCCGGGTCGAGCCGCTTGTATATCGAGGCAATCGCTTCGGTTTTCGAGTCGAACAGGTTGGCGCCGCCGATTCTTTTCAAGGCACCGCTTTCCGCCAGTTGTTCCTGCACCGTATCCTTGACCCGGATGAAATAGAGCCCGCCCCCCGCTGCGCGCCGCCGCTCCGCCTCTTCGGCCAGGAATTCGGCGCCCGCCAGGTCGATGAAATTGATGCCATGCGCGACGATGGCTACGTGCTTCTGGCTCGGAAACGCCTGATCCTGGGCCGCAAATGCTTCACGGATGTGTGAGGTGGCGCCAAAAAACAGCGAGCCGTCGATACGCACGAACCTGAGCTGCGGGCATTGCCGAGCATCATCCGCATCGATGAATTTGCGTTTGGGGCTATTCGGATCGGGGGCACGAACCCGAACCTGCGGCTTCGAAGTCCGCGAAAGGTAGATGGCGAGCGACAGCAGCACACCGATGATGATGGCCTCTTCCAGGGTCAGGAACAGGGTGCCAGCGAAGGTGGCCAGCATGATCGCGGTCTCCTCACGGCTGGTCTTGAAGACGTGGCCGATTTCCTTGAAGTCAATGAGCCCCCAGGCGACAAGGAACAGGATCCCTGCCATGGCCGCATTCGGTAGATACTGTGCCCATGGCGCAACAAACAGCACCAGCACCAACAGAAACACGCCGGCGAGGATCGCGGCAAGCGGCGTTTTCGCACCGGCAGCGAAATTCACGCCACTGCGATTGAACGAGCCGGTGGCGACATAGCCCGAAAAGAAGGCGCCGGCGACATTGGATAGCCCCTGGCCGACGAATTCCTGGTTGCCATCCACATGCTGGCCGGAGCGCGCAGCGAGTGCACGGGCGATCGACACCGCTTCGGTCAGCGCCAGCAGGGTCACCGCGATCACACCCGACGCCACGGCGCGGATGCTCTCGGCGTCGAAATCCGGTGCCGAGAGCGGCGGCAGGCTGGCAGGCAGTGCGCCGACGGCTGGCAGTTCAACCCCCAGCCAAATGGCCAGCGCATTGCCAAAAAACGCTCCACCCAGCATTGCCACGATCATGTACGGCAGCTTTGGCAGCCAGCGCTTGACAGCAATTCCCAGCAGAAGAGTAAAAAGACCGGTCGCGGCGATTGCAATGTGAATTTCGTCAACATGCGTGAAGACATACGACCATGTGTCCGAGAACGAGGCGCCGCGCGGGATTGCCTGACCGGTGAAATGCTTTACCTGGTTGGTGGCGATGAGAATGGCTGCGCCGGCAGTGAAGCCGGTCACCACGGAATGTGAAATGAAGTTCACCAGCGTACCGAGCTTGGCAAGACCCATGATCAATTGGACGATACCCACCATGAAGGTGAGTGTCAGCGCCAGACTCACGTACTGCGCGCTACCCGGATCGGCATGCGGCGAGAGCACCGAAAACAGCACGATCGACGCCGCCGTGGTGGGCCCCGAGACGAGATGCCAACTGGAACCGAACAAGGCGGCGATGATCGCGGGGATCATGCCGGCATACAAGCCGTATTCGGGCGGCATGCCAGCGATGGTGGCAAATGCGACCCCCTGCGGCAGCGCCACCAGCGCGCCCGTAAATCCAGCGACCGCATCCGAACGGGCCGTGTCCCGGTTGACGCGCGGCAACCAGAGGAGAAAGGAGGTAAAGGGTTTAAGCCATTTGGGTAGCGTAAGCTGAGTCGGCAGGGTCATAGCGGCGGGGAAACTTGCACTGAACCTGCAATAAATACCGCAGAACACATCATCTTGACGTCAAGGTGACGTCAAGATGGCGTCAAGACGGCCTGAAACACAACTCGGCGCGCGTCCCCTGGCTTTCTTTGCTGTCCAGTGTGATGGTCCAGCCGTAGCGGTCGCAGATCTTCCTGACCAGCGACAGCCCGATACCCGCCCCCTCGCTGTGCACCCCTTTATAGAGACGCTGGAACACCTTGTCGAGTGCCGCGCGCGGAATGCCCACCCCGGTATCGGTGACCGTCAGCATATGCTCGTCCAGGCGAATCCGCACGCTGCCATGATCGGTATAGGTAAAACTGTTGCGCAGCAGGTTGGCGATCACGATGGCCAGCAGATTGGCATCAGCCACGACCTGGGGGTGCGCGAGGATTTCCAGGCTGATGTCGACCGGCCGCCTGCCCAGCAGGTGCCGGTGCTTTTCGATCGATTCTTCGATCAGCGCGGCCAGGTCGACTGGCTCGCGTCGTTCGTCATCGCGCTCGCGCGCCATGGCCAGAAGCGCGGTGGACAAATCCGCCATGTCGGCCGCGCCACGCTCGATACGCTGCAATCGCTGTCGATCCTTCTCCGGACGCGACTCATCCGCCAGCAACACTTCAGCAGCGCCGCGTATCACCGCGATGGGCGTGCGCAGCTCGTGCGACACGTCGGCCGTGAAGGCGCGCTCGCGGTCGATGAAGTGGGCCAGCCGGTCCAGCGCCTGCTCAAACGCATGCGCCAGTTCACCGACCTCATCGTGCGAAAAATCGTCACTCAGCTTTTCCGGGTGGGCATCCGGCTGCACACTACGCACCCTGCGCGCCAGCTCCTTGACCGGTTCGATAACGCGCTCGGCCAGCCACAAGGCCAGGCCTCCGGACAGCAACGTCATCAGAACGACGAACGCGGACAGATAGAGAATCAGCCTGGCCTGTTTTTGACGTAAAAGCGTTTCGTTGTAGAGCAGGAAATAACGACTGCCGGCGCGATCCGCGATGGCAACGCGGTAGTAGGTCGCGCCCATTTTGATTTCATGCAGTCCCGGCGGCCAAACGGCGATCGCATCTGGCGGAATGGGTTCGCCCTGGCGCGCAGGCAGCACATAGCCCAACAGGGAAGCGGTTGCCGGCGGGTGCGAATACGGATTGCGGCTGCGGCGCGACAGGTAATCCTGGATTTCCGCGTTAAGTGTTTCGTCGATCAGGCGCTCGCCCGCATCCCGCACGCCGATATAGAGACCGACGGCGGTGATCAGGCTGATCACGCCACCCACGGCCGCAAAAGCCGTGGCGACGCGAAAGCGCAGACTTCGGCTAAAGCGCATCGGGCGGCGCCATGCGGTAACCAATCCCTCGCTGGGTGTGGATGAGCGGCGGCTCACCCGGCCCGTCCACCGCCGCGCGGATAGTATGCATGTGCGAGCGCAGGGCATCGGAGTCGGGAGGGGCATCCCCCCAGACCGCGCGCTCCAGTTCTTCTCTCTTGATCACCCTGGGCGAGGCGCGCATCAGGACTTCCAGCAGCCTGAGCGGAATCGGCGGCAACGAGATCTGGCGCTCGCCACGCCGCAATCTGAACAGTGCGGGATCGAAGTGAAGATCAGCCACTTGCAGCACCGTCCCAGCCACGCCATGGCTGGCTCGCCGCACCAGCGCCTTCAGGCGTGCTTCCAGCTCGCGCAGGGCAAACGGTTTCAGCACATAGTCGTCGGCACCGCATTCAAGGCCCGCCACCCGGTCGTCCAGCGCATCACGCGCGGTCAGCATGAGTACGGGCGTGTTGCGCTTGGCTTCTTCCCGAAATTTCCTGCATAGCGTGAGTCCATCCATTCCGGGCAAGACGATGTCGAGGACAATGGCATCGTAATTCTTGGTGATGGCCAGGTGCAGCCCGGTAATCCCGTCCCCCGCCGCATCGGCGACATGGCCTTTGGCCTCCAGAAAATCACAGACATTGGCGGCCAGATCGGGATTGTCCTCGATCACCAGGACATGCAGAGGGATTGCAGGTTCCATTGCTTCAGTCGCCGATTCATCACATGAAAAGGCCAGTTTAGGCCGCCCAGTGTTAAAATTGCATCAAATTTCATTCCCGGCCCGCCGGGAATGCATATTTTCATCCACTTCAATATTCACCAATCCTTCACAGGGAGTTTTTCATGGCAGTGAGTCAAGCCTCCTTCGGCAAGGCGCTGGTATGGGGCATCATTACAGTCGGCCTCTACTGGTTCCTGTTTCAGTATTCAGACGTTTTCGAGCAGCTGGCCCACATCACCCAGGATGCCTGCCTGGTGCAGGGGGATGCCGACGCCACGTACTACAGCAAGGCCACGCCCGAGCTGTGCGCAGCTGAAAGCGGATCATTCATCGAAGGCACCTGGTGGTACGTGTTCGCGCCCATCGCGCTGGCTTTCGCCCTCTCCTACACCCATGGCATCTTCACCGGCCTGTTCTGGGATGTTGTCGGTCTCAAGGCCAAAAAATAAGGAATCGACGTGGAACACGGCATGGAACTGATCAACTTCATCGAAATCACCCCCGTCACCGCCATCCTGCTCATCCTGGTCGGCTTTGTCGGCGGCATGGTGTCCGGCTTCATCGGATCGGGTGGCGCCTTTGTCCTCACACCGGCCATGATGGCGCTGGGCGCGCCCGGCATTGTCGCGGTGGCCTCCAACATCTGCCACAAATTCCCGAAGGCGCTCGTGGGCGCAGTCAAACGTAACAAGTATGGCCAGGTGGACGTAAAGCTGGGCCTGGTTCTGGGTTTGTTCGCCGAAGGCGGCGTGCTGTTCGGCAAACATGTGATGACCGACATCAAGAACACCTTCGGCGCCGTCGGCACCGATCTCTACGTATCGGCGATGTTCATCGTGACGCTGGCCGTCGTGGGCGGCTTCGTGTTCAAGGACTACCGCAAGCTGAAGGCCCTGGATGACGCGGGCCAGGGCGAGGAGGCCACGCCGATCACCAAAGTGGCGCGCTGGGTCCAATCGGTCAACATCCCGGGCACCATGATCTATTCCAAGGCCGCGCAGGCCGAACTGTCGATACTGTTCCTCGTCCCCATCGGCTTCGCCACCGGCTTCCTGGCCTCGGCCATCGCCGTGGGCGGCTTCATCGGCGTGCCGGCGATGATCTACCTGCTCGGCGTGCCGGCCATCATGGCCACCGCCACGGAACTCGTCATTGCTTTCGTCATGGGCTTGGGCGGGACGATTTTCTACGGCCTGGAAGGCGCTGTGGACATTCGCCTCGCCATGCTGATCCTGTTGGGATCACTATTCGGCATCCAGGTCGGCGCCATCGGCACCACCTACGTGAAGGACTATCAGGTCAAGTTCACCATGGCGGTCATCATGCTGACCGTGCTGTTCTCCCGCTTCTTCTATATCCCCGGTTATCTCAGCCACCTCGGATTGATGGAACCGCTGGCCCCTTCCATGACGCAGATTCTCAAGTGGATTGGCGACGGCGTGTTGGCAGTGGCCCTGATCGTGGGTGCGTATACGGTCCTGTCCGCCCTGTTCAAGGGAATGAAGGCGCATAAGGAAAAGCAGACCGTCCTGGGCCGAACCGAAGTAGCTGATTGAACCAGAAAGGAAGACACCATGCCCATCAACACCCTTCCGGAAGCAGGAAAACTGACCCACGTCCTCGTCGCCACGGATGGCTCCGATGGCTCTGCCGGCGCCATTCGCACGGGCGTGGCCCTGGCCCGGACCTACGGCGCGCAGCTGACCGGCCTGTCCATCGCGCTCGACAATCCCGAATACAGCACCTTCGTACCCAACCTGCAGGAAATGGCCCAGCAGCATGCGCGCGAGGCACTGAAGACATTTGTCGAAGAGGCCGGCGAAGACGCCGGGACCACGATCCGTGACGCGACCGATCCTGCCACGGCCATTATCGAGGCCGCCAGCGAGCTTAAATCCGACATCATTGTTCTCGGCCGTCGCGGCAAGCGTGGCCTCGCGCGCATGATGGTGGGCGATGCGACGGCGAAGGTCGTGGGCCAGGCCGAATGCCCCGTGCTCGTGGTGCCGCGTGCCGCGCACCTGTGGGAGAAGCATATTCTGCTCGCGACCGACGGATCGGAATACAGCGATGCAGCGATCGATGCCGCAGGCCGTGTTGCCCGACAGGCACGCCTGCCGGTGAAGGTGGTATCGGTCGTTACCAGCAGTCACAGCGAGGAACGGCGCCAGGAGGCGAAACGGGCAGTTGCCGTTGCGCTGGAGCGTCTCAAGGGGCTGGGCGTTGAAGCGGAAGGCCAGGTGGAGGAAGGGCGCCCGGATGACGCCATCATCAAGGCCGCGGAGGCGGCGGGCGCCGACCTCATCATCATCGGCAGCCATGGCCGGGCCGGCCTCAGAAAAATCCTGCTCGGCAGTGTGGCCGAGCGGGTCATCGGTCACGCGCCCTGCTCGGTTCTGATCATCAAACCCTAAACCCGATCGCCACAAATGCGAGGCCGTGCGGGATAATCCCGTACGGCCTTTTTTTGGAGCGCAACATGATCCGCAGGAACCCGTCCGGGCATTTGCCCGTCGTGCATGAAACCGCTTTCGTCGACCCGACCGCCATCCTGTGCGGCAAGGTCATCGTCGAGGAGAACGTATTCATCGGCCCCTATGCCGTCATCCGTGCCGACGAGGTGGACGAGAACGGCGAGATGGACGCTATCGTCATTGGTGCGAATTCAAACATCCAGGACGGCGTGGTCATCCACTGCAAGGCCGGCGGCGGGGTCAACATCGGCAAGGGCACCTCGATCGCGCACCGTTCCATCGTGCATGGTCCCTGCACCGTCGGCGACGGGGTGTTCGTCGGCTTCAACTCGGTCCTGTTCAACTGCGTGGTCGGCAGCCATTCGGTGATCCGCCACAACTCGGTGGTGGAGGGCTGCGAGGTGCCTCACAGCTTCTACATTCCTTCGACGGTCAACATCAAGTCGGACAAAGATCTGGAAACCATCGAACGCGTCACGCCCGACGTCGCCAGCTTCTCGGAAAGCGTGATCCAGGCCAACACGGAACTGGTCAAGGGCTACAAGCGCATCCGCAACGAGTTTTGATCCAGGGATGATCGCTGCCCTGGAGTCCTGGCGCGCCGGCCTGTTCCGCCGGCGTCATGCCATGCGCAACATCGGCGCCGGCCTGGTGGTCGGCGTCGTCGCCCTGCCGCTGGCGATGGCCTTCGCCATTGCCAGCGGCGCGCGCCCGGAACAGGGCATCTACACCGGCATCATCGCCGGCCTGCTGGCAGCGCTGTTCGGCAGTTCGCGGGTGTCGATCAGCGGACCGACCGGCGCCTTCATTGCCATCCTCGCCGGCATCACCGCCAAATACGGCATCGACGGCTTGCAGATCGCCAGCCTCATGGCCGGGCTGATCCTGCTGGCGATGGGCCTGGTGAAGCTGGGCGGCATCATCCGCTTCATCCCCACCCCGGTGATCACCGGCTTCACCGCCGGCATCGCGGTCATCATTTTCGTCGGCCAATGGAAGGATTTTTTCGGACTGCAACCCGCCGCCTCCGGCCAGCATTTCCATGAAAAACTGACAATGCTGATCGAGGCCGTGCCCGGCCTGCATCTGCCAACCACCCTGCTTGCCGTCGGCGCGCTTGCCATCGTTGTGATTTCGCCGCGCCTGACCCGGCGCATCCCCAGCCCGCTCATCGCCATGCTCGCCGCCACCCTTGCCCAGACCTACTGGCAGTTCGATGGCGTCGCCACCATCGGCAGCGCTTTCGGCGGCATTCCCTCAGGCCTGCCCGAACTGCACCTGCCGCAGATCAGCTTCGCACGCGTGCTGGAACTCATCGGCCCCGCCTTCACCATCGCCATGCTGGGCGCGATCGAATCACTGCTCTGTGCGGTGGTCGCCGACGGCATGATTGGCGGCACCCGCCACGACCCCAACCAGGAACTGGTTGGCCAGGGCATCGCCAACCTCGCCGCGCCGCTGTTCGGCGGCTTCGCCACCACCGGTGCGATCGCGCGCACCGCCACCAATATCCGCAACGGCGGCAACAGCCCGCTCGCCAGCGTGGTCCATGCGCTGTTTCTGCTCGCCATCATCATGGCGCTGGCGCCGCTGGCAGCGCACATCCCGCTCGCCGCGCTGGCCGCGATCCTGTTCGTGGTAGCCTGGAACATGAGTGAGGCGCGGCATTTCGTCGATCTTTTGCGCCATGCGCCGATGAACGACAAGGCGCTGCTACTCATCACCTTCCTGCTCACCGTCTTCGCCGACCTGGTGATCGCGGTCAACGTCGGCGTCCTGCTCGCTGCGCTGCTCTTCATGAAGCGCATGAGCGAGACGGTGACCATCGAGGGCGAAAGCGACACCGTTCTGGCCAACCTGTGCCCGGTGGGGGTGCCCAAAGGGGTGCAGGTCTACTCCATCGACGGCCCACTCTTCTTCGGCGCCGCCGCCACCTTCGAGCGCACCCTCGCCAGCCTGCACGACAACACCCGCGTGCTGATCCTGCGTCTGGGTCAGGTACCGATTGTGGACGCTACCGCCATGCAGGCTCTGGCCGACCTCACGCGCCACTTCCAGCAGCGCGGGGTCAGCGTGCAGCTGTGCGAAGCCAACGCCCGCATCAACGAAAAATTGAAAAACTTCGGCCTGCTTACCCGCCTGAAACAGACGGACGCGACGGTCAGCCTGCCGGACGTGCTCGCAAGCGTATCGCGCGCGATGGAAGCCTGAATGGGGTCCGGACTGGACCTGGGGTGCTGAATCCCAAGGAGGCGCTGAACTGCCATCGCGAGGAGCGAAGCCTGAAGGACTTTGTTGGTTTTACTTCGCGGCCGTTCATGTCCTTCGTGGACGAAAAAGCTATCGCGTCAGGCCCGCATACAGCAGCGGCAGTTTCTCCGGCAGCCGCTCGACGTGGTCGACCACCATGAAGTTCTTCTGCCCGAAGATGCGCGACACGTAGTTGTCGGCGCGCGGGTCGAGGCTCATGCAGTAGGTGGTGACGCCGTCACGGGCGACTTCCTCCACCGCCTTCTTGGTATCGTAGCGCAGGTACTGCGGGTCGCGCACGTCGATGTCGGCCGGCTCGCCGTCGGTGATGACGATCAGGAGTTTCTTCGCCGAGCGCTGCAGCTTCAGATGATGGCCGGCGTGGCGGATCGCCGCGCCCATGCGGGTGGAGAGCTGGCCGGTCATGCCGGCGAGCTTCGCCTTGGGCGCTTCGTCCCAGTGCTGGTCGAAGTCCTTGAAGCGGTAGTACTCGACGTCGTGGCGGCCGTCCGAGCAGAAGCCGTGGATGGCGAACGGGTCGCCCACCTTGCTGATCGCATCGGCCAGCAGCACGCAGGCCTGGCGGGTGAGGTCGAGCACGCTGTATTCCTGATCCTGCACCGTCTCGTTGGTCGATTCCGACAGGTCGAGCAGCACCAGGATCGAG